>JBEKGC010000409.1:0-9519 GCA_050013055.1 Streptosporangiaceae bacterium
GACATGACCGGAGGCATCATCGACCGTTTCCGCACCATGGCCATCGCCCGTGCCGCGGTGCTCACCGGCCACGTGATCGGCAGCCTCATCCAGACCCTGGTGGGCGTCGCCATCGTGCTCGGGGTCGCTCTCGCCGTCGGATTCCGGCCCAGCGCAGGCCCGCTCGCCTGGCTGGCGGCCATCGGTGTCCTTGCGCTGTTCGCTTTCGCGCTCATCTGGCTGTCCACCGCGCTCGGCCTGGCCGCCAAAAGCGTCGAGACCGCCAGCAACACTCCCATGTTCCTGACCCTGCTGCCTTTCCTCAGCAGCGGATTCGTCCCCACCCGCACCATGCCCGCCGGGCTGCGCCAGTTCGCCGAATACCAGCCCTTCACCCCCGTCACCGAGACGGTCCGCGGACTGCTCACCGGCATCGCGCCCGGCACAGGCACGATCGTCGCCGCCCTCGCCTGGAGCGCCGGCGTGGCCCTGGCCAGCTACCTGTGGGCCATCCGGCTCTACCACCACCGCCGCCCCGCTGAACCCAAATGACGGATCCTAACGACCCGGGCGATCAGCGCGATGCCAGCGAGCCGGCCAGCGCCGGGGTTGACCATCGCGGGCGATCGCACCACGATGATGACGACCGTCACCTAGCAGGAGGGGACCCATGATCCTTATCAATATCACCATGCGGATCCGGCCGGAAAAGATGAGCGAATGGCTGGCGCTGGCCGACTCCTACGCCAAGGACGTCAACTCCGAGAACGGCTGCCTGTTCTTCCAGTTCGCCCGGAGCCTCACCGACGACAACGAGTTCGTCTGCATCGAGGGCTTCACCGACGCCGAGGCGGGCGGCACGCACGTCAAGCAGCCCTATGTGAAGAGGTTCTTCGACACCGCACCGGACCTGGTGGCCACCCAGCCGCAGATCATCTACATCGACACCCCGCACGACGGCTTCGGCCCGATGGGCGAGATCCAGCCTCGCTGACCGGCGGGGCACGTCCACCGCGCCTGGCCTTAAGGGGACAGCCGTTCGACCGCCCAGCTATCGCCGGCCCGCCGGTACCGGATCCGGTCGTGCAGGCCGTCCGGGGATTCCTGCCAGAACTCCACGGCGCCGGGCCGCACCCGGAAGCCGCCCCAGCGCTGAGGACGGGGGAGATCGGGGTCGCCGGGCGGCACGTCCTGCACCCGCGCCCGGAGGGCGGCCTGGCTGGCGATGACGCTGCTCTGGTACAAGGCGGCGGCGTTGCGGCGGGTAGCCGGGGGGCGGGTACGCCAGTACTGGCCGGCTTCCTCCTCGCTGACCGGCTCGACAGGTCCCACCACCCGCACCTGGCGGTGCACCGGGCGAAGCCAGTGCAGAACCGCGGCCGCCTGCGGATTGGCGGCAAGCTCGGCACCCTTGTCGCTGGTCAGGTCGGTGAAGAAGGCCAGCCCCCGGTCAAGGCCGCGAAGTATCACCACCCGGGCCGCGGGGATGCCGTCAGCGGTCGCGGTCGCGATGGTCATGGCCTCGGGCATCGGCTCGTCCGCACGGCGGGCGGCATCCAGCCATGCCTGGAGTTGCCGCAGCGGATCTGCGTCCAGGTCTGTGGGGTCCATCCGGCCAGTATGGCCTCACCTGAGACCGGCACAAGCGCCCCGGGGTGGATCAGGCGGGCCGGAGCACGGCCCAGCGGCCCCAGTACGCCTCGCTGTGGACCGCGTCCCATCCACGGCCCGTCGCCGCCGTCATCACTCCGGCCAGGGTCTCGACGGGCACGAAAAACGGAGCCCCGTCGCCCAGCGCGTTGGACCACACAAGCACCGCCCCGGCCGCCATCACGCGGGCCGCCTCGGCGGCGAACAGCGGCCCGTCGCCGATGATGACCGCGGCCGCGCAGCCGTCAGCCAGCGGGAGCCGGGCGGCATCGGCCTGGACCCGGCCGCTCACCGCCGACTGCGCCAGCATGCCGCCGGACAGGTCCACCGCGGCCACCTGCGGCCACACCGCCGCGATCAGCGGCGTCAGCAAGCCGGTACCCGAGGCGATCTCCACCGCCCGGCCGGGCCGGAACGGGCCGCCGCGGGCCAGGGCGTCGGCCAGCACCGGAGGCCGGTACCCGCCGCGGGACGCCTCCCAGTCACGGGCGGCCGCGTCGAACCCGGCCCGCATGGCCGCCGCCTCCTGCCGGTCCCAGGTGCCGGGCCGCAGCGCCAGGCGGCGGGCCCGCTCCTGGTCCTGGGCTGCTTCCGCCCGGACCGGCTTGCCCGGCGGCGCCGCCACCACCCTAGCCAGCTGACGGATCACCCCGCCATCATGCCCGGCGGCGGCCCCGGCTCGCCAGTCCTGGCGGAAGCAGCCGCGGACCCGGCGCGCCGCCCGGCCGCCTCGGCGAGGTAGCGGTCCCCGTGCGCGACCGGGCTGAAGGCGAAGGCGACGGCGATGGCGGCGATGAGAGCGCCGATGACGGCGTAGACGCCTGTGACACTCCCGCTCAGGTTGATCGCGGCCGCCCCGGCGAGTGACCCGAGGGGGATGGCCGACCAGGCCAGGACCTGGGCGACGCTGACCACCCGCCCGTAGAGCCTGGGCGGGACGATCGCCTGGCGCAGGGCGCCGGTATTGATGTTGAACAACAGGCCAAAACCCGAGGACGCCGCCCACAGGGCCAGCGCGGCCGGGTAGGAGCCGGCCAGGGCCATGGCGGTCATGGTCAACCCGGCGAGGACAAGGGCGCCGAGGGCGGTGACGGCGAAGGAGACACGCCGGCGGATCGGCCCGGCCGCGAGACTGATCGCGACGATGCCGGCGGCGCCAGCGGCATAGAGAAAGCCGGTCTCGGAGTTGGTGGCGTGCAGGGCGCGCCGGGCCAGCAGGACGAGCTGGGAGTTGGCCGTCGTGGCGACCAGGTTGATGAGCGCCATCATGATCGAGATGGAGCGCAGCAGCGGGTTCGACCACACGTAGGCCAGTCCCTCCCGCACGTCGGCGAGCAGGGCCCGGATCGCTGACCCGGCGGGGCGCCCGGCCGGGCGGGCGGCGTTGAAGCTGCAGCGGATCAGGGCCAGGCAGCCCGACGAGAGGAGAAAGGAGCCTGCGTCCACGAACAGGAGATCGGCGACAGGCACGAAGGCCACGAGCGCGCCGGCGAGCCCGGGGCCGAGGATCTGACCGGCGTTGTTCGTCGCCATGATGCGGGCGTTGGCCGTGACCAGTTCCTGCTCGCCGACGAGCGAGGGGATGGCCGCGAACTCCCCGCAGTCGAAGATGATCCCGAGCGTCGACTGCACGAAGGTCACGGCATAGATGTCCGCGACCCGCAGCAACCCGGCGGTCGCCAGGACGGGGATCACGGCGATCACGATCGCCTGGGCGATGTCGCTGCCCAGCATGAGACGCTTGCGGTCGAACCGGTCGACGACCGCGCCGAGCAGGAGACCGAACAGCAGGTAAGGCACAAACTCCGCGGCGGTGGTCAACGCCAGGTTCGTGGCCGATCCGGTCAGCTTGTACACCAGCAGCGGCAAGGCGAAGGTGGTGAACGAGCCGCCCAGCTGAGAGACGGCCTGCCCGCTGAAGTAGAGCCAGAAGTCCCGCCCCAGCCGAGGCCGCCCGCCCGCCGGGGCTTTTCTGGTACGACGCTCGCGGCCCATCCGGACGACTGTACTTCCTGGGCTGGGTGCGGGTCGTGGACCGGGGTGAGGGCATGCCCCGACGGCCAGCTGACGGGGCGGCCAGAATGACATCGAGTAGCCTTCGGCCAGGGAGCAGACCCGGCCAGGAGACGAGCGATGACCTCAGTGACATCCGCGGATGGCACCCTGATCGAGTACAAGCAGCAGGGCTCAGGTCCCGCGCTGATCGTCGTCGACGGTGCGCTGAGTACCCGCGGCGGTAAGGCAGCCCTGCGAGCCCTGCTCGCGTCGCACCTGACCGTCTTCGGCTATGACCGCAGGGGCCGGGGAGACAGCGGCGATACCCTCCCGTACGCGGTGGACAGGGAGATCGAGGACATCCAGGCGCTGATCGAGGTGGCGGGCGGGACCGCCGCCCTGTACGGCCACTCCTCCGGCGCGGCGCTCGCGCTTGACGCGGCGCTCAAGCTTGGCGGCAACGTCACCAGGGTGGCCATGTACGAACCGCCCTACAACGACGACCCGGCCGCCCAGCAGGCGTGGCGCCGTTACCTCGGGCAACTGGCCGAGGCGCTGGACGCGGGCCGCCACGGTGACGCGGTCGCCCTGTTCATGACCTTGACCGGAACCCCGGCCGAGCAGATCGACGGCCTGCGCACGCAGGACTTCTGGCCCGCCATGGCGGCGCTGGGGCCCACCCTCGCCTATGACCACACCGCCATCCTCGGTCCAGACGGGACCGTACCGCGCCAGCGAGCGGCCCGGCTGTCCACGCCGGCGCTCGTGATGTACGGAACGGCCAGCTTCCCGTTCATGGCCGAGACCGCCCGGACGCTCCAGCGGGCGATCCCCCATGCCCGGCTAGGGGCTCTGGAGGGTCAGGACCACAACGTCAGCCCAGCCGCTCTCGCCCCCTGGCTGCTGGAGTTCCTGACCTGACCGCAGCCGGGCCAAGAACGGACCTGACGCAGTCAGGTCGCAGGCCAGACCTGAAGGGTACCGGGGACGGATGCTTCCTAGCCACCAGGTAATTCTCACCGGCCAGGCGGATTTTGGAGATAATGCGGGCAAGATGAGCAACAAGACACCATGGATATTCGTCGATTGCGAGGCACGTGGCACCAGTCCGGTGCACGGCGTGCTCACCGAGTTCGGGGCCGTTCACTACGACACGCGTGACTCGTTCCACGGACGCCTGTTCGAGGCGACACCGGACCCGGCCAACCCCGCGATCAGCATCGTCGGCGAGCGCATAGCGGCCGATGAGGAAGTCGCTCAAAGTTTTGCCGCCTGGCTCCAAGCGCACCTCGGTAACAGGCGGCCCGTCTTCGTGAGCGACAACCCGGCCTACGACTGGCAGTGGATAGCCGGCCTGTTCGATCGGGCTGGAATGGACAACCCATTCGGGCACTCCGGCCGCCGCATCAGCGACTTCTGGGCTGGCCTCAACCGGAACTGGAGCGAGACCCAGGGCTGGAAGCGGTTCAGAAAGACAGCCCATGACCACAATCCCGTCAACGACGCGATGGGGAACGTGGAGGCATTCGAGGAGATACTGCTGTGGGCGGCCAAAAGCGGCTGACGACCTGGATGGGTTGAGAGCCGGCCGCCCGGGGAGTCATGTGGACACGGTACGCGACTGGCGAGCGACAGTACATCGCTACAGCACGCGGGTGTACGGGCCGGACCCCGCCACGGCCGGGATGAGCTGGATCGGTGCGGAGCGCATCGCTA
Source organism: Streptosporangiaceae bacterium (assembly GCA_050013055.1). Taxonomy (GTDB): domain Bacteria; phylum Actinomycetota; class Actinomycetes; order Streptosporangiales; family Streptosporangiaceae; genus Palsa-504. The sequence continues at coordinate 5,341 of JBEKGC010000409.1, forward strand.
TCGGCAGCGTCCCTACCGCCGAGTCGGTCGTCGGCCTGGCCGGGCAGGGGGTGACGCATATCGTGAACTGCCGGACCCGGACACAGGTACTGATCGCCCAGGACCTGGCGGTCGAGCGGGCACTTTTCGGTGCCGCCCGGGTAGCCCATGCCCCGATGCGGGATCTTGGCCTCAGCCAGCATCCGCGATTGTGGGCCGCGGCCGCGCGCTTTGCCGTCCGGGCCCTGGATCAGGAACCGCAGGCGCGGGTGCTCATTCACTGCCATCAGGGCCGGCGTCGTTCGGCCATGCTCGCCTACGCTGTGCTCAGGCTGCGCGGTCAGGCCGGCCAGGAGGCGGCCGCGCTCATCGTGGCTCATCGCTCCGCGGCGGAACTCGTCCCCGCTTACGTGCAGAGCGTCGAACTATGGCTAGCTTCGCTTGGCCCCTCCGCACCGGACCATGGACACTGACGCGCCCACCATCAGCCCGACGGGTGCGGATCGGGCGATCCTAGGCTCCGGCGGCCCGTATCGCGTTTGCGCGGTGGCCCGTATCGCGCTCCTCGCGGTGGCCTGTACCGCGCTCCTCGCGGTGGCCTGATCTCGCGCGACGATACTGCTGTGATCCTCGGTATGCCAGCGCTCCATGATGCGCCGACCTGGGGAAAATCGTGGAAGATCCGGCTCCTGCGGATGATTTGGTACCCGATGGCGGGCGGGTGAGACAGCACGGGGGCACGGGTCGAGGTCAAGCCGCTAGCGAAGGAAATGGCATGCAGGCGTATGGCCGGGGTCGCGGGGTGGTGTGACGTCGCGGAAAGTTGTGCTGGCTCCGTTAGGCGTGTGCCGCAGGCGGCACCGGAGCAGAATGTCCGGGTGAGCGAGGAAGGCGAAGCAGCGGGAGTCCTGTCCGCGGCCCTGATCGTGGACGGTGCCGTGGCGGCCGACCCGGTGATCTCACCCGACGGCCTCTGGGTCGCCTGGATGACCTCATCGGCCGCCGGATCAGGACCGAGGGTCAGCGGGCTGTGGCTCGCACCCGTCGCGCAGACCGCGGCACCCATCAGGCTGGCTGGTGACGGCATCCGGCTGCCGCGCTGGTCGCTGGACTCGGCCTGGCTGTTCTACGTCGCCGATGCGGAGCTTCGTCGTCTCCGGATCACCGCCGACGGGCCGGGCGGAGACGAGGAGACGGTGCTGCGCTGGGATGGCGAGATCTCCGGGCTGGTGCCGCTTGCGGACGGGCGGGTGGCCCTGGTCGCCGGCGACGAGCAGACCGATGACGACAAGGCCCGCCAGGCCGACCATGACGACGCGGTGGTGTGGTCCGAGCGCGCGGTACGCCAGCACTGGCTCTGGCACCGGCTGCGCCTGCTCGACCTGGCTTCTGGCGAGCTCAGCGTGGTCGCCGGGCTGGCCGGGCGGCACGTCACCGCCGTGGCGCAGCGCCCGGACGGCGGGGCGCTTGCGGTGGTGAGCTGGGACTGCCCGGAGTATGAGCCGGGCGTCTTCACCAGCCGGCTGCACATCGCAGGCACCGATGACGGCACCGCCGCGGACCTGGGCCCGCTGGGTTGGGAGGCACGCTCCCCGGTGTGGTGGCAAGGTCCAGGCGGCTGGCATGCGGCCTGGCTGGAAATAGTCCCACCCGGTGAAGGCGCCGCGGTGATCGACATCACCGTCTCGGCGGACGGGACCGTCTCGGCCGGGCCTGAGAACCTGACGGCCAGCCTGGCTGTCTGCCCGGACCAGCTCGTCCAGGTCACCGGCGGGCCGCCAGCGGCACTGTTCGCCGACGGGCTGGACACCGCCTTGTACCGGCTGGAGCCCGCTGGCCCGTCGTTCCGGCGGGTGACGACCTGGGCGGGTGAGGCGGCCGCGCTCAGCGTCAGTGACGACGCGGCCGTGATCGCGGTGCTGGCGAGCACGGCCTACGCACCCCGCGATGTCAGCGCCGGCCCGGCCGATGCGCTCGTCCGGATCAGCGATACTCGCCCGGAACTGCGCGGCATCGCCCTGGGAACCCAGGAACGACTGTCCTGGCGGGCATCCGACGGGCTGGAGCTGGACGGCGTGCTGATCCTGCCGCCGGGCCAGGGCCGGGCAGACGGCCCGTTCCCCCTGGTGACGATGGTCCACGGCGGGCCCACCAGCCGGTGGGCAGACGAGCTCATGCTGTCCTGGGTGTCCTGGGGCCAGTGGCTGGCCGCGGCCGGCTTCGCGGTATTCCACCCCAACCCGCGCGGTGGCACGGGGCACGGCCACGCCTTCTCCGCCATGGTGGCAGGCGCCGTGGGCCAGGACGAGTGGACCGACATCCTGACCGGTCTCGACGCCCTGGTCGCCGACGGCGTCGCGGACCCGGCCCGGCTTGGCATCGGCGGGTGGAGCCATGGCGGGTTCATGGCCGCCTGGGCGGTCACGCAGACCGGACGCTTCCGGGCCGCCGTGATGGGCGCGGGCATCACCGACTGGGCCATGCAGATCGGCATCGGCGAGCTCGGCCGCACAGATGCCGGCCTATCAGGCAGCTTCGGCTGGGAAGGACCCGGCCCGCACCGCCACGACCAGCTCAGCCCGATCTCCTACGCGGCCAAGGTCACCACCCCCGTGCTGATCCTGCACGGCGAGGACGACACCAACATCCCGGTCGGCCAGGCAACGTACTTCCACCGGGCGCTCATGGAGTTCGGCGCCGAGCACGAGCTGGTGATCTACCCGCACGAGAACCACGGGTTCACCAAGCGCACCCACCAGCTCGACGTCCTGGAACGCGCCCGCTCCTGGTTCACCCGCTGGCTGGGCCGTCCAGGTGACAGCTGACCGGTGGCCGCGCCGGCGCCGGGTTATCGCCAGCGCCGCCCGCCAGCCCCTCAAGGCCCCCCGGCCGGGCGGTCGCGCCGTCCGGGGTCGTCGTCAGCGCGTCCGGGCCGTGTGCGCCATGGCCGGGATCACCACGGCCCCGACGATGAGGTGCATCACGATGAGCCCGGCGACGGCTGAGGTGGTCGTCGCGGCGGTCAGCGGCAACGCGAGCGATGCGGCCAGCGCGGCCAGCGCGATGCCGGTCCACAGGAGCCGGGCCTGCGGGGTGCGTCGCTCGATCAGCGCGAGCAGCAGCCAGCCGAGCAGTGAGGCTGCCACGGTGACGCCGATGACCTGGCCGATCGCGATCGCCTGAAGGTGGCCGGCGCCGAAGCGGACGTTCAGGTGGATGCCAAGCAAGGGGACTTCCACGATCCAGGCCAGGGCGGCGGCCAGGGCGCCGCCCGCCGCGGATAGCGCCCGGGCGCGGCCCGGCCTGATCTGCGGCACGGCGGGGGCGGTGGTAGTGGTGGTGGTGGTGTGCATGCGCGTACTCCCTCACGTGGATCTGGGCGCCCGGTTGCGCCGCTGATCACGAGGCTCTCCCGGGCCGGGGTAATCGGGCATCGTCCTCCTGCCGTCCGGTGAGCTACGCCACAGGGCGCAGCGGGTACTCCCGGCGCAGTAGCTGGCCGGCCTGCGCAGCGACGATGACGTCGGCCCGCCGCCGGCGTACGCTCCGGGTGATGGGCATCAAAAGCGCGGTCAGGCGGCCGCGGCGCTGGCTGGGCGCTGCGGGCGTCGTGCTGGTGACCGCACTGACCGTGTCCGGCGCCTACGCCGAGGCCAACCCGGTGCACCGCTATGGCGGCCTGCACCTGACCAGCCATCCGCCGTTGGCCGCTTACCTGCTGCTGGCGGCGCCGTCGGTCGCCCTGATCTGGCGCAACAGCCGTCCGGTGCAGGTGCTCGGGCTGGCCGTGGGCGGCGCGGCCGGATGGGCGGCGCTCGGCCAGATCGACGGTGCCGCGCTCGTTCCGGTCATCGTCGGCGTGTACTGGGTCGCGCTGGCCCGCCCGCGGCGTACCGCCGTCGCCGCCGGGCTCGCCGGGGCCGCGGCTATCTTCGTCACCGAGGGGCTGCTCGGGCCGTTCGGCTGGTTCGGCGGCCCGAACGCCACAATGTGGCCGGAGCTGCTCGCGGCGGGCGCGGTCGGCGCGTACGTGGCCGCGCGCCGCCAGTGGCTCGCCGCCGAGGCTGACCGCGCGGCCCGGGCCGAGCAGGCCCGGGAGGAGGAAACCCGCAGGCGCGTGGACGCCGAGCGGATGCGGATCGCGCGCGAACTGCACGACGTGGTCGCGCACTCGATGGCGATGATCAACGTCCAGGCCAC
>JBEKGC010000410.1:0-6025 GCA_050013055.1 Streptosporangiaceae bacterium
CCGCCGGCGGCGATCGAGTACGCCCGGCGGCTGGCCCAGCGTGGCGTGCCCGCCGGTGCGCTGATCCGCGCCTACCGGGTCGGCCACGAGCGAGTCCTGCAATGGTGCCTGGATGAGCTGGCGCGGCAAGGCCGGGAGGTTCCGCTTGTCGTGGCCGCGGCACGCCGCATGGTGGAGCTCAGCTCCGGGTACATCGACCGGGTCACCGAACAGGTCTTCACCGCCTACGAACACGAACGCGACCGCTGGCTGCTCACCCAGGCCGCCATGCGGGCAGGCCGGGTCCGGGCGCTGCTCGAGGACAAACAGGTCGACCTCGGCACGGTCGAAGCCGAACTGGGCTACCGGCTACGTCAGGACCACGTCGGTCTCATCGCCTGGCACCCCGACCCGGCCCCGGGGAACGCGGGGCTGGCCCGGCTTGAGCGGCTGGTCATGGCGGCCGCCCAGGCGCTGGCCTGTCCCGGCAGGCCGCTGCTGGTGCCGCGGGATGAGGCCAGCGTCTGGGCCTGGCTGCCGCTGGGCAGGCACGCCAACGTCCGGTGGGAGCCGCTTCACAAAGCCGTGGACGATGCCGATCCGGGCACGCGGCTGGCCGCCGGGGCTCCTGCTCCCGGCGTCGAGGGCTTTCGCCGGACGCATCATCAGGCGCGCCTGGCGCAAGAACTGGCCTTGACCGCAGGTCCGGCCGGCCCCCGGACGACGGCGTTTGCGCAGACCGGTCCGGTCGCCTTGATGTGCGCAGACCTGAATGCCACCCGCGCCTGGGTGCACAGCACGCTGGGAGCCCTGGCAATCGATGACGAGCCGCAGGCGCGGCTGCGGGAGACAGTGCGCGTCTTTTTGTCCACCGGCGGGAGTTTCACTGCGACCGCCGAACAACTGATGCTGCATAAGAACACCGTGCACTACCGCATCCGCAAGGCCGAGGAGATCCTGGGCCGTCCTGTGCAAGAGAGCCGGCTCGATGTCGAGCTGGCACTGTCGGCGTGCCGCTGGCTGGGTCCGGCCGTCTTGCCGCCCCCGCCCGCCGACCGCTGACCGGGGCCCCGAGCACGGCACGGCCGCGCCCGGGCTGATCGGACTGGCAGCACAAAGGCTGGCCGCTTGTTCTTGTTTTTTCGTGATCGGGGCCCATGTCCCAGCTCACAGGCTCCTTCTACCGTCAAAGCATCATCCCCGGAGGCTGCCTGATTAGGAGCTACTGACATGACAGGACCAAGCCTTGCCCCGCTCATCATCCCGATCGCCGGAACGCTCTTCCTCAGCGTGTGGCTGGCCCTGGTGTTTTACGCCGGCCGCCTCCCGCGGGGGGCCGCCGGCCATCCGGCGCCCGGCCACCGAATTCCTGCCCCGGCCGCGCTGGCTGCCCCGCGCCTGCCGGGCGCCCACCCGACGGATATGGCCGCTTCGGCAAACACCCGATATGGCACGCCACGGCAGAGCGGAGACGTCCGCGTGATCTTCGAGGTGGAGCGATGAGCATTGACTATTTGCCGTGGAACCGTCCGGTTATGCTGGCCGACCACGTGTGCATGCGTGACACGCGGGTCGAGCTGACCTACGCCGAGGTGGCCCGCCGGGTGGATGCGGTCGCCGAGCAGTTCGCTGCGGCCGGGGTGAGCCGGGGCGACGTGGTTGCGGTGATGCTGCCCAACCAGGTGGAGCTGCTGCTCGCCCTGCTGGCCGCTTGGCGGCTGGGCGCGGCGGTCACCCCGGTCAACCCGGTGTTCACGCCGAACGAGGCGGGCTACCAGATCGCCGATTCCGGGGCCAAGCTGATGATCGCCACTGCACCGGACGCCAGCTACGGCGTCCCGGTGCTGGCGGCCGGCGACCTCGCCACCGTGACGGCCGGCTCGCTGCCCGCACCGGACACCCGGCCTGGTGACCTGGCCCTGCTGATCTACACCAGCGGCTCGACCGGCAGGCCGAAGGGTGTCATGCTCGACCACGCGAACCTCGTGGCGATGGGCGCCTCGCTCGGCAAGGCGATGAAGCTGAGCCCGGACGACAACTGCCTGCTGGTGCTGCCGCTGTTCCACGTGAACGCGATCCTGGTGAGCTGCCTCGCGCCGATGATGGTCGGCGGCCAGGTGACGATCCTGCCTAGGTTCGCCCCGGACACCTTTCTCGCCGCGATCTCGCGGTACCGGGCGACGTACTTCTCCGCGGTGCCCACCATCTACGCGCGGCTGGCCGAGCTGCCCGAGGATCGGCTCGGCGACACCTCGTCCGTCCGGTTCGCGGTGTGCGGGGCGGCGCCGGTGCCGGTGGAGCTGCTGCGCCGCAGCGAGGCCAGGTTCGGCTTCCCGATCATCGAGGGGTACGGGCTTACCGAGGGGACCTGCGCGTCGACCGTCAACCCGCTGGACTGGGCGCGCAAGCCCGGCACGGTCGGGGTGGCGCTGCCGGGTCAGCAGGTGGCCACGATGCGGCCGGACGGCTCGTTCGCCGCAGTCGGCGAGCCGGGCGAGGTGGTCATCCGCGGCGCGAACGTGATGCGCGGGTACCTGAACCGCCCCGAAGCCACCGCCGAGGCGATCGTGGACAGCTGGCTGCACACGGGCGACGTCGGCGTGCTGGACCCGGATGGCTACCTGACGATCGTCGACCGGATCAAGGACATGATCATCCGGGGCGGCGAGAACATCTACCCTCAGGAGATCGAGTCGGTCCTGACCCGGCACGACGCAGTCCTGGAAGCGGCCGTGATCGGCGCACCGCACGAGGTATACGGCGAGGTACCAGTGGCCGACGTGGTCACCTACCCGGACGCGACCGTGACGGCCGACGAGCTGCTGGCACTCTGCCGCGGCAACCTCACCAAGATCAAGATCCCGGTGGCGATCAACATCGTGCCCGCGCTGCCGAAGAACCCTGTCGGCAAGATCGACAAACCAGCCCTGCGCGCCGCGCACTCATAGCGCCTCGGGTTGAGCAGCAACCCTCGCTAGCCTCATCACCGTAAGGAGACCATGATGGGATTCACCCAGCCTGACCTGCCAAAGGTCGACCCCGGCACGTTCATGCAGGAGCCGCTGATGCACCGGATGAAGGTGCTGGCCCTGCACTGGGTAGAGCGCGGGTTCGGCACCCCGCGGATGGTGCACGTGATCTACATCGCCAAGCTGCTGACGTTCTACATCCTCGGCGGCGTGGTGATCGCCACCGCGACGTCACACCTGCCCGCGTTCTGGCACGTCGCGCAGTGGTGGAACCAGCCGATCGTGTACGAGAAGGCGGTGCTGTGGACGGTGCTGCTTGAGACCGTGGGAGTCGCCGGGTCCTGGGGCCCGCTGGCGGGAAAGTTCAAGCCGATGACCGGCGGCATCTTGTTCTGGGCCCGGACCGGCACGATCCGGCTGCGGCCGTGGAAGCGGGTTCCGCTCACGGCCGGTGACCGCCGGACCCCCGTGGATGTCGCGCTCTACCTCGCGCTCATCGTCAGCGTGATCGTGCCGCTGGTAGTGCCGGGCGTGCACAGCGACTCGCTGTCCGCCGCGGTGCCCGGCAACACCTCCGGCCTGGTCAGCCCGGTGCTCATCGTCCCGGCGATCGTGCTGCTCGTGCTCAACGGGCTGCGGGACAAGATCATCTTCCTGGCCGCGCGCGGCGAGCAGTACCTGCCCGTCCTGGTGTTCTCCACCGTGCTGCCGTTCACCGACATGATCATCGCGCTCAAGCTGCTGATCGTCACGGTCTGGATCGGCGCCGGCTTTTCCAAGCTCGGCAGGCACTTCGTCAACGTGGTGCCGCCCATGGTCAGCAACAGTCCCGCCATGCCGTTCCGGTGGATCAAGCGGGCGCACTACCGCGACTTCCCCCGTGACATCCGCCCGTCCCGGCTCGCCCACACGATGGCGCACGGCGGCGGCACGTTCGTCGAGATCATCACCCCGCTGGTGCTGCTGCTGTCCCCGTGGAAGCCGGTGACGCTGGCCGCGGTCGCGGTGATGGTGATCTTCCACCTGTTCATCATCTCGACGTTCCCGCTGGCCGTGCCGCTGGAGTGGAACGTGCTGTTCGGCTACGCCGCGGTGTTCCTGTTCGCCGGCTACCCGTCCTGGCACGGCTACGCGATCACGGACATGTCCTCGCCGTGGCTGCTGCTCGCGATCGTGGCCGCGCTGCTGTTCTTCCCCGTGCTCGGCAACCTGCGCCCGGACCTGGTGTCGTTCCTGCCCTCGATGCGCCAGTACGCAGGTAACTGGGCGTCCGCGCTGTGGGCGTTCGCGCCGGGCGCCGAGGAGAAGCTCAACGCGGTCAAGCGGCCGGCGGCCAACCAGGTCGACCAGCTCGTGGCGTTCGGCTACGACCGCGAGTGGGCCGACGTGACGATGCAGCTGACGATCGCGTGGCGGACCATGCACAGCCAGGGCCGCGGCCTGTTCTCGCTGCTGCTTCGGCACCTGCCCGACATCGACACCCGGACCGTGCGCGAGGCTGAGTTCGTGTGCAACTCGCTGGTCGGGTTCAACTTCGGCGACGGGCACCTGCACAACGAGGACCTGATCAGGGCGGTGCAGGCGCAGGCCGGCTTCAAGCCAGGCGAGCTGGTCGTGGTCTGGGTGGAGTCCCAGCCGGTGCACCGCGGCGACCAGGCGTACAAGGTGATCGACGCGGCGCTCGGCGTCATCGAGCGCGGCACCTGGCAGGTCGCCGACGCGGTCGCCGAGCAGCCGTGGCTGCCCAACGGACCGATCCCGGTGCAGGTGACCTGGTCACGGGCGGGCGCCCGGCAAGCCGTCAGCGAGCAGTACGGCGGGAAGGAGGTGACGGCATGACCACCGCGACGGTGGTGGGCGGCGGGCCCAACGGGCTCGCCGCCGCGGTGGCCCTCGCCGCCGAGGGCGTGCGGGTCACCGTGCTCGAGGCGGCCGACGAGCCCGGCGGCGGCGCGCGCTCAGGTGAGTCGCTGCTGCCCGGCCTGCTGCACGACCACTGCTCGGCCTTCCACCCGATGGCCGTCGGCTCCCCGTTCCTGACCGGCCTGGGCCTGGACAAGTACGGATTGTCCTGGCGCTGGCCGGAGATAGACTGCGCGCACCCGCTCGACGGCGGTGAGGCTGGCCTGCTTTACCGGTCGGTTGAGGAGACCGCGGCCGGGCTTGGCCGCGACGGAGCCCGCTGGCGGCTGGCCTTCGGGCGCCCCTCAGCCCAGTACGACAAGCTGGCCGACGACATCATGGGGCCGCTGCTGCGGGCACCCAGCCACCCGCTGGCGCTGGCCAGGTTCGGGCTGCCGACGCTGCTGCCCGGCTCGGCGTTCGGCCGCCTGTTCGCCACCGAGAAGGGACGCGCGCTGTTCGGCGGGGTGGCCGCGCACGCGTTCCGGCCGTTGCATCAGCCGCTCTCCTCGGCGATCGGCGTCGGCATCATCACGGCAGGGCACCGCTGGGGCTGGCCGGTCGCGGCCGGCGGCTCCGGGTCGATCACCGCGGCGCTCACCGCGCTGCTCACCGACTCCGGGGGCAAGATCGAGACGGGCACGCGGGTCACGACGGCGTCACAGCTGCCCGCAGCGGACGTGACCTTGTTCGACCTCGCCCCGGCGGCGGTCGCTGACCTGCTCGGCGACACGCTGCCCGCGCGGGTGGGCCGGGCGTTCCGCCGGTTCCGCCGTGCGCCGGGAGCGTTCAAGGTCGACTTCGCGGTCGAGGGCGGCATGCCGTGGGTCAACCCCGATGTCGGCCGGGCCGGCACCGTGCACCTGGGCGGCAGCTACGCCGAGATCGCCGCGAGCGAGCGGGAGATCCACGCCGGGCGCATGCCGGAGCGGCCGTTCGTGCTGGTCGGACAGCAGTACCTCGCCGACCCGGCTCGTTCCGCGGGAAGTGTTCACCCGTTGTACAGCTACGCGCACGTGCCGCACGGCTACGCCGGTGACGCGACCGAGGCGGTCATCAGCCAGATCGAGCGGTTCGCCCCCGGGTTCCGCGAGCGGATCGTCGGCCAGGCGTCCTACGGCCCGGCGTGCTTCGCCGCCGCCAACCCGAACTTCGCCGGCGGCGACATCATCACC
>JBEKGC010000411.1:0-5990 GCA_050013055.1 Streptosporangiaceae bacterium
CCGGTCACGGTGAACAAGATCTTCTCCGCGGCCCGGCCCTGGTGCGTGGGCAAGACGTGCCGGAACGGGAACAGGCCGGTCACCGCCGCACGGAACCGCTCGAACGAGGGAGACCCCGCGTACGCTTCATTGCCGCGCTGCACCCCCGCCCACTGCTCAGCTGACATCGCGCCGGTCCCCGAGTCGGTCAGCAGATCGATCAGCACGTCCTCGGCCCGCAACTCGAACAAGTTGTATCCCGCGACGTCCAGGGCGGCTGCCCGCTCCGCCCCGGTGGTCAGCCGCATCGGCTCGACCGAGTGGATGCGGAACGGCTCAATGATCGTCCGGAACGGTTCCTCTGCCATCGACGGCCTCCTTGCAACAGAACCTGCGCCAGCAAGTTCCCGCGACTTCGCCAGCACGCCGGTGCGCGCCGCCCGGCCAGCCCGGACCTGCGCCGCCGGGCCACAAGATCGTACGCCTGAAGGTGCCGCAGCGGTGGGCTTACAGGGCGGACGCCGGGAGTGCGTCGAGCGTGCCGATGGTCTGGGCGAGGGCGAGGAGCTGGCCGTACATCAGGCGCTGGTCCAGCTTGTCCAGGTCGAGCAGCTGCGGCTGCTGCGCGTCCCCGGCCTGCAGCAGGTAGGTCGGCGACGGGCACAGCGAGACGGTGCCGAGCCCCACCGCGTACAGCGATGATCCCTCACCGAAGTAGGCCGGGATGGCTCCCGGCCGCACGGTGACCACGGGGTGGTCCGGCCAGCCGCTGGCGTTGACGGCGGCGACCGCGGCCAGGTACGCGTCCTGCTCGGCGTTGACCAGGCTCAGAACGTCCCGCGGCATGGTGTAGGTGGTGCCCCACTCCGATCCGCCGGCCGGCCCGTACTGCCCGGTCACCGGGTCGTCGGTCCACATCGTGGCGCCGAGGTGCTCCACGGTCACGCCGAGCACGGCGGCCCGGTAGATGTCCGGGTGGTCGAGCATCCACGTGCTGACGGCGCCCTGGCCGACCTCCGGGTGGGCCAGGTTCAGGATGGTGCGGCTGAACTGCGGCAGCTGGAAATGGCCCGTGACCAGCGCGAAATAAATGTCACGGTTGCGCGAGGGCAGGGCCGCCAGGTGCCGGGCCAGGGCGATGAGCCCGAGCCCGCCGTTCTCCTCGACGGCGTTCGGCCCGTCGGTGTGGGTGTTGATGATGATGTTCTCGCCGGTGTTCCCCGAGCCTTCCAGCCAGCCCCAGACCGTCTCGGTCGCCGCACCCGCGGTGATGTCCGCGGTGAGCACGAGGGTGGCGCTAGCCTGGCCGCCCGCGGCCAGTTCGGCCAGCTCGGTGCCGGTTGAGTCGCCGACCCAGACGGCCGGGCAGCCGGGATCGCCGAGGGTCGGGAGGCCAGATGCGGCCGGATAGGACGAGGTGAACGGGTTGTACTGGTTGACGACCTCCTCGTCGGGCAGCCCTGTCCAGGCGACGACCACGCCACGCACCCCGGCGTTCTTCGCGTCGAGCAGCGGCACCGGCTCGAATATGCCCTGGAAGATAGGATTTGTCAGCGCGGCAGCGTGCGCCGCGTAATCGACGGCCGCCAGGGCGGAGCTCTGGCCCGGCACGTAGCCGCCGGTCGCCGTCTGGCCCAGATCCAGCGAGAACTCTGGCGGCACGGCCCGGACCAGGGCGATCCCGCCCCGGGCCGGCGCCCAGAACGCCTCGGTGTAACCGCTGACGACCGGGTTGCCGGCCGGATACAGGCCCAGATCGACCAGGGGGCCGGTCACGCCGCCGGGCGGCGTCTGCCCGGAGTAGGGATAGTAATAGGTCAGCGGGACCGGGCCTGACCGGCCCGCAGACGCCGGGACGCTGACTGTCAGGGCGAAGTCGCGGGCCAGCCAGCGGCTGAAAGTCAGCCGGTCGGTCTGCATCCTGAAGCCGGGCACCGCCGACAGCTGCCCGGCAAGCCAGTCCACATAGGCCGCATGACCGCTGCTGCCCGTGTAACGCGTCCCGAACCCGACGAGCTGCTCCTGCCACTGCCACACTTCCGGCAAGCCAGGCATGCCCGTGGCCGTACCGCTGGTCGCCCCATTCATTCGTGATCCTCAGCTCTGGGTTGTTGAATCCTGGTGGGCTTGCCGCCGCTCACGTTCGGCGGTCAGATATCTTCGTAACGCGTCTGGCCCGGAATCCGTCACTCATCCTCGGCGAGGAGGTCGCGCGGGAGTCAGGGACAAAGGTCACTGATGTTCAATCGTGATCCATCGGCAGGAGGTGAGACCCATCGGGAGCGCTCCACAGGCAATCCTCGAAAGGCGGCTCCCATGAACGCAACACCTTCTTCGACTCCGCGTATCGGCTCGATGACCACCTCCGATGGCATCGCGGTGACGCGGACGCCACGGCACGGGGATTGGCCGATGCCCGGCCAGCAGGCCGACGCCACGAGACAGGCGGGCAACTCAGACAAGCGAGCTCTGGTTCTCGCCGGCGGCGGAGCGGCAGGCAATGCGTGGGAGCTTGGTCTCATCGCCGGCCTGTCCGATGCCGGGGTCGATGTAACCGAAGCCGATCTCATCATCGGGACGTCGTCAGGATCGACGGTGGCGGCCCAGATCACCAGCGGGACACGGCCGGCCGAACTGTATGCTTCCATCCTCGCCGAGGTGCCTCGGCCGCAGGCTGGCGACGCCGGATCGGACAGGGGACGCGCTCCGGGTTTCTCCGGGGCGACCTACATGGAGTGGTCGAACGGAATCATCGGTTCTGCTAAGGACGCATCCGACATGCGCCGCAGGATGGGCGCGGCAGCGCTCGAAATGGATGCTTCCGACGGCTCTGGCCAGACGCGCTGGCGCGACATCGTCGCGGCCCGGCTTCCCAGCCAGCACTGGCCGCAACAGCCTGTGCTTATCGCGGCTGTCGACGCGCATACCGGGGAACCGGTCGTGTTCGACCGCCACAGCGGAATCGATCTGGTAGACGCCGTCGCCGCCAGCACCAGCAACGGCTTCGGTCCCTTCCCTCCCTACCGCATCGGCGAGAACCGGTACATCAACGGCGGCTACCGGCGCAGTGAGAACGCCGACCTGGCGGCTGGATACGGGCGGGTGCTGGTGCTGTCACCGTTCGGCGGCAGGTCGCGGATGCCGCTGGAGTGGGGCATGGATCTCGCAACCCAAGTCGGCGAACTGCGCGCAGGGGGCAGCAGGGTCGAGACCGTCTTTCCCGATGGCGGCGCGGGTGACGTGTTCAACGCCAATGCGCCGGATCCGTCAACGCGTCTGCAGGCCGCGCGAGGAGGCTACGACCAAGCCCGAGCCCTCGCGGGGCTGCTCGCCGAAATCTGGCGGTGACGCTCCAAGAGCTGTCCGTAGGCGATCCCCAAGTGGACACTGGGTTTTCCGGACTCAGACGTGATCTTTTTTGTTCCAGAGCTGATGGGTGAGGCCACTAGGGGAGGTGACCGACTCGACCGTGAAGCGATCTTCGGCGCCGTTTGTTCCCTCCCAAAGGGATACGCCGCGTCCGAGGGTGATCGGCACGATCACCAGGTGCATGAAGTCGATCAGGTCGGCCTGGAGAAACTGACGCACCGTCGAGGGCCCTCCGCCGATGCGGACGTCGTCACCGTCTGCGGCTTCCTGGGCTAGGCGAAGCACCTCGTGCGGGGGTCCGTCCACGAACCGGAAGCTCGTCCCGTTGGGAAAGGCAATCGTCGGGTGCGGGTGGTGACTCAGGACGAACACCGGTGTTTGGAATGGTGGTTCGTCGCCCCACCAGCCCTGCCACCCGTCGTCGGGCCAATCGCCGACCTGCGGGCCGAACTTGCGTCGTCCCATGATCTCGGCGCCGATTCCCTGGCCCCACATGCTGGTCAGGGCGCGGTCTAGCGTGAGGGGGGCATCCACCACCTTGTCGACCCCATGGATGGCACGACCATCGAACCAGGCGAAGAGCCGCTCGGCACCGCCGATCGGGGCATCGAACGTCACCTGCTCGCCGGCTGCGTAGCCGTCGAGGGAGATGTTCAGGTTGTGGACCCGGGTGCGAGGCATGGCGACTCCCTCATGATCGGATGAACCGCGGAGCACATGGAACTGACCGACGGGGATGGCCAGACTAATCGCTTACGGTACCGCTGGAATCGTGGACGTCCGTGCCCCGCACCGGGGTGCCCACCCCGGTGAAACGGGAACCGCGGAGCGATGTGATCGATGTTGCCCCGGTCACTTCGGTCTGCCCGTACACATTGCGCACCGGCATTCCGATTGCTTCCCACCAGGCCAGGATCCCCGCGGGTGCCGGTGCCGTACTGTGCCCGCGGTGCCTTCATTTGCCGTCTTCCGTTTGCACCTCGGCCAGATGGCGGAGGAGTTCCCTCCCCTTGTCCGTGATCTTGAAATGATCTTTCACATCGCCCCCCTGAGACTCCATAGAGCGCAGTCCCTTACCTTCTTGCCCCTCGATGAGCTGCAAACCGCGGAGCCTGTGCAGTTCTTCTTTGAAGTATGAGAAAGTCCCGTCCTTGATCACCGGGAAAGGGGTACCGCCGGCAAGTTTAGTCAGATGCATGACCTCTGCCGGGTTCGCAAAGTTCGAAACCAAGAATCTGAGCTGACGGATTTCCTTCCCTTGTTCCTCCTGGAGCAGCCGCTGCCTGTCTTGACGCCGCGCTAGCCTATCGACCTTGAATTCGATGCTGAAATCACCCACTTTCGCGCTTTGAATAACGTCCGAGAGCCATGGGATCGCAGCCAGAGCCAGCAGCCCAAGCACGACAGCATCGATGTGGGCGCCGGGGCGCACCAACTTCACCACAATCAGGGTAAGCGCCACGGCGCTGATAACTAGCCGGGGGAAATACCTGCCGGTCAAGGATCGCGGATCGCCTTCTGAACGTGCGTCGCGGTCTTCCCCATTATCCCCGAGCGGATTCGAGGTTTTCCTAGCCTGCGCATCGTCAGCTGATCTTCGTTCCATGAGTAATGCCTCCTATGGCCCATGAACGACAGCGAGAGTACTTTAATCCACAAGTCAGCGGCGCTGGAAATGCCGACCATGAGGCTTCTCCCATCGGATCTGCGGATGGTCGCTCCATGCCTGCTCCCGTGACTACCCGACGATTCGCGCGGACTCAGCCGAACCTTACGCTCTGAACCAACGGGCAACCAGGCTGGTGGGTCAGCCCGCCCTCGTTCTGCCCGTCCGTACGAACGCCAACCCATGCCAGTCACCGGCTACAGGTCATCGCCAGCTTGGAGTGGCCTGAGGGGCCCTGGGCGCTCGTGTGCATGAGACGGCGAGAACGACGGCTTGACCGAATGAGACCTACATCCGGCGGGGTCCAGGGACGACGTCCGGATATGGGTACTCTTCAAGACTGGGAATGACAGGATGCGGATACAGAGTGATGACCCGGCTCCGGGGCAGGCACGTGCCGGGAACCTTGGCGCTCGACATGTCCGCGCGGCACTGGCGGATGTCGAGTCCGCACCGATTGTCCGATGATGCTGGTATGTTCGCCCCGCTGATCGTCGCTGGACCAGGTTGGAGAGTATTTGTGGCTGAGGTAGCGCTGCGGCCGATCGACGACTCTGATCTCGATGCCTTGTTCGAACAGATGCGTGATCCCGAGTCGGTCCGGATGGCCGCCTTCACGGCCGAAAATCCCGATGACCGCACCGCGTTCGATGTCCACATGGCGAAGGTCCGGACGTTGCCAGGGGTGACCACCCGGGCGGTCACCGTCGATGGACGGCTCGCCGGCAGCATCGCCAGCTTCGTCGTTGATGGCGATACCGAGGTCACATACTGGATCGACAGGTCCTTCTGGGGGCAGGGCATCGCCGGCCGAGCGCTCGCCCTGCTCCTGGAATCGGTTCGCGTGCGGCCCCTGTTCGCCCGCGCCGCGAGTGACAATGTGAGATCGCTCAAGGTGCTGCAGAGGGCAGGATTCGCGATCATAGGCACGGCGATCTCGTTCGCCAACGCGCGAAACAAGGAGATCGAGGAAACG
>JBEKGC010000412.1:0-6812 GCA_050013055.1 Streptosporangiaceae bacterium
CCAGGCCGTGCACGTTCTCCAGGTAGGCACCGCATCCGGTCGGTGGTGACGGGCCATGCACGACTGCCGGTCCGGGACTTTAGTCCCTCACATCAGGTCACCAAGATACTGGACGCGCTTACGGCCAGCACACACACTTGAGCCTACGTATTCCTATTCCCGAGTAGGAGAAGCGGTTACGGGGATGACACACAGGAATGACCGCGTTCTGTCGGTTGCCGAGCTGGCCCGAGTGGAGGGCGAGGGCGCCCTGTACATCCGGGCCAGCGGCAGCAAGGTCGAGGAGGCGCGGCTGGACATCTACGAGCCGCCCCGCTTCTTCGAGGCGTTCCTGCGCGGCCGCGCCTACACCGAGCCGCCGGACATCACCGCCCGGATCTGCGGCATCTGCCCGGTGGCCTACCAGACGAGCGCGTACCTGGCGATCGAGGAGGCCTGCGGGGTCACCGTGGACGGGCCGATCTCCGACCTGCGCAGGCTGCTGTACTGCGGGGAATGGATCGAGAGCCACTCGCTGCACATCTACCTGCTGCACGCCCCCGACTTCCTGGGTTACAGCAGCGGGATCGAGATGGCCACCGAGCGGCGCGACATCGTGGAGCGCGGCCTGGGAATAAAGAAGGCCGGGAACGCCATCCTCGAAGCGGTCGGCGGCCGGGCCATTCACCCGATCAACGTGCGCATCGGCGGTTTCTACCGGGCGCCATCCCCGGCTGAGCTCGCCGCGCTCACCGACCCGCTGTGCCGGGCACTGGAGGACGCGCTCGCCACGGTGCGCTGGGTCGCCGGGTTCGACTTTCCCGATCACATGTGCGAGGCGGACATGCTCGCGCTGTCAGTGCCGGGCACCTACCCGATCGAGCGGGGCACCGTGGCCACCCGCTCGGGCCTGGCCTTCCCGGCCTCCGCGTGGGAAGACCACGTGATCGAGGAGCACGTGCCGCACTCCACCGCGCTGCACGCGCACCTGGCCGGCGGGGGCCGCTATCTCACCGGGCCGCTGGCCCGGTACTCGCTCAGCTCACAGTGGCTGTCTCCGCTGGCCCGCGAGGCCGCCAGCGACGCCGGGCTGGGCCCGTCCTGCGACAACCCGTTCCGCAGCATCATCGTGCGGGCCGTGGAGGTGGTCTACGCGATCGAGGAGGCGCTGCGGATCATCGCCGCCTACGAACCGCCTGATCGCCCCGCCGTGGACGTGCCGCCGCGGGCCGGCGTCGGATGCGGGGCGTCGGAGGCGCCCAGGGGCACCCTGTGGCACCGGTACGAGATCGGCGCGGACGGCGTCATCTCCGCGGCCCGCATCGTGCCCCCCACATCGCAGAACCAGGCGGCGATCGAGGCCGACCTGCGCGCCTTCGTGGAAGCCCGGATCGACCTCGAAGACGACGAGCTCACCCGCCAGTGCGAGCAGGCCATCCGCAACTACGACCCGTGCATCTCCTGCGCGACTCACTTCCTGAACCTCACCGTGGAAAGATCCTTACCGGTCAGAACGGACGGTGGTCCCAGTTCCAGTTACGTGCGGGCCGGTCGTGGTCATCGGCGTCGGGAACGAGTTCCGCCGTGACGACGGCGTCGGGCCTGCGGTGGTCGGCCAGCTGCGCGATCTGGTGCCGCCCGGCGTGCGACTCGTGATCACCGACGGTGAGCCCACCCGGCTGATGGATGCCTGGACCGGGGCGGCGCTGGCCATCGTGGTGGACGCGGTCCACGCTCATCCGCCGCAGCCGGGAAAGATCTATCGTTTCGTGGTGGACCGGCCGGGAACCGGCCAGGAACCGGCGGCGAGCTCACACGGCCTAGGCCTGGATGACGCGATCAGCCTGGCCATCGCCCTGGACCGGATGCCCGGACGCCTGATCGTCCACGCGGTCGAGGCGGCCGACCTGACCCACGGCGCCGGCCTCACGCCGACGGTCGCCGCAGCCGCCGGCACCGTGGCCAGCGCCATCCTGGACGACATCGGCGCGGGCCGTGCTGGCCCCGCGAGCGCGGATCCGGGCTAGGTCCGGCGGGCCTGGGCAAAGCCCGGCGACGCTGCGTTGAAGGTGGTGAACACGCGGTCGACCTGATCCTCGGTCATGCCGAGGTGCCGGATCACGCCGATCAGGGCGGGCAGGTTGGGGTTGGCCACCGGGCCGAAGCAGCCGTAGCAGCCCCGGTCGTAGGCCGGGCAGATCGCGCCGCAGCCGGCCTGGGTGACCGGGCCCAGGCAGGGCGTGCCGCGCACCATGACGCACGACGTGCCGCGCAGCTTGCACTCATAGCAGACGCTGTGCGAGGGGATCTGGGGCTTGCGGCCGGCCAGCAGCGCGGTCAGCAGCTCGAGCAGCTGGCGCCGGTCGATCGGGCAGCCGCGCAGCTCGAAGTCGACCTTGACGTGATCGGTCACGGGCGTCGAGGTGGCCAGGGTCGAGATGTAGTCCGGCCGCGCGTACACGACCGAGGTGAACTCCCTGACGTCGGCGAAGTTGCGCAGGGCCTGGATGCCGCCGGCGGTGGCGCAGGCCCCGATCGTGACCAGCATCCGGGAGGCCGCGCGGATCTCGACGATGCGGCGGGCATCCCGCTCGGTGGTCACCGACCCCTCCACCAGGGACACGTCGTACGGCCCTTCGACGGTGGCGCTGCTCGCCTCGGCGAAGTGCGCGATCTGGACCGCGGCGGCCACCGCGAGCAGTTCGTCCTCGCAGTCGAGCAGGGTGAGCTGGCAGCCGTCGCAGGACGCTAGCTTCCACACGGCCAGCGTGGGCTTGGTTGAGGCTGGGGGTTCCTGGGCTGGCACGGTATTCATCACAGCTCCTGTTTGGCGGCCAGGGGGGCGGCGTCGGCGTAATTGACGACCGGGCCGTCCCGGCACAGCAGGAGCGGGCCGAGCTGGCAGTGGCCGCAGAGCGCGGCACCGCACCGCATGTTCCGCTCCAGCGAGACCAGGATGTCCTCGGCCGCGACGCCCCGGCTCACCAACGTGTGAGCGCAGATCCGCATCATGATCTCCGGGCCGCACACGAACGCCGCCGTCCTGGCCGGGTCGGTGACCGCGCCGTCGATGAGCCTGGTCACCAGGCCGACATCGCCCTTCCAGCCGGCGTCGGCCCGGTCAACGGTGACCCGGACGCTGGTGCCGCGCCTGCGCCAGGTCTCAAGCTCGCGGGCGAAGAGCAGGTCGTCCGGTGACCGCGCGCCCACCAGCAGCACGACGCGGCGATACCTGGCCCGCTCGGCCAGCGCCGCCAGCAGCGCCGGACGCAGCGGGGCCAGGCCGATACCGCCCGCCACCACCAGCAGGTCCCGGCCCTCGGCCAGGCTCAGCTGCCATTGCGTGCCGAACGGCCCGCGCACCCCGACCATGTCGCCGGGCGCCGCGGCGCACAGGGCCCGGGTCACCGCCCCTATCGCGCGGATGGTCTGCACAAGCTCCTGACCGCGGGCGAAGCCGCTGACCGAGATCGGGACCTCTCCCACGCCGTACGCGTACAGCATGGTGAACTGGCCCGGACGCGGTGGCTCGATCGGGTTCTCCACAGGGCGCAGCGTCAGCGTCACCGTGTCCTTGCTCTCAGCCTGGCGCGCCGCCACCACGTAGCGGGTCGGCCACATCGGTCCTGGGGTCGAGGCGGCGGCCGTGCCAGCGCGCTCGTGGGTGGCCGTCAAGATCTCTCCCCAGGGCCGCTACGCTGCGCCCGCTCTGTGCGCAGTGCCCTGACTTCCTCGGTGAGGTCGATCCCGGTCGGGCACCACACGATGCACCGCCCGCAGCCGACGCATCCGGACTCACCGAACTGGTCGTGCCAGGTGCCGAGCTTGTGGGTGAGCCACTGCCGGTACCTGCTTTTCGGCGTGGACCGGACGCTGCCGCCGGCCAGGTAGGAGAAGTCGAGGTCGAAGCAGGAATCCCAGTGCTGCCAGCGCTCGGCGTGATCGCCGGTCAGGTCGGTGGTGTCCTCGATGGTGGTGCAGAAGCACGTCGGGCACGCCATGGTGCAGTTTCCGCAGCTCAGGCAGCGCGCGGCGACGTCGTCCCAGCGCGCGGCCCGATGGCTGTCCGCCATCAGGCCCCGCAGGCCGTCGGCCTGCATGTGGCGGCCCATCCGGCCCGCCGCCGCCGCCACGGCCGACCGCGCCTGCTGCACGGTGGCGTCGTCGGCTCGCTTGCTGCGTATCTGCCACAGGATGTCCAGGCCCTGCTGTGAGCCGACCTCGACCAGGAACCGGTGCCCGCCGTCGTCGACCAGCTCGGTAAGCGCCAGGTCATGGCCCGGATCCCGGACTCCCGGCCCGGTGCCCATCGAGGCGCAAAAGCAGGTCTCTCCCGGCTCGGTGCAGTTCACCGCGATGATGAACGCCCCGGCACGGCGCGCTGCGTACCGCGAACCCGGATCGCGATCCAGTACCCGGTCCTGGATCGCGATCGCCCGCAGGTCGCAGGGCCGGACGCCCAGGAAGGCGTACCGCGGCGGTCCGTCATCGGCGCGGTCGCCGGAGAGCTCGAAGCCGTCGGCGGTCCGCGTCGCCGACCACAACCGCTCCCGCGGCGGGTGCAGGAAACGCTTCCAGCTCTGCGGCCCTGCCGCATGGCCGAATGCGGCGGTGTCGTCGCGGCGGCGCAGCCGGTACCCGCCCGGCTGGAGCCGGACGCCCCAGCCGAAGGGCAGCTCCCGGGCCGAGGACAGCTCCCTGAGCACGATCGCGTCGTCCTGGACGGTCGGGCCGATCACGCGGTAGCCCTGCTCGACCAAGGCGTCGTACAAGTCCTCGAGTCCCCTGGTATCGATCAGCCGCGATGCGGGAATCGTAGTCGTCGCATCCATTACCACTGTCCGTTCGGATAAAAGTTCTCAGCCGTACAGATCGAGCGGCCGGATCCGGGCGGACTGCAGGCGCTTGTACATCTCGGCCGTGACCCGCTTCAGCAGCTGATAACCGAGCTCCGGATCGGTCTCGGACTTGCCGCGCAGGCAGGCGCCGTCCAGCGCGGTCGCGCTGACCGGCAGCACCGCGCGGGCGTCAAAGAAGTAGGTGTGGGGCGCGACGAGCCACGACCACCCGAGCACCTCTCCCTCGTCTACGGTTTCGATGACGAGGGGTCCTCGTTCGGGCGAATGAATCTCCAGCGCGACCCTGCCGCGACGGAGCACGTAGAAGAGGTTGGCCGCTTCTCCCTGCCTGAAGATGTACTGGCCCTCGGCGAAATGCACGTTGGATGCGCAGCCCGCGATCAGCTCCATCGCCTCGGCGCCGAGCCCGGCGAAGAACGGATGACCGCCGAGCAGGTCTCCCATGGTCTTCATGCTGCCCTCCCGAGGTAGGCGCCACGCTGCGCTCCCGCGAGTACCCTTACCGTGACGAGCGGCACGGCTGCCCGCCAGAGCCGAAAGTCCCACAACCCGATCCTTGGGCCTTCTTTCCGGCGAGCCCGACGCGCTCGCGGCCCGGGCGACCGAGGCGTTCGGGGCTCTTTCTGGATTCTTTCGTAACGGGACGTGGTGCATGCCGACGGATCCCTTCTCCGCTGCCGGGCCTGACGGCGAGGAGCCTGACGGCTGCCAGCCGCTGCCCGCGGACGAGGGGCGCGGGGAGCCGGATGAGTTCGGGCCGGAGGAAGCGGCCCAGGGCCTGTTTTTGCGCCGGGGGCGGCCTGGTATTTGATGGCCACGGTCCGCGAGTTCACCACCCGCCGCGCGGGCCAGTTCGCCGGCCCGAGTTCGCCGCCTCACCAGCACGAACACCGGCACCCGATCCGGGTCCGGACCTGATCCGCCCCGGGACTACCTGCGGATCACTATGACCACCATCGCCCGCGGGCACTGCGACCACATCCGGGCCGAGGCCCGGTACCAACCCAGCCGCAACCTGCAGCACCTGATCCAGGTCCGGAACGCGACATGCACCGCGCCCGGCTCCAGCCGGCCCGCGGCCCGGTGCGACCTGGACCACGCCGTCGCCTGGCACCACGGCGGCCTCACCTGCGAATGCGGGCTCGAACGATAATGACACACATTGTCCGCCTGGCAACAGTGCGGGCCGGACGAATGGTACGTCTGCGTCGAGATCCGGGAACTGGCCGTCCTGCGCGACGGCCGGCGGGCACCGCGCGGCACAGCCAGCCGTAACCTCTGCTACCCCTGCTGCTTCAGGGACTGCTCGGAAATCCGGCCACGCACCGTATCCAGCGGTGCCGCCCCGGCGCCGAAGCGCGGGGCGGGCCGGTGACCGGGGACCGGGTAATCCGCTTCACGATGGCGGCCGTGGTCTGCGCCGTGGCCGCCTTCGCGGCGGTCGTCTCTTACTCCACATCTACGGGCTGGGCCGGTCCACGGGCAGGACGGCACGGCGGGGCGGCTGCTCCCGCTCAGCGTGGACGGCCGCCTCGCTCGTGCTGCTGCACGAGGCCCGCAACGACCGCGACGCGCCAGGGCTGGCCCGGTTAATGACCTGGCGCCGAGCTGTGCATGGTTTTGGGTCCCCAGCTGCTGGTGTCGGCCGCAAAGTCGGGGCATAGCGGCGCTAACCTTTCTCGCGCCGGAGGTAGCGGAGCGCTTCGGCGGCGGCGTTCGCGCCGCACATGCCGTGCACGCCGGGCCCAGGCGGCGTCGCCGCTGAGCAGAGGTACATGCCCGGGATGCCGAGGTGGTAGGGCGACAGGGTGGTGCGGGGGCCGAAGACGAGCTGGCGCACGTCCTTGGCTCCGGTGATGATGTCGCCGCCGGCGAAGTTCGGGTTGGCGGCGGCGAAGCACGCCGGGCCGTAGGACGCCTGGCCGACGATCCGCTCGCGGAACCCGGGGGCGAACCGCTCGATCTGGCTGATGA
>JBEKGC010000413.1:0-5979 GCA_050013055.1 Streptosporangiaceae bacterium
TCCCGCAGCGGGCAGCCGGTCACGGTCAGCCACACCTCGACCAGCACCGCCCCGTCCGCCGCGACATGGACGTTCTTGACCATGCCGAGCTCGGTGATGGGCCGGTGGATCTCGGGATCCTGCACCCCGTCCAGCGCCTTGGTCACTTGCTCGGGGCTGGGCGGGGCCATCGTCGGGGAGCTCATGCCTTCATGCTACGAACCCCTGTCCAGCAAAACCAATTATCCCGAACGGACCCGCCTGCGTGCCCACCTAACCTTCGTCCTCGGTGCCCCGCACGGCGAACGGCCGCGACCGCAGGTAACGGTCGCGGCCGTTTGCCGCATGGTCGCCGGCTCGCTTGATTTAGCCGCTGACGACTTCTCCTGTGGTCGGGTTGAGGATGACCGGGCGGAAGTGCGGCCGGGTGTGGAAGTCGAGCAGGCCGCCCGGTCCGTCCAGCCGGCCCGAGATCGCATCGTAGGACCCGTGGCCGAATCGCTTCCCGCCGAGCCAGTTGTCCTCGATGAAGGCGGGGATCGAGGAGGTGTTGGTCAGCTTGTCGCTGACGTAGTTCTGCCGGGTCCAGGGGGAGATCACCAGCATCGGCAGCCGCTGGCCGTAGCCGCAACGGTCTGGGTAGCTGCCCAGCGTCATCGCCGCCGAGGAGCAGATCGCGGTGTCCGCGGCGGTGTTCGAGCCGTTCACCACCGGCATGACCTGGTGGTCGTACCAGCCGTCTGAGTCGTCCCAGGTGATCACGATGGCGGTGGACTTCCAGTACTTGGACTGCTCGATCTGGTTGATCGTGTTCACCAGGAACGTCTGCTCGTCCAGCGGGTCGGAGTAGCCGGGGTGGCCGTCCTGGTACTCCGCGGCCTTCAGGAAGCTGACCGCCGGCATGTTCCCGTGGCTGAGCGTGGTGTAGAAGTCGGACAGGTCGTACTGATGGTTGGCCTGGTCGGTGTGCCCGATGGCGGCCTCAGACGACGGCGGCAGGTGCTTGGGGTTGGCCGTAGACGCGTAGTACTGGAACGGGTCGTGGTGCGGGGAGTAGTCGGCCACGGTGTTACCGCCGATGTTGGTGTGCGCCGCGCCGCAGACCGCGTAGCCGGCGCTGTTGGTGCCGGTGGGCGCGAACCCGCCCTGGAACCAGCCCCAGCTGACTCCCCTGGCGTTGAGCTGGTTGCCGATGTTCTGCCCGGTCATGACGCCGACCGGGTTGGTCGTGGTGTGGCTGGAGTCCGAGCAGTTGTCGTACGCGGGGTCCAGGTCGCCGTAGATGGTGCCCAGGCCGCTGCTGTTCAGCGCGCTGACCGAGCTCGGGTCCGGCTCGACCGCCCCGGTGCTCGGGCTGACCGCGTAGCCGGGGCTGTCGTTACCCGAGATGAGGTTGAGTGCGCCGGGCGTGGACGGGCCGAACGTGGTGTCGAAGTTGTTGTCGCTCAGCGCGTAGTTCTGCGCGTAGTTCCACAGCCCGGTGACGGTGTTGCCGTCGTAGTAGTCCATCACCAGGCCGGGCGCGCCGTACGGGGTGGTGGGCGTCCCCGTGCACGTCGCGGTCTCGGTGTACTGGACGAACTTGTCCATGTTCCCGCCGTCGACGGCTTCCTGCTCCGGCGTGTAGGCGTGGTCCTGGTCGCAGGTCAGCGCCTGGGCGTGGGTCAGCCGGGTCGGGTTGTTCAGGTTCGGGTTGGCCGTCAGCAGCGGGCCGACCGGGCCGCTCTTGGTGATCTTGGAGTACAGGCCATTCACCTTCGGGGTGCCCTTCTTGGCGGTGAAGGTGCTGCCGTCGGTGTTGGCCGCGTACGGGTAGGTTCCGAAGTAGTGGTCGAACGACACGTTCTCGTCGAAGATCACCACCAGGTGCTTGATCGGGGTCGCGGTCCCGCCGGGCCGGAAGGTCACGCTACCCGTCGCGGGAGTCCCGGCGGCCGCGGAAGTCCCGGCGGTCGCGCCGGCGGTGGCGGGCGCCGCGCCCGCGCCGGCCGCCGTGGCGCCGACGGCGAGGCCCGCGCCCATCACGGTGGCAGCGGCGATGGCGGCGTACGAGCGGATCTTCCTGCGGCTGGCACGAATCATGGCTGGGCCTTCGCCCATCTTGCCCTCCTGAGTCTGCGGACTGAACGACTGGTGCCGGTGCGAGCAAGGCGCACCCAGGAGCCAAAGTTGGCACGGCACGATGACACAAAAACGCACTCAATCTGACCAAAAAGCAAACGCCCGGTCAAGAATCCGTCAAGTAACCGAGGTCAGGAGGCCCCCAGCTGTCACCCGCCAGCGTCATGGGACCAGTGGCCCGGCCTGGCTAAGCTCGTGATCGGGCAAGGTGAAGGCGGTCGCGATGTTCAAGGTGAGCGCGAGGTCCGTGGAGGAGTACTTCCGTTTGATCCCGCGCGGGAGGACGTGCTGCGGGAACTCGATGCGGTGATCCGCGCAGCGGCGCCCGCCCTATCGCGCTGGTTCGTGCCAGGAATGCCGCCCGGCCAGCCCGGCATGACCATGACCATGATCGGTTACGGCCGGTACCGGTACACCGTCAAGAGTTCTCCTGTACCGGTCATCTGGCCCATTCTCGGGATCGCGCTGCAGAAGAACTACGTGAGTTTCTACAACCAAGCCAACGGCGATGGCCCTCCCTTCAACTGCGCCTATGTCGGCCAGCCGGGCCGGGCGCGAGTCAGCGCCAAAGGCGTTGTGACCCTTACCAATATCGACGACATCAACCTTCAGACGCTCGCCGAGATGGTTACCGCCATCGCGTCCGGCCTGGATTCAGGCCAGCTCACAGCGCGCTGACCGGATCACCGGCGGCGAGCCTGTTCGCCACGTCCCGCACCCGGGCGCGGCTGCCCTTCGAAGACCGGCTGCCCGAAGGCACGGTAGGGTCGATGAGCACCCTTGGACGGCTGGCCGTGACGGAATTCGAGCATCCGGGGAAAACCGTCGTCAGCCCATGTCAGATGCCGTGGCCACCAACGTTCGCCCCGTTTCCAGCCGCCGCCACTCCCGAACCTGACCACCACGATGGACCATTGATGTTGCTGGAACAACAACAACGGACCATCGTTGTGGCTGGCCAGCGGCAGCACGGCATGACGGGCGTGCAGGACGGGGCAAGTGGGGTTCACGGGATCACGGGCGGGCCAGCGGGACGGCCATCCGTCGCTGGACGTCATCCCATTCACCGCGCTAGGTAATCGGGGCGAATGGCTGAGGTCTGTTTCCGCCGCGTTTAGCTGATACCTATGGTCCATAGGGTCGATGGAGGGCCAGCCGGAGGCGACACGGCGGGTGCGGACGTGGCGTGAGGGACTGATGCTGCAATGGGCTGGGGTCATGGGGATACGGCCGGGCAGTTCGGCTTAGTGGCTCCCTGTCACGCCCCGCGACTGCATGGAACAGCTGGAATGCTGCTGGCTCGTGTTCGCTGACGGGACCCGCGCTAACCGGCACAGCCCGTTACTTTACCAACTCCTGCACTCAGCCTGGTGCTCACGTCCGGCCGCACCACAGCCCGGTGCAGCACCGGCTCCCCCGTCGTGCGAGCTGGTTCCGCTGCTGTCGAAAGACGTAAGCCCAGCAGGGCACTGGACCGCCGCCGGAGAACTCGTCGCCTAACCTAAACCACGAAAGTCGAGGTTACACGAGCGCCAGAACCAACGGTTCCGCCTCCGCCGCAAGTATTTTCATGAACTCGCTTCCGCCACAGACCAGCAATGACTGCCCATCATCCATGAGGGCAACCACAACCTTCCCCGATCCAGTACGGATAACCACTCGGGACATCAACCGATCGTACGGAGACGGGGCAGGGACCTCATCAAGGGCCACTGAACTGCCCCCCTCATTGCGAAGCCTCGCGGCAAGTTCCTTGAATTGCCCGCTGCTTCCCCGCATCTCCATCTCTCCAGTCGCATCACTACGCACAAGCGATAGCACTAGTCCTCTCCTAACATCTAAGACCGCTACGGCCAATAATCTCCTGGCCTTATCGTAGACGGGTCAATCGGAAGATGCGGATCCGCGAGAGGACCGGACCTAACCGTTATTCCGTTAATTTGAGTTTCCAAGTTCAGGTGCGGACCCAGCTCCTGAACATGAGCAGAATTCGGATTCACGGCAAACCTGGCGATATTCATGGTGGTGTTCCCGGATTCATCGACTGACCTGCTCATAAATTGGACACCACCGCTGCCTGACCTTACCACTCTCGCATCATCGCCGACGTGCGCCACAGCCCGGTTCACAGCCTCATCCATCGAAATGGTGCAGTTGTGAACGAGGATAGGCGCGGCGACCGTGTCGATGTAGAAGTCGTGGTCGCCGGGGATGGTGAGGTCCCACATCCAGCCGGCGGCCTGCCGCGGGACGTACCCGCCCAGTACGGTGGCGGTGTCGCCTGATGGGGTGCGCAGGTGGGTGCCGCACGTCAGCGCGGCGGCCTTGATCCAGCGGCGGGAGTCCGGCGCCCAGAACAGGTGATTCCTGGTGGTGTCGATGACGGCGGTGCGGTCGCCGGCCCGGACCGTCAGGTCATACAGGTCATGGTCGTCGTGGACCATTACCGCGGTGATGGTCTCGGCTTTGTTCTTCCCGGTCCTGGTGTCGGTGGCCAGCACCTTCTGCCCGGCCTTCAGGGTGCTGATGGCCTGCTTCTTGCCGTCCGCGAGCAGCACCTTGGTCTTAACGGTGAAACTCTCCCCGCCGATCGCGGCGGCGCCGGCGGGACATGCTTCCGGCTCCTCCTCCCCGGATCGGGCGGCGTCCTGCCCGGCGGTCTCGGCCGCCCCCTCGCTGGTCTGGTCCGCGGCCTCGGTGGTCGCGCTCTCCGCCAGGCTGGAAGCCGCGGCCTCGGCCCCGGACCCCAGCAGTCCCCCGGCGACCGCGGTCAGGCCCTCCATCAGCCCGGCGGTCGCCGCGCCGATGATCGCGCCGGTCACCCCGGCCATCAGCAGCCCCCCGACCGAGAAATGCCCGGTCTGCGCGGCGGTCACCGCGTAGGACGCCATCGAGGAGGCCGCCCCGGCCAGCGCCGCGCAGCCGATCGACCCGATCCCGGCGGTGACCGCCTCGCACCCGGCGAACACCACCACCCCGACCACGATCGAGGTGATCGCCGCCGCGTGCCGCTTGACGAACGCCACCGTCTCGGTGACCGCCTTGGCCGCCTCGTGATACGTCGTCTTGACCAGGTGCATGGCCTCGTGCCCGATCGCCTCCGCCAGCCTGGTCGCGGCGTGGTAGATCCGGGACCCGGCCTGGGCGGCGTAGCTGATCACCGTCCCGGCCGCGTGGATCCCGTACTCCGCCGCGTCGATGACCGCGTTGGCCTCGTCCCGGGCCAGCCGGATGACCAGCGCCATCCCCGGCCGCAGCACATCGTCATAGGTGTCGTCGGCGGCATCGGAGACCAGCCGGACCGTCGCGTCCGCCGCGGCGGCCACCGTGTGCCGCCCCTTATCGAAACCCGACGCGACCCTATGGATGTCACAGTGCAGGTTCCACCAGCTGCACGAATGATGCGCCCGGGCCCGCTCCCTGGCCCGTTCCCGCGCGGCCCGTTCCCGCGCCGCCGCCTGCGCCCGCAACTCGTTATCGTGCGCCAGCATCTGGCCGTACTGCCTGGTGGACACCGGCTGCGGCGGATGGGCCTCGCATGCGGCCCCGCATGGGTGGGTGGCCTGCTGCTCGGCCAGCGACCCCGGCGCCGACCCGCCCCCGGTCAGCATCATCGAGTGCCCCGGACGGGTCCATCCCGTCCAGCGGGTTGTCCCCCGCGTAGGCGAACGGGTTCCCCGCCGCCGCATCCGGCACCGGATCCACGCTGACGGTGTCGGCGTTGGAGAACCCGGCCCGGGCCGGGCTGTACCACCGCGCCCCCATGTCCACCTGACCCGAGGCCGGGTCGGTGTACTGCGACTGGAACCCCAGCCGCCCGGACGCCGTCCCCGACGTGGCCAGCACCGTCCCCCACGGGTCGAACGCCGCCGACCCGGA
>JBEKGC010000414.1:0-8380 GCA_050013055.1 Streptosporangiaceae bacterium
GCCGAAACCGGCTGGCAGGACGTGACCCTGACCGGTTGCGCGCTGGCCGGGGTGCAGGTTTTCTCCGCTTCGATGCGCCGTGTCACCTTCCGCGACAGCAAGCTCGACTCGGTGAACTTCCGCAGCGGAACCTTTACCGACGTGACGTTCGAGAATTGCCTGCTGCGGGACACGGACTTCGGCGGCGCCAAGCTGCTTCGGGTCAGCTTTCCCGGCTGTACCCTGTCCCGCGCGGACTTTTCCAAGGTCACCTGCGCCGACGTGGACCTGCGCGGGGCCGAGCTCGGCATCACGGCCGGATACGAGTCGCTGCGCGGCGCCATGATCGACAGCATCCAGCTGGTTGCGCTGGCCCCGCTGCTCGCCCGCCACCTCGGCATCACCGTGGCCGACTGACGGCCTTCAGGTCCTCAGCTCCCCGTCGGGCTGGGCGGGGCGATGATGTCGATGGCCCGGAAAATAGGTCAGGTAGCGGCGGACGTCACGGGTCAGTAGCCGGTAGCCCGTGATGGCGGCGTGTGCGCCGATGTAGAAGTCCGGCATCGGCGAGCGTTTCTCGCCGCCGCCGCGCCGGTACCTGACGAATGCCTTCCCGGCGGCAAAGCCGGCCAGGTAAGGCAGGGGCTCGCGCTCGTAGTCCGCCGCCGGGAGCAGTTCCTCCAGTTCCTCGACGGTCCGGTAGCCGACCGAGACCTCGGCGTAGATGAGCGGGTTGATCACCACCCGGCCGGCGTCCATGGCGGCGGCAATCTCCCGGGCGGACCAGTCCGCCCATTGCTCGTCACCGGTGATGACATCGAGAAGCACGCAGGAGTCGACCAGGGTGGCCGGGCGGATCGCGGCGGGATCACTCGCCACGCAGCAGCGCCATAATCTGGTCGGTGCTCATGCCCGCCACGTCCTCGCCGGTGGCCGTGTTGCGCAGCCGCCGGACCAGTCGCTGCCCCCTGCTCTCGGCTCCCGCGGCGCGGACGATCTGAAGCGTGCCGTTGACCTCGGCGACCTCGACCTCATCCCCGGGGTGCAGCCCGTACTTGGCCCGCAGGTGCGCCGGGATGGTCAGCTGGCCCTTGCTGTTCAGCACCATGACGGCCTCCCGAACGTATTACGTATTACAGCTACTACGTAATATTAGCTGAACGGACCGTGGTGTCAGGAGGCGGCCAGGTTGCGGAGCAGGAGGGCCTCGGCCAGGCAGGCGCGCTCGAAGACGGCCAGGTGCAGGCTCTCGTTCTCGGCGTGGGCCCGGGTGTCGGGGTCTTCGACGCCGGTGACCAGGACCTCGGCAGCTCCGAAGCGTTCGGTGTAGGCGGTGACGAACGGGATCGAGCCGCCCGCGCCCATGTCGACGCACGGCCGGCCCCAGGCCTGGGTCAGCGCCGAGTGCGCGGCGGTGTAGGCGCGGCCGCTGGTCGGGGCGGCGTACGGAGCGGCCATTCCGGATGGGTGGACGGTCAGCTGCGCGCCCCACGGGACGTGCGCCCGCAGGTGCGCGGCCAGCGCCTCGCTGGCCCGGACCGCGTCGTCGCCCGGGCCCACCCGCAGGCTGATCTCGGCCCGGGCCACCGGGATGAGGACGTTGGCGGCGTCGGCCACCGACGGCGCGTCGATGCCGGTGATCGCGATGGCGGGGCCGGCCCACAGCCGGTCGGTGAGACCGCCGGTGCCGATCAGCGCGACCCCGTCGAGCATCCCGGCCTCGGCCCGCAGCTGCGCCTCGGTCAGGTCGAGCGGATCCGCGGTGCCGCGGACCAGGCCGGGCACGGCGACGTCGCCATGGTCGTCGTGCAAGGTGGCCAGCAGCCGGCACAGCACGGTCAGCGCGTCGGGCACCGCGCCGCCGTAGATGCCGCTGTGCACGCCGTAGCGCAACGTCCGTACCTCCACCGTGACGCTGCACCCGCCGCGCAGCGTGGTGGTCAGGGCCGGCACGTCGGTGGCCCAGTTCACCGCGTCGGCGAACACCACCACGTCGGCCCGCAACCGGGCGGCGTAGGCGTCGAGGAAGGGCTCGAGCGACGGCGAGCCGATCTCCTCCTCCCCCTCGACCAGCACGCTCACCCCGACCGGGAGCCGGTCACCGTGCGCGAGCAGCGCCGCCAGGTGCACCGCCACGCCCGCCTTGTCGTCGGCGGCGCCGCGCCCGTACATCCGGCCGTCCCTGATCACAGGCTCGAACGGGTCACCGGTCCAGGCGGCCTGGTCACCGGGCGGCTGGACGTCGTGGTGCGCGTACAGCAGCACGGTGGGCGCGCCGGGCGGCGCGGGACGGCGGCCGAGCACGGCCGGCTGGCCGCCCGCGGTCAGCACCTCGACCTCCGCCAGGCCCGCCTGGCGGAGCAAGTCCGCCACCGCGCCGGCGCTGGCCCGCAGGTGCGGCCCCGCGGCCGGGTCCGCGGACACCGACGGGATCCGGACCAGCCGCTCAAGCTCCGTCCGGACCGATGGCAGCACCCGCTGGACGGCCGTGGTCAGCGGGCCGGTCTCGGGCAGCGGGCCGGCCGGGGGCTGGGCGGGCGGTCCGGCCGGGGGCTGGTTGGAGATCATAGGCTCGACGGTACCGGGGCCGGTCGGGCCGCCTCAACCCGCGGGCGGTGGCGGCGGCGTCAGGCGAGGACATGGCGGCGGCGCACCGCGTTCCGGCGGACCAGGATGGCGGTGAGGGCACCGAGCAGAGCTACGCCGGCCAGGCCGATGCCGCCCCAGGCCATCAGGCCGAGATGGAACCCGGCGGCGGGCAGGCCGCCGAACCGGACCGTCCCGGTGGCGACGCTGGTGGTGATGCCGCTGATCAGGGTCGCCTGGGCCTGCCAGGGGCCGTCGGGCAAGGCCTTGGGCGGGGCAAAGCTCATGTTTCCCGACTGGCCTGGGGCCAGGGTGACGATCTGCTGGCCCAGGAACGGGCCGGCGCTGCTGTCGCCCGGGCCGCCGGTCAGCCGCACGGTGCCGCTCAGGTCGACGGCCCGGCCGCCGGTGTTGTCCACGTGGACGACAAGGGACGGCTGGCCCGTGGCGGACCTGGACCCGGTCATGGAGGCGATGGCGAAGACCGTCGGCGGGGCCCCGCCCTGACCGACGGCCAGGTAGATGCGGATGCCGACCCGGACGACCTCGTTGATGCGGAACCCGCTGGTGTTGCGCGCGTAGGATTCCTGCTGGACCCAGATCTCGCCGTAGTGCTCGCCGCGGGTGGCCCCGAGCGGCACCGTGATCGTGATCATGTCCGTCTCGGACGCGCCAGGGGCCAGGGTCAGCACCGGGTGCTGCACGCTGACCCACGTGGTCAGCTCGCTGCGAGTAGCCCCGGCCTCGCCGGTGAACATCTCGTTACTGATCTGGGCGGCATCGGGGTAGACGGTAAGGGTCGCTTTCCGCGTTTCTTGGTTCGTGACGAGGATCCTGCGGCGGATGGTGGTTCCCGTGTGCAGGTAGTCGATGATGTACCGCAAACCGCGCGGGTTGTTCATATCCGCGACGGGAACGTCGAGGAGCCGGGCGCCGAACCGCTCGACCGGTCCGGCCTTTGGCTTCGTCGCGACCGTGGCCACCGCGGCCGGAGCAGCGGATAGAGCCACGGTCCCGGCGGCCACCGCGAGCATCACCATGCCGAGCAGGCGGCGCATTTGTTCCTCCCGTTGGGCCTAAGGGTCACGGAACCGGCCCGGCCGCTAGGGACAGGAGCCGGCCGGGCTGGTTCTCGTGATGGTGGTAAGGGCTAGGACACGGACTGGGTGAGCGTCCCGGTGTAGAGGCCGAGAACGGCAGTGGAGGGAATGGCGACCGCGAGCGCCGCATCCCAGGTGGCGGTGTTGTCACCGTCGGTGTTGGTGGCGACGATAGTCTGCGGGTCGTTCGAGAGCGTGATGGGTGTCACGACGGGCGCGCTGAGGAAAATCCCGACGGTGGTGATCGTGCCGGCATTGTAGGTGGCCTGCGTGGCCGGGATGGTTTCGTCCGGCGTGTGGGTGCCGGTGAGGAAGTTGCTCTCGGCTGCGGTCGCGGTCCAGGTGGCGTCGAGCAAGGCGCGGTCGTCTGTCACCACCGTGTCCCCCATGACGCCGTGGACCGTGGAGCCCGGCAGGCCCGTGTCCGTGGTGCCCGTCGTCGTGCCCAGGCTCACGGCGTCAGGGGCGGTCATCGTGAGCAGCCCGGACGTGACCGTGAAGGTCACCGTGGTGTCCGGGTCCCCGGAAGGAACGGGCGCCTTTATCGCGGCCGAGGCGGCGGTTGAGGTCAGCGCCAGTCCGAGGACGGCTGCGGCGCTGAGGGCGCAGAATCTTGTCTTGTTCATGATTTCCCCCGTGAGGCTGACGCGTCCCGTCCCTCTGCTGAGGGGCGGCGGCCCGCCGACCGGTGTCTCCACCAGGTGTCACTTACTCACAGTACACGAGTGTGAACAATGTGTCACCACCTGGGAAAACGTTCCGTAGCTAACGCAGCGTTATTTATGATTACCTAGCGTCATGTTACTGTGACTCAGTGATATTTCGTGTAATGCCGCGGGTCTGCGGGCCGGTCCGGCCGGCGGGCCGGGTCCTGTCGTCCGCTACCGCCGTGACACTCCTGATCGGCGTGGTCGCGGTCGGGGTGATCGGTGGCTGGCCGTCGTCGTGACGGCGTCTCTAGTGCGACAACTTACTTAGCGTATATACTAGTTAACATTAGGTAACTAGTGGCATGGCATGCTTGTTCGTACCGTTGGTTACAGAGAGTAAATTTATACTTACCCATCGTTATATGTGGATGACGCCGTGACTTCCCGCTGGCGTCCCGGTTCCGCAGCCCGGTCAGGCAGGTCCGGCTTGCGGACGCCTGCTTCGCACCGGGCCGTCAGCTCAGCAACCGTCATAAGGGGCGAAAATGGTCTTCCGGCGGACCCGGTGCACGGTCACGGCTTTCCGCCGGACCCGGCGGGCAGTGTCGTCCGCTACCGCCGTGACGCTTCTGGTCGGCGTGGCCGCGGTCGGGGTGACGGTGTCCGCGCCGAGTGCGATGGCGGCGGGGACGGTGTTGTTCAGCCAGACGTTCCACGACAACACCCTGGACGGCCCGGCCGGGTCGCTGGCGCTGCCCACCGCACCGGCCGCCAGCGGCAACACCGCGTGCCTGAGCGCCTCGGGCAACGCCAGCGGCAGCCCGCTGGCCAGCTGCCCGACCTCCCCCGACGCAGGGGGGAGCGGCAAGCTCCGGCTGACCCAGAACATCACCAACCAGGAAGGCGGGGTGTTCGCCAGCACCAGCGTCCCCACCTCCCAGGGTCTGGACGTGACCTTCAACTCCTACCAGTACGGAGGGACCCAGGGAGCGGACGGGCTGGCCTTCGTGCTGGCCGCGGTCAATCCCGCCAACCCGATCACCCCCGCGGCCATCGGGCAATCCGGCGGTGCGCTCGGCTATTCGGCCCCGAGCTCCAACGTGTCCGGCCTGAGCTACGGCTACCTGGGCGTCGGCTTCGACGTCTACGGCAACTACAGCAACCGCTACGAGGGACTCGGCTGCACCGACCCTGCCAACATCGCCGGGCCGATGGCCGGCCAGGTCGTGGTCCGCGGCCCGGGTAACGGCGGCACCGGGTACTGCGCGCTGGCGAGCAGCGCGGCCACCGCGACGTCAAAGTCGCTGACCCTGCGGGCCGGGGCCCGGGCCGCGTCGGTCGTCCCGGTTGAGGTGGTCTACAACCCGAGCTCGCTGTCGGTGACGACGACGTCCGGGCTTGTCGTGCCGGGCGGGGACTACGACGTCCACTTCACCCCCGTGACCGGGACGGCCAGGGATGTGGTCGGGGCCCTGCCGACGGTCCCGTCCGGGCTTTACCCGGCGACCTGGGTCAACGCGAGCGGGTACCCCAAGCAGCTCGCGTTCGGCTGGGTGGGGTCCACCGGCTCGGTGACCGACTTCCACGAGATCGACGACGCGGTGGTGACCACGCTGAACCCGGTCCCGCAGCTCGCCGTCGCCCAGACCAGTTACGCGGCGTCGCGGAGAACTCGCCGGTGACGGTGACCGAGACGCTGCCGACCGGCGTCCTGCCGGTCGGCGCCTTTGGTACCGGATGGGTGTGCGCGGCGCCCTCGGGACAGTCGATATCGTGCACGAACAGCACCAGCCCGTTCACCAGCGGCACGATCACCGTGAACGGGGTCGTGACCTCAAGCAGCATCACCGCCGCCCAGGTCCAGTCCAGCACCACGGCGGTGGCGTCCTCCTCCGACGCCAGCCCGGCGACCTCCTCCAGCGCCCCGGCCGGCACCGTGCCCGCCGCGCCCGCCGTCACCAGCCTCAGCCCGACTAACGGCCCCTCCGGCGGCGGCAGCAGCGTCACCGTAACCGGCACCAACCTGGCCGGGGCGACCGCCATCGAGATCGGCACCGCCGCCCAGTTCGCGGCCGGCACGCCGACCACCTTGAACCTGTGCGCGGCGGCGGCGGCCGGCTGCTTCACCGTCACCAGCGCCACCAGCCTCGCCATCTCCAGCATGCCCGCCCACGCGGCGGGCGCGGTCCAGGTCAGCGTGGTCAGCCAGGGCGCCGCCGGGACCGGCGCCTACACCTACAACGCCGGCCCCGCCCTGCTGTTCCCCGCCCCGCCGGGCGGCGAGGTCAGCGTGGCCTACAGCGACCAGCTGACCGTGACCGCCGGCACCAGCCCGTTCACCTGGTCCGTCAGCACCGGCACGCTGCCCGCCGGGATCACCCTCGGCGCCTCCACCGGGCTACTGGCCGGCACCCCGACCACGGCCGGCACCTACACCTTCACCGTCATGGTCACCGACCACTCCGGGCTGACCGCGACCGAGCCGGTCACCCTGACCGTTATCGCCGGGCCGTCACTGGCCCTGCCCGCCCCCCCGGCCGGCTGGACCCACACCGTCTACAGCGACACCCTGACCGAGACCGGCGGCACCAGCCCCTACACCTGGTCGCTGAGCAGCGGCGCCCTGCCCGCCGGCGTCAGCCTCAGCGCCGACGGGAACCTGACCGGCACCCCCACCGCCGTAGGCACCGCCGCCTTCACCGTCAAGGTCACCGACGCCAACACCCAAAGCGCCACCCAGGCCCTCACCATCACCATCAGCGCCGGAGTCACCTACACCTCCACCGCACCCCCGCCCGGCATCGTCGGCGCCGCCTACACCGACACCCTCACCGCCACCGGCGGCACCACCCCCTACACCTGGTCCGTCAACGCGGGCACCCTGCCGGCCGGCCTGACCCTGTCCGCCGCCGGCGTCCTGTCCGGCACCCCAACCACCGCGGGCAGCACCACCTTCAGCGTCAACGTGATCGACAAGAACGGCGGCATCGCCACCGGCTCCATCACCCTGGTCATCGTCACCGGCCTGGCCCTGACCTTCGGCACCCCGCCCGGCGGGGTGGTCGGCACCGCCTACACCGACACCCTCACCGCGGTTGGCGGGACCACCCCGTACACCTGGTCCCTCAGCGCGGGCACGCTGCCCGCCGGGATCACCCTGAACGGCTCCACCGGGGTGCTGTCCGGGACCCCGACCGCGGGCGGCACCGCCAACTTCACCATCAAGGTGGCCGACTCAGGCGGCCTGACCGCCACCCAGGCCACCGCCATCACCGTCCTGGCCGGCGCGCTGAGCATCACCGCCACCGCGAACGTCGCCACCACCACCCCGGGCGCCACCGTCGGCTACACGGTCACCGTGACCAACACCGGCCAGGTCGCCTACACCGGGGCCACGTTCACCGACCCGCTGTCCGGCGTGCTGGACGACGCCACCTACAACGCCAACGCGGCCGCCACCGCCGGGACCGTCACCTACGCCAGCCCGAACCTGACCTGGACCGGGAACCTCGCGATCGGCGCGACCGCCACCATCACCTTCTCCGTCACCGTCACCAACCCCGACACCGGCAACGACATCCTGGCCTCCACCATCACCTCGGCCACCACCGGCAGCACCTGCCCGGCCGGGAGCGGCGCGGCGGCCTGCACGGTCAGCGTTCCCGTGTCGGTGCTGACCATCACCGGGACCGCCAGCATCTCCACCGCCACCCCAGGCACGACGGTCAGCTACACGGTCACCGTGACCAACTCCGGCCAGGTGGCCTACACCGGGGCCGGGTTCACCGACCCGCTGGCCGGGATCCTCGACGACGCCACCTACAACCTCGACGCGACCGCGACCGCCGGCAGCGTCTCGTTCACCAGCCCCACCCTGACCTGGACCGGGAACCTCGCCGTCGGCGCCACCGCCACCATCACCTTCTCCGTCATCGTGAACAGTCCCGACACCGGGAACAAGACCCTGACCAGCACCATCACCTCCGCCACCGCCGGCAGCAACTGCGCCAGCGGCAGCACCGACACCCGGTGCGCCAGCACCGTCACCATCTTGGTCCCCGCCCT
>JBEKGC010000415.1:0-11210 GCA_050013055.1 Streptosporangiaceae bacterium
GGTCCCGGGCGAACAGCTTGCCGCGGCCGGCCGCGGCCTCGTGGTAGCGGGCCGCGCCGCCCCGCTCGATTCTGGCCCTCAGCTCCGGTACGTCCGTCATGATCCCCAGGCTAGTGGCCGGGTCACCGTGATCGTTTCCATGGCTTAGGGCTGGTTCCGTTCGTTCCGCTCGAGCCTGCGCTGCTCGTCCTCCACCAGCCGGAACAAGGTGGCCTGGGTGAACTCCACCCGCGGGATATCGGTCAGCACGATCTGGCCGTGCTCACCGGCCGACTCGACCACCAGCCGCCCGCTGCCGAGCAGCCGGTCGAGCACCCCCTTGGAGAACGACACGTCGTTGATCCTGGCCAGCGGGATGTCCCGGCCGTGCCTGGTCAGCACGCCGCCCCGCACCTTCAGCCGCCGGGTGGTCAGCTCGTAGGCCGTCGTCCGCCAGCGCAGCACCGGCACCATCAGCCACAGCATCAGGGCCAGGATCGCGACCGCCGCCACCGCAAGACGTTCCACCGCGGCGGCCGAACCCGACGGGATCACCACCTCGAGCACCAGCGCCGCCGCGACCACGAGCACCGCGAGCAGCAGTGGCGGGATCAGCGTCTTCCAGTGCGGATGCAGCAGCAGCACCGGCTGCTCGTCGCCGGCCAGCGGGGAGTCGTACGCCATACCGCACATACTGACGGGACTTACCGCATGGCACAATTCGGCTGATGGACTGGGTTCGGCAACACTGGGTGTTCGGCGTGGCCCTGGCCGGGGCCATCGTGGTGCGGGTCCTGGTCCTGCTGGCCTTCCGGCCGATCATGTGGTTCGGCGGGGACTCGGCGTCCTACCTGGCGACCGGACTGCACCTGGTCCCCGACCCGAGCCGGGTCGGCGGTTACGGATTCCTGTGGTGGCTGCTGCGCAGCGCCACCTTGGTGGCCATCGTCCAGCACGTGATGGGCCTGGCCATCGGCGTGCTCAGCTACCTGCTGGCCCGCCGGTACGGGCTGCCGGGCTGGGCCGCGACGCTCGCCGCCGTGCCGGTGCTCTTCGACGCGTACGAGCTTCAGCTTGAATCGGACGCGGTACCGGATATTCCGTTCGGCCTACTGGTTTTTATCGCCTTGTACCTGCTGCTTCGCGCGCCGGGCGAACGGCGGCCTGCCCGCGTCGGCGCCGCCGCCCTCGTGCTCGGCGTGACGGCCATCATCTGGCCGGTGGGGCTGGCGCTGCTCGCGGTGCTGGTGGTCGCGCTGGTGATCCGGCGGGCGGGCGTGCTCGCGGTGGCCGCCGCGATCCTGGCCGGGGCCGTGCCGGTCGTGGCCTACGCGGGCTGGTTCGACCTGCACGAGCATCAGTTCGGCCTGACCCGCAGCGAAGGCGTGTACCTGTGGTCGCGGACCATGTCGTTCGCGAACTGCGCGGTGATCAAGCCGCCGGCCGACGAGCGGGTGCTGTGCCCGCCAGCTGGCCCGCGGATCGCCGCCTCGCTGTACATCTGGGACGGCAACTCGCCGCTGCTGCGGTTTCCCGGCGGGCGGTTCTCGGCGCGGACCAACACGCTGACCAGGAACTTCGCGCTGCGCGCCATCGCGGCGCAGCCGGGCGGGTACCTGACCGCGGTCGGACACGACATCGCGCTGAGCTTCTACTGGGACCGGCCGGTCCACCCGGACGCCGGCATCGTGGACAGGTACCAGTTCGCCGACGCCGCCACCGCCTGGGTCCCGGCCCAGATGGGCATGGCCGGCGGCGGCACCGT
The DNA here is from genome assembly GCA_050013055.1 of Streptosporangiaceae bacterium. Taxonomy (GTDB): domain Bacteria; phylum Actinomycetota; class Actinomycetes; order Streptosporangiales; family Streptosporangiaceae; genus Palsa-504. The sequence goes on from JBEKGC010000415.1 coordinate 1,745, forward strand.
CGCCGGGGACCAGGCCGCCTACAACGACGGCCATCCGGCCGCGACCCGGGCGGTCCAGCCGTTCTCCGGCTGGCTCGTGAGCTACCAGCGGTTCGTCTACCTGCGCGGGACGCTGCTCGGGGTGATCCTGCTCGGCGGCGGCCTGGTGATGATCGTCCGGTGGCGGCGCGGCCGGGGGGGTCCTGGGGGTCCTGGGGTTCGGGGGGTTCGGGGCGGCGGCGGGGGGCTGGGCTGGGCGTTCGGGCTGGCCTGGGGATTCGCCGCGGCGACCCTGGTGGTGCCGCCGATGATCGCGGACTTCGACCTGCGGTACCTGGTGCCGGCCGTGCCGGCCGCGTGCCTGGCGGCGGCGCTGGCCTTCGCGCCCCGCCCCGGCCGGGATGAACCCGGCGACCCGTCTGGTCAGCGCAGGTGCACCACGTCCCCGGCCGCCACCGGGACGTCGGAGTCCGGCGACACCCGGACGACCAGCCTGCCGTCCGGGTCGACGCCGACCGCCAGCCCGGAAAGCAGCTGACCCCCGGGCAGTTCGGCCCGGACCCGGCGGCCGATCGTGGCGCACAGCCCGGTGTACTCCGCGCGCAGGCCGGAGCGTTCCGGATCACCGTCGGACTGGACCCAGGCCTGATAGCGGCGCTCGAAGCCGGCCAGGATGGCCGTGAGCAGCGCCCCCCGGTCCAGGGCGCCGCCGGTCAGGGCGGTCCCGGTGAGGGCGGTCCCGGTCGGGGCGGTCCCGGTGAGGGCTAGCAGGGAGGTGGCGGTCAGCCCGCCTGGTCCCGGCGGGGGGAGCTCGGCCGGCTCGGTGGACACGTTGACGCCGATGCCGACGACGACCGCGTCGCCGGTCGCCTCGGCCAGGATGCCGCCGAGCTTGGCCGGGCCGGCCAGCACGTCGTTCGGCCACTTCAGCCGGGCATCGACGCTGGTGACGGCGTGCACCGCCGAGGCGACCGCCACCCCCGCCAGCAGCGTAAGCCAGCCGCGGCGGCCCGGCGGCACGGTGCCCGGCCGGACGAGCAGGGAGAACGTCAGCGCCGCCCGCGGCGGGGCCAGCCAGGCGCGGCCCATCCGGCCCCGTCCCGCGCGTTGCTCCTCGGCCGCGAGCACCAGGCCGGCGGCCGCACCGCCGGCCGCCCGGGCCAGCAGGTCGGCGTTGGTCGAGCCGGTCACCGCGGTGACCTCCACGGCCCGCCACAAGCCCCCCGGCCTGACCACGGCGCGGCCAACCGCAGCCGCGTCCAGCGGGAGGCGCTGATCTGGTGTAGGGTCCTCGGCTCGCATGTTCACCCACTATTGTTCAGATGCCGGGAGGAGGGAAATCGTTGACCGGTCTGCGAACCAGCCCGCGCCGCGGCACCGACGGCGGCAGCGCGCCGCCCAAGCCGCGCCGCTGGCAGCTCTGGCCGCCGGAGATCAGCTGGGACGCTGGCCCGCTGACGGCCTCGGCCAGGCGCGCCGCGACCGGCCTGAGGCCGGCCTCGCTGTGGCGCCACCACCGGCTGTTCACCATCGCCGCGTGCGTTTCCCTGATCCCGCGAATCATCGCCGCGCTTGGGTTCAAGCCCGCGCTGCTCATCCAGGACTCCTTCTCCTATCTGCAGCAGGGCACCCACTTCAACCTGGGCCAGACGCGCCCGGCCGGCTATCCCATGCTGCTGCGGGTGCTCGAGCCTTTCCACAGCCTGCTGCTCGTGACCACGCTGCAGCACCTGATGGGGATCGCGGTTGGTGCGATCATCTACGCGGTGCTGCGGACCCGGGGACTGCCCGCCTGGGGGGCGACGCTGGCCGCCGCGCCGACCCTGTTCGACTCACGGCAGATCTGGCTGGAATCCTCGATCCTGCCCGACACCTTGTTCACGCTGGTGCTGATGATCGCCGTCGCGATCCTGCTCGTCCGGCCCAAGCCGGCCATCTGGCAGGCCGTCATCGTGGGACTGCTCGTCGCCTGGGCCTCGGTCATCCGCGGCAACGGCGCCCCGGTCATCGTCATCATCCTGGCTTTCCTGCTCATCCAGCGGGCCGGCTGGAAGGTGATCATCGCGTGCCTGGCCGCGTTCGCGGTCCCGCTGGCCGGCTACGCCCTGTGGTTCTTCGCGGACTACGGTCAGCTCAACATCACCAACAGCAGCGGGCTGTTCCTGTGGTCGCGGACCATGTCGTTCGCCAACTGCGCCGTCATCAAGCCGCCGGCCGACCTGCTCCCGCTGTGCCCGAACGCCCAGCCCGGCCACCCGACCACACCCGCCCCGGCCTGGTCCATCGACGCGCTGCTGAACGAACGCACCCCCGCCGCGTACCTATGGGCGCCGGGCGTCTGGTACGAGCGCGACGCGCACCCGGGCATCAACGCCTACAACAACAAGCTGGCCATGCAGTTCGCCGAACGCGCCATCCTGGCCCAGCCGCTTGACTACCTCAAGACGGTGGGCGAGGGCGTATTCCTCACCTTCGCCGCCACCGACCGGTCCGAGTCCTACCTGTCGGATCACTTCACCGTGGCTCCGCACATCACCACGCTCGCCCCGTACATGAAGCGGTTCGAGCGCGGGTACTCGCGCACAAGCTCCAACACGCACGTGGTCCAGCCGTGGGCGTTCTTCATGTTCCTGTACCAGGAACCGGTCTGGTTCCCCGGCGTGGTCTTCTTCGCCGTCATGGTGGCCGGGCTTGTGCTCGCGATCGCGCGCTGGCGCCGCGGCTGGGGGAAGTTCGCCGCGCTGGCCTGGGGCGTGGCGGTGGTGAACCTGGTGCTGCCGATCGCGGCGCACGAGCTCGACTATCGGTACGCGCTTTCCGCGGTGCCGTTCGCCTGCCTGGCGCTCGGGCTGGCGTGCAGCAAGAAGGCACCGCCGTCCCGGCAGGCTGTGGCCGGGACCCCAGCGATGGCGCCCGGGCCGGCCGTGGGTGCGGTGCCCGCGGCGGAGGCCTTGCCCGCGGCGGAGGCCTTGCCCGCGGCGGAGGCGGTGGCTTCGGCGGAGGCGGACGCAGAGGCTAGCTGATGCGCCGCGGCTAGCTGATCGGCCGCGGCGGGTAGAACGTTCGCCCGTCCGCGCGGGATGTCGGTAGGCTTCCCGCCATGGAAGACACGCAATGGCGCACGCACCGGCTGGAGCTGGACGACCAGACCTTGCGCGAGTGGGATGCCGAAGTCCTCGCCGCCGACGCCAACGGGATCGTCCTTGACCGGTCGGCCTTCTACCCCGGTGGCGGCGGCCAGCCGCCCGACCATGGCGTCCTGCTGTGGGGCGGGGTGCAGACCCGGATCGTGGATGCTCGTAAGGGCGACGACCTGTACCTGGTCCCGGCCGACGGCGACCCGTTGCCGACGCCGGGAACATCGGTCCGCGGGGCGCTGGAGGATGAGCGCAGGACCGCGTTGATGCGCACCCACTCCGGGCTGCACGTGCTGTGCGGCGTGGTGTTCCGCGACTTCGGCGCGCTGGTAACCGGCGGCAACATGGAGCCGTTGAGCGCGCGGATGGACTTCAACCTGCCGGATGTCCCGGCCGGATTCCGGGAGGCGGTCGAGGCCGCCTGCAACGCCGAGGTGGCGGCGGGCCGGCGGATCGACGTGCGGGTGCTGCCCCGGGATGAGGCCTTCGCCCTGCCCGACATCATCCGCACCGCGACCAACCTGGTGCCGCCTGAGGTCAGGCGGACGGCGGCACGCACGTGGCCTCGACCAGCCAGGTCGGCCGGATCGAGGTCGTCAAGATCGAGAGTAAGGGCAAGGGCTTCCGCCGCTTGCGCATCCGCATCGCCGGCTGAGCCCGTGGCGGTCAGCCGGTGTTTTGCAGGCCGGCTGCGACGCCGTTGACGGTGAGCAGGAGGAGACGTTCCAGGCGTTCGCGTTCGGTGTCTGGCCGCGGCTCGCGCAGGGCGCCGAGGGCGCGCAGCTGCAGGTAGGACAGGGCATCCACGTAGGGGTCGCGGAGGGCGACGGCGCGGGAAAGCACCGGCCGGTCGGCGAGCAGCCGTTCGTGACCTGTGATGGTGAGGACGAGCCGCCGGGTCAGGTCGTACTCGGCGAGCACCCGCTCGGTCAGGTCATCCCGGCCGCCCAGGGCTAGGTAGCGGGCCCCGATCAGCCGGTCGGTCTTGGCCAGGCTCATGGCCGCGTTATCGAGCAGCACGCCGAACAGGGGCCACTCCCGGTAGGCGAGCTGCAGCTCCTCGACGCCGTCGGCGGCGATGATGGCGGTCAGCCCGCTGCCCAGGCCGAACCAGCCCGGCAGGTTCATCCGGGTCTGCGACCAGGCGAAGACCCAGGGAATGGCGCGCAGGTCGGCCAGGTCGATGCTGGCCACCGCGCCCGGCTGGGCCGGGGACAGGCCGCGCTTGGCCGGCCGGGAGCCGATGCGCAGCTCGCCGATCTCGCCCAGCGGGCTGATCCGGGCGAACCAGTCGGCGAACCCGTCCGCCTCGACCAGGGCACGAAAGGCGGCCCGCGCGACCGCGTCGATCCGGTCGGCGACGCCGCGGTAGGCGGCCGCCGCGGCCGCGTTGCGGTCCGCGATCCGCGGCGAGGAGGCGAGCAGCACCGAGGAGCTGACCTGCTCCAGGTGCCGCTTGGCGATCATCGGCTGGCCGTACCTGGCGAAGATGACCTCGCCCTGCTCGGTGACCTTGAACGACCCGTTGACCGAACCGGGCGCCTGGGCCAGCACGGCGCGGCCGGCCGGGCCGCCGCCGCGGCCGAGCGCGCCGCCCCGGCCGTGGAACAAGGTCAGCTTGACCTGGTGGGTGGCGGCCCATTCGGCCAGCTTGGCCTGCGCGTCGAACAGCCGCAGGGTGGCGCTGGCCGGCCCGAGCTCCTTGGCCGAGTCGGAGTAGCCGAGCATCGCCTCGAGCTCGCGGCCGTTGGCGGCCAGCCGCTGGCTGACCGCCGGGATCGCGAGCATGCCGGTCAGCACGTCCGGCGCGTTGGTCAGGTCCGCCGCGCTCTCGAACAGCGGCACCACGTCGAGCTCGGGGACCCGGCCGTCGGCCATCGCGTAGCGGGCCAGCTCGTAGACCCCGGCGATGTCATCGGCCGAACGGGTGAAGCTCACCACGTACCGCCGGCAGGCATCACGCCCGAACCGGTCCTGGATCCAGGCCACCGCGCGAAACGTGGCCAGCACTTCCTCGGTTTCCGCGGTCCAGCCGCCGCCGTCCAGGCCGCCGGTCAGGGCCCCGGTCAGGCGGCCGGCCAGGACGTCGTTCTGCGGGCCCTGGACGATGCCGTGGTCGATGCCGGGGGGCCCGGCGGCCCGCAGCTCGGCCAGCGTCCGGGCGTGCACCTCGCTGTGCTGCCTGACCTCAAGGCCGGCCAGGTGGAAACCGAACGTCTCCGCCTGCCAGATGAGGTGCTGCAGCTCGCCGAACGCCTGCTTGGCCGCGCCGGAGGCGGCCAGCGACGCCTGCACCACCCGCAGGTCCGCCAGGAACTCCGCGGGGCCAGGGTAGGCCAGGTCGGCGTGCCGCTCGCGGGTGGCGACCAGCCGCTGCGCCGCGTACAGCAGGTAGGTCCGGTAGGGCTCCTGCGGTGACCGTGCGGTGATCTCGGCCAGCAGTTCCGGATGCGCGGCCGCGGCCGCGGCCAGCGCGCGGCGCAGCCCGGCGGCGGGCGGCGCCAGCGCCTCGTGCAGGGTCAGCGCCCGGCCGATCCTGGTCGTGACGGCCTCGAGCGCGCGCAGCGCGTGCTCGGCCTGGATGGTGGCCGCCTCCCTGGTGACCTGCGCGGTGACGAACGGGTTGCCGTCCCGGTCCGCGCCGACCCAGCTGCCGAACCGGAGGAAGGCAGGCACCGGCGGCGACGTCTGACCGCTGGCCTGGCCGGCCAGCGCCCGGTCAAGTTCCCGGTACACCACGGGGACGACCTGGAACAGCGTCTCGTCGAACGCGGCCATCACGGTGCGAACCTCGTCGATCGGGTCCATCGCCTTGATCCGCAGCTGTGATGTCCGCCACAGCAAGTCGATGTTTTCCTGCAGGACGCGGCGCGTCTCGGCCCGGTCCGCGGTGCCCATCCGCGGGTCGTCAAGCGCGTCGAGCAGCTCGCTGATCCGCCGCAGCGCCGACACCACGGCCCGGCGGCGCGCCTCGGTCGGGTGCGCGGTCAGCACCAGGTGGACCCGCAGCGACGCGATCAGCTCCTGCAGATGCTCGGGTCCGACGTCGTGCCCGAGCTCGGCCACGGCGGCGGCCAGCGACTCCCGCATCGGGCCGGAACCGTCGTCGCGCTCGCGCAGGTTCCTGATCCGCTGATGCTCCTCGGCCAGGTTGGCCAGGTGAAAGTAGACGGCGAAGGCCCGGGCGACCAGTTCGGCCCGGTCCAGGCTCCACGAGGCGACCAGCGCCGCGATCTCGTCGCCGGTGGACGCCTCACGCGCGCCCCGGCGAGCCTCGATCACCGCGTGCCGCAGGTGCTCCACGTCGGCCAGCAGGTCCGGCCCGGCGGAATCCCTGATGACCTCGCCGAGGATGTCACCGAGCAGCCGGACATCTTGACGCATCAGCTCGGGCAGGGCAGCCCGGTCGTCATCTCGATCTCTGTTCACGGTCAGAGCGTATTCCGTCCGGAGTCGATGAGATGAGCAGCCCGCATCCTTGGGCACCGGTACCCGCGGCTAGGCCTAAACAGCTGGTGGCTAGCCCGCTAGCCTGATCCTCATGACGACACAAGCCACAGAAAGCGGATCAGGCCCTGAGCCCGCGGCGGCCCCGCACACGACCGAGGGCAAGATCGCCGACCTAGAGCGGCGAAGATACGAAGCCGTCCACGCCGGATCCGAGCAGGCCGTGGCCAAGCAGCACGACCGGGGCAAGCTGACCGCCAGGGAACGAATTGACCTGCTGCTCGACGAGGGCTCGTTCACCGAGTTCGACGAACTGGCCCGCCATCGGGCCACCGACTTCGGCATCGCGGCCAACCGGCCCTACGGCGACGGCGTCGTCACCGGGTACGGCACCGTGGACCGGCGGCCGGTCTGCGTGTTCAGCCAGGATTTCACCGTTTTCGGCGGTTCCCTGGGCGAGGTCTACGGCGAGAAGATCGTCAAGATCATGGACTACGCGCTGAAAACCGGCTGCCCGGTCGTCGGGATCAACGACGGCGGCGGTGCCCGCATCCAGGAAGGGGTGGTCGCGCTCGGCCTGTTCGCCGAGATCTTCTACCGCAACGTGATGGCCTCAGGCGTCATCCCGCAGATCTCGCTGATCATGGGCCCGTGCGCGGGCGGCGCCGTCTACTCCCCCGCGATCACCGACTTCACCTTGATGGTCGAGGGAACCTCGCACATGTTCATCACCGGCCCGGACGTGATCAAGACGGTGACGGGTGAGGACGTGAGCTTCGAGGAGCTCGGCGGCGCGCACGCGCACGGCGCCAAGTCCGGCGTCGCCCACTACCAGGCCTCCGGCGAGCAGGACTGCATCGACTTCGCCCGTGACCTGCTGTCCTACCTGCCCTCGAACAACCTGGAGGAGCCGCCGCGGCTGCTGGCCGACAACGAGCTCGAACCCATCCCCTCCGACGCCGAACTCGACACGCTCATCCCCAACTCACCGAATCAGCCCTACGACATGCACGAAGTGATCACCCGCGTGGTCGACCACGGCGAGTTCCTTGAGGTCCACGCCGGCTTCGCGCCGAACATCGTGGTCGGCTTCGGCCGGGTGGAGGGCTCCTCCGTCGGGGTGGTGGCGAACCAGCCGATGCACTACGCCGGCTGCCTGGACATCGACGCGTCGGAGAAGGCGGCCCGGTTCGTCCGGACCTGCGACGCGTTCAGCATCCCGATCCTGACCTTCGTCGACGTCCCCGGTTTCCTGCCCGGCATCACCCAGGAATGGCAGGGGATCATCAGGCGCGGCGCGAAGCTCATCTACGCCTACGCCGAAGCCACCGTGCCGAAGGTGACGGTGATCACCAGGAAGGCCTACGGCGGCGCCTACGACGTGATGGGCTCCAAGCACCTGGGCGCGGACGTCAACGTGGCCTGGCCGACCGCGCAGATCGCGGTGATGGGCGCGCAGGGCGCGGTGAACATCTTGTACCGGCGGGAGATCGCGGCCGCGGCGGACCCCGAGGCGCTGCGCGCCCAGCTGATCACCGAGTACGAGGACACCCTGGCGAACCCGTACATCGCGGCCGAGCGCGGCTACGTCGACGCGGTCATCCGGCCCGCCGAGACCAGGCTCGCGGTCACCCGCAGCCTGCGCAGCCTGCGCAGCAAACGGCAGACCCTGCCACCCAAAAAGCACGGCAATATACCGCTGTAAGGCATTTTCGTCCTATCGGTAAGGAGCTCCATCCGATCCGCCGGCCAGAGTGACACAACTGGCACGCGCACGCTCCCGGCTGGCCTACAGTCAAAGGTGATGACCGAATTCGCCGCCCCGCTTCCCATCCTGGCCCGCTACGCGGTCCTGGTGGACGTCGGTTATATTTACGCCGCGGCCGGTGAGCTGCTGTTCGGGTCAAGCTCCCGGCGGGATTTCCGGGTCGACGCGGCTCCGCTTATCCAGGTGATCACCAAGCACGCCGACGAGCTGATCCGGGGCGAATTGCTCCGCGTCTACTGGTACGACGCGGCCAGGGACCGGGTGCCGACCATCGACCAGCGGGTCATCGCGCAGATGCCCTGGGTCAAGCTCCGGCTCGGCAACCTGAACGCCCGCGGTCAGCAAAAAGGCGTGGACGCGCAGATCAGGGCGGACATGGAGGCGCTGGCCCGGCACCGGGCCATCACCGACGCGGTGCTCATCGCGGGCGACGAGGACATGGTGCCCGCGGTCGAGGCCGCGCAGGCGTTCGGGGTGCGCGTGCACCTGTGGGGCATCGAGCCCCCGTACGGCACCAACCAGGCCGAGCGGCTGGTCTGGGAGTCCGACACCGTCGACGTCCTGGACGCCCCGTTCCTGCGCCCTTACTTCAGCAAGAACCCGGCCGCCGTCGAGCAGGTCCGGGCGGACCCGTCGCTGGGACCGCAGGCCACCGTCCCCTCGCCGGCCCAGCTCTTCGGCGAGCGGCACATCCGGGCGGCCGGACCCGCCGCCCCCCCGCAGGCCAGCCGGACCGGTGCGCATCCGGTGCTGCCGGCCGGCGGCTGGCCGGCCAGCGTCAACTCCACCGGCCCGATGCCCCGGCTGGGACCCGAGCGGATGCGGGTGGAGGAGGCCGGCGAGCACGTCGCGCAGAAATGGATCCTGACCCGCGGCCGGGACAACATCAGGGACCTGCTTCCCGGCCCGATCCTGCCGCCCGTCATCGACAAGGAGCTGCTGGTCGACGCGGAAAAGGAGCTCGGGCTCTCGCTGCGCCCCTACCAGGAGGCGCGCGAATGGCTGCGGGACGCGTTCTGGGAACGAGTCCACCGCGAGTTCGGCATTAGCCTCGGCAAATCCCGCGGTTAAAGACTTTATATACTGAACGGACTGTGGTTACCCAGCCCGCTGACACCGATCAGCTTCCCGCCGA
>JBEKGC010000416.1:0-5969 GCA_050013055.1 Streptosporangiaceae bacterium
ACCGTCGGGCAGGACGCGAGGAACCGGATGCTGCGGGCCGCACTGGCCCGCGCCTTCGAAGGAGAGGACGGCAGGGATGGCAGCGAAAACGGCCGGTTACCGGTGGCATCTGCGGCGGCTGATGGCCGGGAAGGACATGTACGCGACGACACAGCTGGGGCCGCTGCTCGCTGAGCGCGGTATCGTGCTGTCCCGCGAGCAGGTATACCGGCTGGTCACCGGCGTCCCGGAGCGGCTGAGCCTGGCCACCCTGGCCGCGCTGTGCGACATCCTGGGCTGCCAGCCCGGCGACCTCATCGAGGTGGCCACGACGCCCGCGGTCACCAAGCCGGCCCCGGCCCCGCCAGCGCAGCGGCCCCGGCCGGTACGGGCCCGGGTGGTCCCCGGCCCGGGAGGAGGGTAGCGGCATGGCTTGCTGCCCGGCCGGGCACCAGCCCAGCTCACCGGGCCGCGGCTGCCCGCGCTGCCGCAGGGACATGGTGGTGAAGCTAGCCGCGGCGGCGGACAGGTCCCTGCCGCTGGCGGTGATCGAGGCGGCGGTGGACACCATCGCGCCGGGCAGCACGGCGATGTCGCGGCTGGCCGCGGTGCTGACCGCGGATCCGGGCGCGCTGACCTCGGGCGCGCCGCCGCTGGCGGGGCGGCTGGCCGCCGAGCTGATCGCCCGCGGCTCCACGGCCCTGACCCCGCCTGCGTGCGCGGTCTGCGGCCGGACCGGGAAGCCGCTGTTCCGCAGCACCGGCGGCGGCGTGTGCCAGCGGTGCCGGAACTGGCAGCTAGCCGCCGCCTGCACCAGCTGCGGCAAGGTCAAGCCCGTCTCCGGCCGGGACGCAGACGGCAAGCCCGTCTGCGAGCCGTGCCGCCGCCGCGGCACGGCGCGCCACCGGCCCTGCGGGAACTGCGGCACGACCGCGCCGGCCGCCATCCGCGGCCGCGACGGCAAGCCGGACATCTGCGTGAACTGCTACCGGCTCCCGGCAGCAGCCTGCAGCATCTGCGGGCGGATACGGCCCTGCACACTCGCCGGCACCAGCCAGCCCGTCTGCAAGCAGTGCACGCCGCGGGCCACCGCGACCTGCGCCCGCTGCGGCCAGGACCGCCCGCCGGCCGCCCGCTGGCCCGAGGGACCGGTCTGCGACACCTGCTATACCGCCGCGCTGCGCCGCCGTATCCCGTGTGCGTCCTGCGGGCAGGTACGGCGCCCGGTCAGCCCGCCCGGCCCGGACGCCGACACCTGCGCCAGCTGCGCCGGGTTCCCTGTCACCAGCGCCTGCGCCGATTGCGGCACCGAGGACAAGATGTTCGAGAAGCACCGCTGCGCGCGGTGCAGCCTGCGGCGCCGCGCCGCGATGCTGCTCTCGGCCGGGACGGGAAACGTGCCGGCCACCCTGGCCGCGGTGCTGGAGGCAATCAGCGCGGCACGGACCCCGGAATCGGCGCTGAACTGGCTGCGCACCAGCGCCGGGGCCGCCATCCTCGCCGATCTGGCCGCCGGGCGGCTCGCCGTCACCCACGCGGCACTCGATCAGCACCCGCGGCCCAGAGCCGCCAGCCACCTGCGGCACATGCTCATCGCCGGCGGCGTCCTGCCGCCCCGCGACGAGGAACTCGCCCGCACCGAGCAATGGCTCGCCGCGCTGCTGGCCTCCATCGATGTCCCCGGGCACCGCCGGCTCGTGCACGCCTTCGCCACCTGGCACGTGATGCGGCGGCTGCGCCGCACCGCCGGGGCCAGGCGCCGGCCCCGGACCTATACCGATCACGCGCGGACCACGATCAAGGCAGCGGCCGGGTTCCTCGGCTGGCTCGGCGGGCGCGGCACCACCCTGCCCGGCTGCCGCCAGGCCGACGTCGAGGACTGGCTGGCCACCGGGCCCGGTGCAGGCTACGTCCGCGAGTTCCTGACCTGGGCCGCCCGCCACGGACACTGCCCGCACTTCGACGTCCCCGGCCCGCAGCGGCGCACCGGGCCCGCGATCACCGACAGCCAGCGCTGGGACCTGGCAGCCCGCCTGCTGCACGATGACAGCATCGACGTCACCGACCGGGTCGCCGGGTGCCTTGTCCTGCTCTACGGCCAGGCCATGACCCGCATCGCCGCGCTGACCGCAAGCCAGGTCACACACCACGACAACGGCGTCACCATACAACTCGGCCAGCACCACGTTCCCGTCCCCGGCCCGCTCGGCGACCTGCTCCTCACCCTCCTCGCCGACGGCAAGCCCTACACCGGCATCGGCACGCCCCCCGAACGAAAATGGCTGTTCCCCGGCCTGCTCCCGGGAAGGCCGATCACCTCAGCCCGGCTCGCCGACCGCCTCCGCGCGCTCGGCATACCAGCGCGGGCCGGGCGCCGCGCCGCCCTCACCGACCTCGCCGCCCGGATGCCCGCCGCCGTGCTCGCCGACCTCCTCGGCCTGCACCCCGCCACCGCCGTCAACTGGATGCACCAAGCCGGAGCCGGCTGGACCCGCTACGCCGCCGAGCTAGCCCGCGACCGTAATCACCAACCCGGGGAATAACCCTTCAGGCTGCCCGCTCCGGCTGAGGTATCCGGCGTGGTTGGAACATTGCTCTCTACCAGTTTGGACCGCGGCGGCCCCGAGGGCGACCTGATGGAGCTCAACGGCTGGTCCTCGCCCCAGATGCTCCGCCGCTACGGTGCCAGCGCCCGCAGCGCCAGAGCCCGCCGCACCTACGACCGCATCATGGACGATAGCCCCTGAAAACACCCGCCCCGCCAGCAACCCCGGCACCCGGCACCAGCACCGGCCAGGCCGGGCGTGCGCGATATCACACCGCGCTGCCGGCCACAGATGAAACCGACGCTCTCAACGTCGAGAGCTCGAGCAAGCACTCTGGCCGGCCAGCCACTTACCGCTCATGCCGAATAGAGGACGTTGCGCAATATCGGAGACGTGGAGGTATGATCCTCGCAGGCGGGAGGGGATATGCCGATCCGGATATATATGAGTGGGCCCGATTCTGAGCGGGAACTTGCCTCGCTGTATGCATGGCTGTGTGAAGAGCGGTGGGTACCCCAGCACGCGCGCATGTCTATGCTGGCGTCTGAGCCTGGGCCGTCGGATATGGGAGCAGCCTTCGATGTCGTCCAGCTAGTGGTGGACAGCGGTTTTCAGGCGGCAAACTTTGCACTTGCTTACGCCGCGTGGCGCTCGACTCGTGCTGCCCACCCGAAGGTCACGATCGAGATAGATGGTGCCCGAAAGGTGGAGGTGGAAGGTACCGACGCGGATGCAACTGAAGCGATCGTTCGTTTCCTGGAGGAGGAGGCAGGCATAGCCGAGGTCGCGAACCCGTTGCGGTCTCGCGCGGTCCTGATCGGGACCGGCCGCTACAAGAAGCTGAATCCGATCGCTGCGGTACGCAACAACCTTCCTGCGCTTGCGGAGATGTTGTGTGCCGATCGCGTCTGGGGGCTGCCTGCAGATCGATGTGTGATAGTCGAAGATCCTGGAACGACTGCCGACATGCTGGATCCCGTTGTTATGGCGGCACAGGACGCGACGGATACGTTGCTTGTCTATTACGCGGGTCATGGCTTAGTCGACTCCCGTCGCAGTGAACTACATCTGGCCTTGACTGCGTCTGACCCAGAACGGATCTACACATCGGTTCCGTATTCCCTTGTGCGCGATGCGCTGCTGGAAAGCCGGGCTGTCCGGCGGATCGTGATCCTCGACTGCTGCTTCAGCGGACGTGCTCTGGGGCAAATGGGTGGCCCGGCGTCTGTGGTGGTCGATGAGGCGAGCGCTGAGGGCACCTTCGTTCTCGTCGCCTCGTCAGAAAACCTGGCAGCTCTGGCCCCGCCAGGTGAGCAGTACACGGCCTTTACAGCGGAACTGCTGGCGGTCATCAGAAGCGGGATCGCAGAGTGTGGACCCGTACTAGACCTGGATTCTGTCTACAAGCATTTGCTGGCAGTAATGAGAAGCAAAGGGCTGCCGCTTCCGCAGAAGCGCGATCGCAATACCGCGGGCGAGCTTTCCCTATTTCGCAATCAGGCATACTTGCCGATCGCTGACCTTCCCGAAAATGGAGGCGCGGCGGCTGATGACATGCCGGCAGCCCAAACAGGGCTACGGCAGCATGATCCGGCAACCATGCCCGCAGCAGCCGTCGTGATGGCGGGTGGCCGGAACGCCGCTGGCGAATCTGTTTTTTCTGACCTTTCAGCGAGTGCTGCCCCGGATGTGCCTGTGTTCAAGCCGAGCGGTTCGGAACCACGTGATCGCTCCGGTCTGCCGCCATCTCGCAGGCCGATTCCGCTGCGACCGGTAGCTAAATACTTGCATAGACACAGAGTTCTCTCATGGGCAACGTTCATGCTGGGCTTCTTTACATGTCTACTGTTTCTGTTCAATGGGTTTGCGCCAAGCCAGGGCCGCGGAGACAACCCCACCGCTGCAGTTTTGGGTTGTTTGGGGCTTGGACTCTGGATCTTGCTAACGATATATTTGCTCCTGATATCGTCGAATGGGACTGCGCTCGATGAGCAATCGTCGTCGCGGAAGACGCGAACGACCCCAGGCAGCTTAGGAGCCCGCTTTCGGAGCTGACACTGTAGTCCAGCAGCCTGGACGTTCTGCGCGGGAACCTCAGCGCAATTGCGTAAACGTCTCGCGAGAACGCGCTCTTCTGCCGCCGACAGGGTCTTCCCGAATTGCTGTGGTGCGCTGGCGCCTCCTCCGTCGTGCCTGCCGCACGGAGGCCGTCCCCCTGGCGGTGGAGCTGGTCGAGGGTCACGGCGCAGAGGGTGAACGGGAGCCCGGCCGGGACGCCCGGATGCCGCCGGGCCCGACGACCGGGCTCCGGGATGGCCGGGCTGCCGCCCTGGTGCCTGCGGACCCCGGGCGATCCGAGGCTGGAAGGTGGACGCCAGCCCGGGATCATCGAGCAGGCCGGGGTACGGCCGGGCGCCCCGTGAACGTGGCGGTGGAGCCGGCCGGTGCGGTCCCGGGTCGCCGGGGGTACAGGAGAGTGCGGCTGCCCGGTGCGCCGCGGCCAGTCGTGCCATCACCCTGAGTGATACGTGTGCCAGGGAGAACGCGCACACTCCCGCCGATATGTGCTCCCAGGAAGCATGATCAACTAATGGGTGCTGCCGCGCAGATCGGGACGTTATGTATCACTCGATGTCGGTCTCGCAGGCTGCCGGGTGGGTTCATGCGGATCCGGAGGAAGCCCAGCCATCGGTCGAGGTCGTCATTTGTCGTCGCGATGTGCGGGCTGAGCTCGGCGATGGGAAGGGGGGGCAGCGGGGACTTGGTGGTCAGCCGGCGTCGCTGCGTGGCCTGCAGGCGGCTGCTGGCGGCGGTGGTGCGCTGTAGGACAGCTTCTGGGTGGGGCTCGTTCAGCTGTATGCCCGGTGCTGCGCCGCGTGTCCGCGGCACGCTGATACGCACGTTCTGGAGCCGCTGTCGTAGGCTCCAGCTGTGCCAAGGAGCCTGGCCGGATCCGGGGATGACTTACCTGGATATCGTGACGCCGCTGTCGACCAGCGGCCGTTTTATCATCGACGCGCACGGAAAGCGTGTCCGTCTGGCCGGGGTGAACTGGTACGGCGCCCACGAGGATCTCGGCGTGGCGCCAGGGCTGGACCGCACGGACCGCCGCGCGCTGGCCCGGGCGATCGCAAGGCAGGGATTCAACAGCGTGCGGCTTCCGTTCAGCCTGTGGATGACCGAGCAGGTCTCCCCGGTCGCCGATCAGTACCTGGCCGCCAACCCCGATCTGGCCGGGGCGACGCCGATGCAGGTCTACGACGCGTGCGTGCAGGCGCTCACCGGCGAGGGCCTGATCGTGATACCGAACTGCCACATCCTCGACCCCGGGTGGTGCTGCTCGGAGGACGACGGCAACGGCCTGTGGTACAACCGCCGCTGGCCGGCCACGAAGTTCTTCGCGGCCTGGCAGGACATCGCCGCGCGGTACCAGGCGAACCCGCT
>JBEKGC010000417.1:0-5966 GCA_050013055.1 Streptosporangiaceae bacterium
CCCCGTGCTATCTCACCGGTCCGCGCCGTCCCACCGGCAACGATCATTCGATCGCCAGTACGACGATGATAAGTATTCGGTGGATGATTCGGCCCTCGTGGCGATTTTGGTACCCTATCGGGTACCTAATCCTCCGCAGAAGCCAGATCTTCCGTGAGTCTCCCGGGGTTTCGCGCATCATGGGGCGCTGGCGCACCAGGAACCGCACCAGCAGGGTCGCGGGAGCGTGTCGGCCGCGACACTAGAGACGCCGGTACATGATGTGCAGGCCCACGTAGCCGTGCACCGGATGCAGGAAGCCCTCCGGGATGGTGGCCAGTACCTCAAAGCCCAGCTCCCGCCACAGGGTTACCGCGGCGAGGTTGGTCTGCACGACGGCGTTGAACACTATCGCGCGGTAGCCGTTTACCTGGGCCCATTCCAGAACGTGCTGGCCAAGGGCCCGGCCCACCCCTTGCCTGGCGTAGCCAGGGTCGACCATGAAGCTCGCGCTGGCCAGATGCGCCGCGGGGCCGCCGTGGTTCGGGCCCGCCTCCGCGGTGCCCATGATCGCCCCGTCCGCCGCGACGGCGACCACCGTGCATCCGTGCTGGTCCCTCAGCCACCGGAACCACCTGTCACGGGCGTCGTCCTCGGCGATGCCGCGATCCCAGGAGTAGGTCTCCCCAGCTGCGATGATCTGCCGCATGAACGGCCAGATACGCGGCCAGTCGTCAAGGGTCGCGTCCCGGATCAGCATGCGGCCTCCTCTGGCGGCCGGTTCTCAGCTTCCAGCGCATCGCGCATCGGCTGGAATTTGACCAGTGTCTCGGCCAGCTCGGCGGCCGGATCCGAGCCGGCCACGATGCCGCAGCCGGCGAACAGGCGGGCCGTGCCACCGGAGAGCTGCGCGCAGCGCAGCGCGATCCCCCATTCGCCGTTCCCCTCGGCGTCTACCCAGCCGACGGGTCCGGCGTAGCGCTCCCGGTCCATCTGCTCGAGTTCGCGGATCAGCTCAAGCGCGGCGCCGGGCGGGGTGCCGCAGACCGCCGCGGGCGGGTGCACGGCCGCGGCCAGGGCAAGCGCCGACTTCGGCGCCCTGCTGTCCGTCAGCGTCCCGCGCACCTGGGTACCCAGGTGCTGCAGGTTGGGAAGCTTCAGCAGGGCCGGCCGCGCCTCGACATCGAGCATGTCGCACAGGGGCCGGAGCGCGTCGCGGATAGAGGCGACCGCGTACGCGTGTTCTTCGGTGTTCTTCGCTGAAGCCAGCAACTCCGAGCCCAGCGCCTCGTCCTGTGCCGGGTCGCCGCCACGCGGCGCCGTGCCGCCGAGCACCAGCGCGCTCACCTGGCGGCCAGCCCGCCGGACCAGCAGTTCCGGGGTCGCGCCGATCAGGCCGTCACAGGCGAAGGTGAAGCAGTCGGGATAGCGGCGCGCGAGCCGGCCCAGGACGGCCCGCGCATCGATGGGCCCGGTCGCGGACGCGAACAGGTCCCGGGCGAGCACCACCTTACGCAGCCCGCCCGCCCTGATCGCCGCCACCGCCTCAGCCACCGCCTCCTCCCACTGCCCCCCCGGCAAACTCCCCTCCCGCCACTCCAAAGCTCCCGGGACCCGAAGCGGGTCCCGGAGCGGGTCCCGAAGGGACCCCCAGGGGGGTACGGGGGGGCGGGCAGCCTCCCCGTGAGCAGGGGGGGTCTGGGGGGGATATTCCCCCCGGGCCAGCACAGCATCGTCCCCCCGGGAAAATACACTTATCCAAGCCCGGCCGCGGCCGTCCCGGCCGAGTACGGTGCGCGGGACGATCAGCACCGACCCGTCCGATGACGCGTCGAAGGTGAAGCTGCCAAACGCGATCGGCCCGGATCCGCGCACCCGGACCCGGTCGTCAATGTCCGCGGTGTCGAAGATTGACCTCAGCCATTTCTCTCCCGCGGTGAACCTGTCTTCCCCGGCGGGCAGCGTGACCCTGACCGCCTCACCCCAGCCGACCAGCCCGGCGCCGTGGTGCACCCAGGCCAGGACGTCTGGCTGGGGGAGTTGTCCGAGAAGATCCCCGGGGTCGGGAACAGCCATCGTCTGGACGCTGAGCCGCCCATTTTCCTGGCCCCTCAGCACCTGCACGCTGCCGGTCGTGTCACCTGATCACCCGCCACGAACCCATATTCTAAGTGCTGTCCGCCATTGGACTGCTTTCCGGGTTGGCTAGCGCGCTCGGCCACCAGATGCGCCTGCCGATATCCAAGGTCAGAGCGGTCACGAGCACCGACCTGACCACGATCGTGTCGAGCAGCACACCGAGCGCGACCGCCACTCCGATCTCGGTGAATTGCACCAGCGGCAGGGTCCCGAGCATGGCGAACGTGCCCGCGAGCACCAGGCCCGCCGAGGTGATGACACCGCCGGTGGCGGCCAGGCCGTCCACCGCGCCGCGGCGCGTGCCCGACCGGGCCGACTCCTCACGCACGCGGGTCATCAGGAAGATGTTGTAGTCGATGCCCAGGGCCACCAGGAACACGAAGACGAACAGCGGCATCGAGGTATCAGCCCCGGCGAACCCGAACAGGTGCTTGAAGGCCAGCGACGACAGGCCCAGGGCCGCGCCGAACGACAGCACGACGGTGGCGATGAGGATGAGCGGAGCCACGATAGCGCGCAGCAGCAGGCCCAAGATGAGCAGCACCACCCCGAGTATCAGCGGGATGAGCAGGTCCCGGTCATGGGCCGCGGCGCTCTCCACGTCCATGTTGATGGCGGTGCCGCCGCCCACCTTGGCGTCGGCACCTGGAATAGCCCGTACCGTCGTGCGGATCCGGTCCACCAGCGTGTACGCGGCCGGGCTGTCCGGCGGCGTGGTCATCGTGGCCTGAAAGAACGACAGGCCGTCCTTGGTCACCGCCGGGCTGACGGCGGCGATGCCCGGTGTGGCGGTGAGCGCGGTGCTGACCGTTCCCGCCTGGGCGGACGCGGCGATCACATCGACCGGCTCGCCGGCTCCGGCGGGGAAGTGCCTGGCCAGCACCTGCTGCGCGGTGATCGAGGGCTGGGTCCCGCGGAACGTCTGGGCCGTGGTCAAGGTGCCGAACTTGAACCCGATCATGCCCGCCGCGGCCGCGCCGAGCAGGATCGCGGTCACCAGCCAGACCGCGCGCGGCCGACGGCCGATCGCCTTCCCGACGCGCGACCACAGGCCCCGGGTGGTCGGTTCCGTCGAGCCGTAGGCCGGGCGGGCCGGCCAGAAGATCCACCGGCCGAACACCACAAGCAGCGCGGGCAGCAGGGTGATCATGGCGATCAGGCCCACCCCGATGCCCACCGCGGCGACCGGGCCCAGCCCGGAGATGTCGTTGGACTCGGCCGCGAGCAGGCAGAGCATGCCCGCCACGACGGTCAGGCCGCTGGCGATGATGGCCGGCCCGGCCCGGCGCAGGGCCACGGCCATGGCCTCATGGCGGTCGGCGTGCCTGCGCAGCTCCTCCCGGTACCTGGCGATCAGCAGCAGCGCGTAGTCGGTGCTCGCGCCGATCACCAGGACGACCAGGATGCCACCGCTTTGCCCGCTGACGGTCAGGTTCGCGTGCTGGGTCAGCAGGTAGATGACGGCCTCGGCGACGCTCAGCGCCACGCCCGCCGACAAGATGGGCAGCAGCCAGAGCACCGGGCTGCGGTAGGTCAGCAACAGCAGCACGATGACCACGGCCAAGGTGGCGTACAGCAGGGTGGAGTCGATGCCCTTGAAGATCTTGAGCTCGTCGGCCGCGCCGGCCGCCGGACCGCCGATGTACACGGTCAGCCCCGCGGCGTTCGTGGTCGCGGTCGTCTTCAGGTTGGCCACGAAACCGCTCAGGTCGCTGTTGTAGCCGAGGTCCGCGCCGACGACGGTCTGGATGGCCTGGTGATCGCGGGACACCACCGGAGCGGCGACCCGCCCGTCCACCGCGGGCAGCGCGCCGAAGGAACGCGCGTCGGCGTCCGCCTTCCGCAGGTCGGCCGCCGTCACCCCGCCCGCGCGGACGTAGACCACCAGCGCCGGGTTGAGGTTCTGCGACTGGAAGAGGTTCTGCTCGTTCAGCTCCTGGGTGGACTCCGCGGATGACGGCAGGTACGCCGAGGAGTCGTTCTTCTCCGCTCCCTGGAGCTTGCCCGCCAGCGATCCCAGGGCGACCACCACCAGGATCCAGAACGCGACCACCAGGTACTTGGACCGACGGCCGCAGATGATCGCGGTCAGCCGGGTCACGCCGCCTGGCCGCGGCTGAGCCGCCGGGGAGCTCCGGCGACGGGATCTCCCGGCCTGCTGCCCGGGTGCGGTGCCTGTGCTGTCCGGGGCCGTCCCGGTGTCCCCGGAACCGGAGATACCGGGGACACCGCCCGGCGTGTTACGGGGCGCCCCCGTGGTCCCGCGTGCCACGTCGTTCTCCTCCTGATAAAAGGGGTAAATTAATTGCTCGGGAATACGATGTATCGCATCCGGCGGGGCTGTCAAGTTATATCGCGAATATGTGATGAGCCGTTCATGCTCCGGACCGCCGCTCTCCACCGTTTGGCCGATGCCTGAGCGTGGCTCACAGCAAGGTGAGTTGCTCCGGTGGCGCCGGAGCCGGCCTGCGGGCCCGCGGGATCTCCATACCCGGGCCGGCCCCGGGCAGGTCCGCCGCCCCGGACGGCTCGCCCGCCCCGAACAGCTCGGCCGCGGGCATCGCCAGGCGGTCCACGGCGGGGACACCGCGCGGGCGCAGGGTGCCGTGGCCGAACCCGGGGCGGGGCCGCCCGATGCCGTGCTTGGCCGCGAGCTCGCGGACCTGGCCGGCGATCCTGGCCTGGTACGCCTTGGGCGCGTAGGCGCTCCGTCCGTACAGCTCGAGGTACTTGTCCACCAGCTCGGGGTGCTCGGCCCGCAGCCAGCCGAGGAACCAGTCCCGCGTGCCCGGCCGCAAGTGCAGCACGATGGGCATGACGTGCGTGGCCCCGGCCGCCGCGATCTGGCTGACGGCCGCGTCGAGCTGGGCCGGGGAGTCGGAAAGGAACGGCACCACAGGCCCCATGAGGACGCCGCAGCGGAGCCCGCGTTCGTTCAGCGCGGCGCATGCCTCCAGGCGCCGCTCGGGCGCCGGGGTGCCCGGCTCGACAGATCGCCATAGAGCTTTATCGATAAAGCCGACCGAGACGTTCAGGCCCACCTCGGTGATCTCCGCGGCCTCGGCGAGCAGCTCCATGTCGCGCAGGATCAGGGTGCCCTTGGTCAAGATGGAAAACGGGTTGGCGGCATCCCTGAGCGCCCCGATGATGCCGGGCATCAGCTGGTAACGGCCCTCGGCCCGCTGGTAGCAGTCCACGTTCGTGCCCATCGCGATGTGCTCGCCCGGCCAGCTGCGGGAGGCCATCTTCTTGCGCACGAGCTCGGGCGCGTTGACCTTGACCACGACCTTGGTGTTGAAGTCTTCGCCAGCGTCCAGGTCCAGGTAGGTGTGTGAATTGCGGGCGAAGCAGTTATGGCTGACCACCCCGTTGGCGATGAAGTCGCCGGTGCCGGTCGTGATGTCGTACATCGGCACGTCCAGTCCCAGTGGCTCGATCGCCACCACGCGCAGCTTGGCGTCGCTCTTGATCGCCACGTCGTCGATCGAGCGTTTCCGCGTGATAGCCGGGTCGACCGTGTGGAAAAATCTCAGCGCCTCCTTGAGGCCGCCGCGGACCCGGATGACCACCAGCCCATTGGGCTGATTCCTTCGCTCCAATACGGCATCGAAGCCGAGCAGCCGCAGCGAGGCGACCGTCCAGTTGATGATGTCTGGATTGGTGTTAGAGATCCGCAGCACGCCTCGGCTGTAGCTGCCCTCGGCGTCGAAGATGCCGGCCAGGAACCCCTTGCGCCAGTCTGGGGACGGCTCATCCGGCCAGCTGACAAGCCACTCGATCGTCCGGATCTCATCGTGGCGGCTGGTGCGGAGCGCCGTTACCCGGCGTCGCGCGCTTGACTCCTCGCT
>JBEKGC010000418.1:0-5956 GCA_050013055.1 Streptosporangiaceae bacterium
CCGGAGTCGGCGGATGTCCTGTTGATGGTTGAGGTGTCTTCACCGTCGACCGAACGGGAAGATCTCGTCGACAAGATGGCTCAATATGCTGCGGCCGGGATACCCGCTTACCTGGTCGTGCGGATGTCCGCTGACGGCGACATCGTCGAGGCCAGGGAATTTCACCTCGATGCCGCCACCTATCAGTACCGGGTGGACACGCTCATGGAACACGGCGTGGTTCTGACCTACCCGTTCAAGGTTGCCGTTCCGTTCGAAGATCTAGTCGAATTAGATGCTCTCGCGCAGCCCAGGTTCCGGCGGACGGCGATCACCGCGTTCCCTTAAGCTTCGCCTAGCTTCGCCATCTTTGCCGATGCCGGCTGCACCGTCTTTGCCTGGGCGTTCGACGCCGGCAGGAAGACCACGGTAAGGACGACGCCCGCCACGGCGATGCCGGCGGACACGACAAGCGCCAGGTCCATGCCATGCACGAAGGCCATCCGCACCGAGGCGAGCAACGCCGCCGAGTGCAGCTCCGAAGCGACCGCCACCCCGCCGAAGACGCTCTGCCGGACAGTCGCGGCGGCCGCCGCCGGCAGACCCGGCAGGTGCAGGCGGGCCAGGTAGCCCGCGCTCAGCACGCTGCCCAGGACGGCGATGCCGAACGGACCGCCGGTCTTGTTGACCGCCTGCAGCACGGCGGAGCCGATGCCGCTTTTGTCCGCCGACAGCTCGACCAGCGCGGCGGACATGGCGGTGGCCATGGCGATGCCCGTCCCTAGTCCGGCGACCGCCATCCACGCCGCCACGAACTGGCCGCTCGAGCCGGCGCTCGTCATAGCCCCGGTGAACAGCCCGGCCGCGAGCAGGACGAACCCGGCGGCCACGGCCACCTTGGCGCCGACCAGGCGGACCACGCGGGCCGCGGGAACGGCTCCGGCCACCAGCCCGGCGACCAAAGGCAGTAGCCGCAGGCCCGAGCCCATGGCGTTGGTGCCGAGCACGCCCTGGAAATACTGCGGCATGGTGAACAAGATGCCGAGCATGGCCAGGATCGGTACCACGGCCAGGATCACGCCCCAGGTGAACGAGGCCGAGCCGAACAGGCTCAGATCAAGCAGCGGCTGACCGCCGGGCCGGCGGGTTAGCTGCCGTTCCCAGGCGAAGAAGCCGGCCAGCAACACCACTCCGGCGATCATCAGGGCGAGAGCCCCGGCGTCGTTCCAGCCGTCCTGGCCGGCCTGGATCAGGCCGTAGGTCAGCGCCACCAGCCCGGCGGCCGAGATCGCCACCCCGACCAGGTCCAGGCCCGGGCGCTGGGCGGCGCGGGACTCCGGCACCAGGGCGATGACGGCGGCCAAGCCGACCATGACGACCGGCACGTTGATCAGGAACACCCAGCCCCACCAGTAGCTCGTGAGCAGCCAGCCGCCGAGGATCGGGCCGATCGGGAAGGCCACGAAGGTGACCCCCGACATCACCCCCACGGCCTTCGGCCGCTCCGCCTTGCTGAACAGCACCGTGAGGACGGAGAACGCCATCACGATCAGCCCGGCGCCGCCGAGCCCGACCACCACCCGGGCGGCCAGGAACTCGGCCACCGACGTGGAGTACGCGCACGCCACCGATCCGATCCCGAACAGCGCCAAGGAGACGAGCAGGACCTTCTTGCGGCCGTAGCGGTCACCCAGGAGGCCAGCCGGGAGCATCGCCGCGGCGAGGACGAGGAAGTACCCCGAGGAGAACCACTGCAGGTCGGACTCCGACGCGTGCAGCGCCTTAGCCAGCGTGGGCAGGGCCACGCTGAGCACGGTTCCGTCGATACCGACCGTCAGGGCGGCCAGGCCCAGAGCACCCAGCGCCCACCATCTTCGTGTTCCGGAGACCGTCAGGGGTGCCGGCGCGCCGTCGAGGACAATGGTCACGGCGTTTCTCCTGTAGCTGGGGAGGCGTCGGGCCCGTACGGGCGACAGACCGGAGGCGGTCGTCCTGCCGAACCAGGCGTCTGATGGAAATCTGCCAACCGCGCTACCAGGGTCCGGAGCAACGCTCCCGGAAGCTGCCCAAGTCGCCAAGCAGAGTCCAACACGGCTACGGGACTACTCGTCGTGCCGCTCACCACGCTACAGCAGGCCATAACGGACTGCAACGAACGCTGGCTTAACTCCACGTGCCTATGGCAGGCCAGCCGGGTTAACCGCTGTCGGGACGAACGTGAACGGCGCCCCCGGCGCGAGCGGCCACGGCGAGGGCACCGCCGGTGCCGACGCGGCCCGGCGGAGAGCCTGAGTGCGGGGACTGCTGCGCCGGCGGAATGTGCCATCGGAACTCCCTGGAGGCCCATCCAGGCGGTTAACATCACGCCGCCGGGGTCCAGAGCAGCTGCACAGGTCCGCGCCACCAGCGCGGCCTTAATCGGGCTACTAGCGTCTTAACCGTACTTCAGGTCGGCCTGCGGGGAAATAGCTGAGCCAGTTGTCGACGGGCGTCAAACGTAGGGTTTTCCCCGACGCGGCACGCTGGCAGGTCGGCCTAGCGTTTGGGGGCCAGCCCTCTCGTCACAAGGAGGCCTCATGGAAAGACTCAAGAATAAGGTGCTCGCATCCCTGGCCGCACTGGCACTTGCCGGCGGTGCAACGGTGGCGGCAGTACCGGCGCCGACCGGGAACGCGGCGACGCCAGCATGTGGTGCTACCTGCGTGGCCCTTTACGACCAGACCCTGGGCTCGGGCGATGTCAGCACGGTCTCCGGCGGCACCGCGCAGCTCGGGCAGCACGTTATCCTCTCCCCGGCTGGACCCTACTCCGATGAGGACTGGCACCTGCTGACCATCGCCAATGCTGCCACCTTGTACGCCGACGGCATTGTCGGAGCGGCGGTGGGAACAACCTGGCCGTCAGACATCGGATATGAATACGAGTACGCCCCGGACGGCGTGTCGACCACTTTCTGCCTCGGCACCGCCACCACCGCGGGGAACGGCACCGCGGTCACCTTGCAACCGTGCGGACTAACGTCCAAGACAGTCTGGATCGCCCTGTCGATTGACGATATCGGCGGATATCAGCCGATGATCAACGCTAGCGACACGGTTACCTCCGCGCCCTATGTCCTGACGGCGAGCAACGACGGGGCCAAGCTGACGACCAGGGTTGCCGGAGACCGTTCCTTTATAGGTGATGCCGGTCGCACCGACGGTACCGAACTGGATGGAATCGCCGTTCGTGGTTCCGTGGATGGGCAGCTTGACCCATCGGCTGCGAGCTTGATGGTGCCGATCAGCGCTGATCCCGACTGGCTCCAGTTCAAGGTGAAATCGCCCTGGCTGGAGCCACTGTAATGCCCCGACCACTTCCCGGATAGGCCACTGGCGGCGACCGGGGTTGAGCTGCTACTAGACGCCGAGGTGCTGGCCACCGCGGCCGAAGCGATCGAGGTCCCGACGGTCCGTGGCGGGCCCGTCGTCTGGGTTGAGGTGCTGCTGTTGCTTGAGCACGCCGCCAGTGTTATCGCCAGTCCGGCCGCCAGCGTCAGCTGGTAGTCCTCGAGAGCGGCGTCGAGATCCCCGGCGGCAGCGTGCAGCAGACCCCTGCACCTGGCCGATACCGCGTTGATCCAAGGGCGTGGCAGGGCGGAAGCGCGGACTTCCATGCGCTGGACTAGCACCTCGGCCCAGGCGAGGTCACCGAGTCCGATGACCGCCTCCGCGTGGTCGGCGTGGAACCGGTTGGTGGCCGGTTCCCGGTTGTGCATCGCGCCGATCTCGTGACTGTAACGCAGGTCACACCCGCGGGTCCAGGTGATCGAGCCAGAGTTGCGCCCGGACGCCACCGCCTCCGCCTGACAGCTCGAGCGGCAGGCAGGTTGTCGGCCCAGATTGCTCCGTTACCGCCGTGTGGCTGCGCCCGGTGTAAAAAACGAGGCCAGCGGTACGCATGCATGGGCCTTGCGCCGACGCGCGGCAGAACCCCTCCGGCTCAAGCAGCAACTAGATGTTTGACCAGCTCAGCGGTTATATCTGAAAATGTGGTCTCGCTCCAAGTGCATGACATAACACAGTCTGTCGGCCTGGCTTTAGCGCGATGCGTCCGGCAGTCGGAGTCGTTCGCTGCTGCCTGGCTCGTTGACGGCGTTGGTCGCGTGGAGCATCTCGGTGGCGCGAGCGAGGCTTGAGAAGTCGATTCTGGCGGTGCAGTCGTGCCCGTAGCGCATTGCCTTGATCAGCACGCTTAAGTCGCCCTGGTGGGTCAGCTGCCTGAGCCCGCCGAGGTAGTCGTCACGGAGAACCGTCGGGATGATGATCCTTGACTGTCCGCCGCTGGCCAGTTCGGCGTTCATCATGACGCGCGCGACGCGGCCGTTGCCGTCATCGAACGGGTGAACCTCGGAGACGAGGAGTCCGGGAGCTGGCCGTCCTGCGCGGCGGCCGGCGGCCACCGCACGGCACGGCCAGCCGTAACCTCTACTACCCCTGCTGCTACCAGGACAGCTCGGAAATCGGGCCGCGCACCACGCCCAGCAGTGCCTCGGCGACGCGTGGCGGGGCGGGCCGGTGACCGGGGACCGGGGACCGGGGACCGCGTGATCCGCTGCACGACGGCGGCCGTGGTCTGCGCCGTGGCCGCCTTCGCGGCGGTCGTCTCTTACTCTCACATCTACGGGCTGGGCCGGGCGCACGGGCAGGACGGTACGGCGGCCAGGCTGCTGCCGCTGAGCGTGGAGCAGGCGGTCCGGGCGGCCTACGTGGCGTCGGTTGGGCGCCGCTGCCCGGACGGGAGGCGTGGCCCTGGTGGTTCGTCACCGACCTGCGAGGCCTCCACCCGCGCGCCCTGGTTGAGTCGCCGTCTTCGTTCCGGCGCCGCGGTGTCTTCATCACCAGCGGGGCACTTGACCGCGCATGAGCACGGGCCTCGGGCGTGAGGACATCCGCGCGCTCCTCGATGACCTGTCGGCGGAACTGGCGGCCCGCGGGGCGAGAGCCGAGCTCGTCCTCGTCGGAGGCGCCGCCCTGACGGTGGCCTATGACGCCACGAGGGCGACCCGCGACCTCGATGCGGTGTTCGTCCCCAGCAGTGTCCAACCGGATCAGCCACGGCCATGCCCCGGCAACGGCCGACGCGCTGTCCATGCGCCGTCTTGTTGCCGCGTCCGGCAGTGACGCAGGTCGCCACATGTGCTACTGCAATCGATGACCCTTCCGCACGTGGGATAGCACGGTGAGCAACTCCGAACGGGGGACCCGCGTCGAAACGGTGGGCCTCTCGTTACCTGACCGTGATGCTAATCGTTGTTTCTCGGCGAATGAGCCAGCGGGCTGAACCTTATGCCGGGTCTGATCTGAGTGCGCCGGCGCGGGCGGCGGCGAGCGCCACCTTGGCGGCGTTGTCGGCGGTGGTTCTGTCGATCGGCTCGGCGGTGACCAGGAGCCGCAGGTAGATCGGTGCGAGGAGGGTTCTGATCAGCTCGGCTGGATCGGTGTCGGCGGGCAGTTCGCCGCGTGCAATGGCGCTGGAGACGACCGGCTCCGCTTGCCGGAAGAGGGCCTCGAAAAAGCGGCGCTTCGCGCCAGCGACCTCCGGTATCCGGCCGGCATCGGACATCGACGCGACGGCGACGGTCCCGCCCGCCGGGCTGGTCAGGAACGCGACGATCATCCGTGCGAGCCTGAGAAGGTCGGTGTCAATGTCGCCGGTGTCGGGGAAGGGCATTTTCGCCGTCGTGGCCCGTTCGGCCACCGCGTCGGCGACTAGGCCTTCGCGGTCCTTCCAGCGCCGGTAGATCGTCGTCTTGTGAACGCCGGAGCGCCGCGCGACGTTGTCGACGGTCAGGGCCGCGTAGCCGTTCTCGGTCAGTTCGGCGAGCGTCGCGGCGAGGACGGCGGCACGGATCTTCGGCCCGCGCCCGGCCGGCCGGGCGCGGCCTGCTGGAGCGGACTGCGGCGTCATTGCAACTCCAAGTTGCGTTCCTGGCTGG
>JBEKGC010000419.1:0-11564 GCA_050013055.1 Streptosporangiaceae bacterium
CTTCTCTCCGCACTCGCCGTGTGCAGAGGATTCGTGTAGCGATTCTGCCTGGCGATTCGAGTGCGGAAGTTTCGCGCTGATGGTGACATGCCGTGTGGCGATTACCACTCTTGGATGTGATGCACGTCATATCGTCAGGAACCGTCGAAATCGGCGGGGCGCTGGCCGTTCGCGTGACGGACAGCGCGGACGACGAGGGCGATGCTGGACTGGTCGAGTCCGCTGAGGGCGTCGTTGAGGTCGACTGGGATGCCGACGGCGATGCTGGCTGCCAGCCGCAGGATCCGGCTCTCCCCGCTGCTGCAGGGAAGGAGCCCGGCATCGCGGGTGGTGATGACGGACTGCCAGTCGATGTGGGCGAGTTCGGTGCCGCCGTCGGTGATCGAGGTGACCGTGCTGACGAAGGAGTCGAAGTCGTCGCGGTGCAGCCATCCGGAGCCGATGACCAGCTCGCAGGCTGCTTCGAGGGAGTAGAGCCCGGCAGCGCCGGCGCGGACCGCGCCGGCCAGGCCGGGGTCGCGGGGCTGGACGGTGATCATGACAGGTGCTGCTCCTCGGGGGAAGGGGCCGGCAGCCGGCGGACGCTGGCTGCCAGCCGGACATCCTGGCGCAGCCGGGTGATCTCGGTGTGCTGGACCGCGAGCCGGGCGAGGGCCTGGTCCCGGAAGGCCGCGAGCTCGCCGATCGTGACGTCCGACCGGGCGAGACGTTCCTTCAGCCGGGCGATCTCGTCCTTGAGCCGGGTGGCCTGGGCATCGCGGGGGTCGGGCCGTTCGCTGGCATCGCGGAGCTCTCCGAGCCGCTGCTCGAACTCTTCGCGCAGGCGGGCGTAGGGTCGGCTGCCGTAGAAGGCGGTGCGGTCGACGCCGGCTTCGCCGGCGAGGGTCTTGATGTCGCATCTTCCGCCGAGCGGGATGTCGCCGTTCAGGAGCCGGGTCATGGCTGCCCTGATCTTCGCCTCGTTGTCGGCGATCTGCTGCCTGCTGAGCCTCATCCTGGTTCTCCCGCGGCTGCGGCTTCGTCGATCCGGGACAGGACGCGGACAGCGCGGTCGTACTCGGCTTCCAGCCGTTTCTTCTCGGTCTTCTGGGCCCGGCCGAGCTGGCCGAGGAACGTCTTGGTGTTCTCGGCGTGCTCGGCCCAGACGGGCCGGTGGCAGGGATGGTGGGTGGCCTGCGGGCAGCGGGCCGAGTCGCACATTCCGATGAGGGGCTTGTCGCCGGCCTGGTCGCCGGCGAGCTTGAGGCAGAGTGCCCGGGACGGGTCGGTGAACCAGCAGCGCTTGGCGAGAAGGCTGCGGATCTCCCGGTCGCTGCGCTGTACTTTCGCCGCAGGAACGTCGCCGGGGCCTGGCGCGGCATCGACGTGGGCGAAGAATTCAGTCAGCTCGCGGGCGCCGGGGCCGGCGGGCATGATGCCCTGCTGGTAGTTCCGGAACTCCTCCCAGAGCAGGGAGAGGTTGCGCTCGCTCTCGTGCTGGTTGACCTCGGCGAGCAGCTCGGCCTGGGCGCCGCCGGGGCGGGATGCATACCCTTCTGTCGTTGCGGCAGCGATGTGCTTGAGCTGGAACTTCGTGGCGAGAACGCCGCCGGGCCGGTAGGCGAGCTCAATCGAGAGCGTCCTGCGCAGGGCCCGCAGGGTCACCGGGTAATCGGGGATGGAGACGAGTCCGAGCCGCTGTCCGGAGGGGCCGTTCACCCAGTTCCGGAACCACTTGTAGCGGATGCTGAAGGCGATGCGGCCGAAGAGCAGGTCACCGTCGGCCGGGGCGTCGTGGAGCTGCTCGGCGAGTCCTGCTGCCTGGTAGGCGGGCTCGATGACGACCCACTCGTCGCGGGTGCCGCCAAGTGGCTGGCCCTTGACGAGCTTGCCGGCCAGCCGGTAGCGGGCCATCCCCGGCAGCGGCTCCTCGGGCGGGAGCCGGCAGCCGACCTGGAGCTCCATCAGCTCGCTGGCCCGCATGCCAGAGACCGCGGCGATAACGGCCGCCGTCGCGGTGCGGACGACGCCGACAAGCGCGACGGCCTCGAGCCGGTGCAACGGAGGAGACCAGGGGGCCTGGCCCTGGCCGTCGGGGCGGTCGATGAGCGTCCCGTTGCGGGCGAACATCTCCTGGACGCCGACCGCGGAGACGGCTGCCTCGATGGGCTCCCGGAGCTCGCCGAGCCACTGCAGGATGAACTGGCTGATGCCGGCCTGGCGGGCCAGCGTGTTCAGCCCGACCGCGATCAGGGGGTCATCCGGCCTCCACCCGGCGGTGATCCGCTCGCTGACCAGGTAGCCGGGGAGCATGGGCAGCGGGATGCCGTCGTCCTGGTAGCGGTCCACCAGCCGGGTGATCTCGGCGGCGGGCGCGCGGGACACCCTGGCGAACTCGCCGGAGGCGCTGCGGCCCCACTGCTGGTCCGCGTCCCTGACCTGCTGGTTCAGGGCGACGGTGTGAGGGCCTATGGAAGAGGAGAGGTAGAGGGCGGCGGCCAGCATGGGCCGCAGGACATCATCGCCGAGTGGCGGTGTCTTGTTCATGGCTCGCCCGCTGGGCATCTCCGCGATGGCGGTGGCGGTGGCCCCGCCCCAGGGCCGCAGGCCGGGGTCCGGGCGGTCGGCGGTGAACAGCTCGCCGTAGTTGAGCAGGTCGATGATGACCTGGGCGGCGCGGCGGCGGGTGCCCGGGCTCCGCTCGCCGACCACTGCCTCGTGCTCATCCAGGACGTGGCGGCGGTGGAAGAGGTATGCCTCGCAGTGATGATCGCCGACCTCGCCGAGGCTGGCAACGCCCTGGCTGGTGAGCCAGTTCAGGAACCGCGTGGCCTCGCCGAGGCGGCCGTTGGCGGTTTGGAGGTGCATCGGGGTGCGGTTCGCCCGCGGGAGCAGCGCCACCGCCTCATGCCTGGGGGCCAGCATCGCGAAGACCAGCTCCTTGGCGACCAGCCGCCATCGCGGGTCGCCGACCGGCTCGAAGGCGAACCGGCGGACCGCGAGGGGCATCGAGGCTGGCAGCCCGGTCACGTCCGTGAAGTCCCAGAGGTCGTCGTCGAACTTCGGCCTGCTGGTTCCTGGCGGGAGCGCGAGCCCTGCGTGCTGGCAGACGTCGGCGCCGGCGAACGGCGACCTGCCCTGCGGCGGGGCGGCGGGAAGGGGGGTGGTCATCGGGTGCGCTCCTCGGGGCGTAGCGGGATCTCGCTGTCGTTGCCGGTGACGTGGCGGGCGGCTCGTTCCAGGACGGCGGGGTCGTAGCGGTCCAGGACCTGGCCGACCCGCTGGGAGTAGGGGCCGAAGACGGCCATGAAGTGGGCGGCGGGCATCTGCTGCCACTGCCGGGAGAAGAACGCCTTCAGACGCAGCAGGCTCACGGCGTGCCGCGGTGCGAAGATCGCCAGCGGGCAGAGCAGGCAGACCCAGGGCCGGGCCGGGCATGGCTGGCCCTTCGGCCCGTGCAGGCCCGACAGCTGGTCGGCGCAGGCCGCAGTGAACACGTCGCGCTCCCCGCCGACGAGTTCGGCGAGCACCGTGTCGTCCAGCCCGAGGCCGGCGACCAGCTGGGGGTAGTCGCGGGCGAGGCTGGCGGCGTCGTCTGAGGTGAGGACGGCAGGCGGGTGAGTCCTCCGGATCAGGTCGTGCTGGGCGTCGGCGACGATGGCCTCGACGGCCTGCTGCTGGGCGGGGGTGACCGCGGTCAGGTAGTGGTCGCCCTCGACCTCGGGGCTGTGGTTGGGGTCGATCGTTGCCCGTCCCCGGCCCGCCCAGGCGCTCTTGTCGCGGAGGGACAAGTGCGTGGTCCGGATCCGGGACCGGTGGATCTTCAGCGTCCCGCCGTCGTCGCCGGTCACGTTGTGGTGCTGCGCCCAGCGCTGGATCGCGGTGCGGTTGATCCCCGTGATCAGCGACCTGCCGCCGGGCCGGAAGGTGCCCAGCCATAGCCGCTCGCGGTCACCCGGGGCGGCCAGGCCGCGCAGCAGCGCCGAGTGCGCGAGCCACTGCTCCAGCAGCCGGACCGCGCGGCGGGGCAGGTTCAGGCTCTCGGCGGCGGTGCGGCGCTTGACGTAGGACAGCAGGACCGAGGCGTCCCCGGCCCAGTCGATATCACTCGTGGCCAGGTCATCGATCCCGTCAGGGACGATGCCTGAGTGGACGCCGAACAGCAGGCGGTAGGAGATCACCACGTCCATCGGCGGGAACAGGTCCGCGCTCACCTCGTGGTAGCCGCCCTGCTCGAGTACCGCATGGTAGGTGCAGCCGGCCAGCTCCCCGAAGCGGGCGGCCCCGACGGGGCCGGTCCGGGCCAGCAGCCAGGCGAGGTTCTCGCGGGACCAGCCGGCCCCGCCCGGGTGGGCTCCCCGGGCGGCAGCGGCCAGCGCGTCCTTGTGGGCGGCGAATGAGGTGCTAGCGGCCTCGGAGCAGGCAGCGGCCAGGCGCTCCCACTCGGCCTCGCGATAGGGCGGCAGCGGCCTGCGGAAGGACAGCGGGTTGAAGTTCCGGCCCGCCACCAGCTCGGCCACCCTAGGGTCGACAGTCCCGCCATTGCGGGCGAAGGCGGCCAGGGCCCGGCGGGTGCACGACTCCATCGGTCCCGACGTGCCCATCCAGTACCCGGTCAGGTGGGGCCTGCGCAGGTCGGCCGCGCGTCCGGAGAACCCGGCCTCCGCGAGCCTGCGAGCCATCTGGCGGAACGCCTGGACGTACTGGCCGGCCGAGCCCGCGGCATCGATGCTGCCGTGCGGGTGGATGAGCTCGGCCAGGCCTGCCAGCAGGTCCATGACGAGTCCGGGGCAGGGAAGCCCGCCCAGGTCGAACTGGGCGGTGCTGCCGTCGCTGAACATGCACCAGATGCCCGGCGGGTCGCCCTGCACGGTCGCGGGCATCAGGCCTCGCTCCCGTCCGGATCATCGGCGAACTCGGCATCAGCCTCGCGCTGAGCCTCGGCGTCTGAGGCCCGCCCGCCGCGAAGGCCGGAGCACTCGTAGGCCTCCCGGTAGATGCGTGTTGTGTCCAGCTTGTGCAGGTATTTTTCCGTGGTCAGCACCGTGGAGTGGCCCAGGAGGTCACGCAGGACGAGCAGCGGGTCAGCCTTGGTCAGGTAGAGCATCAGCGCCGCATCCGGGCCCTCCCCGCGGTCGGTGGCCTCCGCCACCTCGGCGGCCCGCCGGTAGTGGCCGCTGACCAGGTATTCCAAACTGGTAGAGAGCAATGTTCCAACCACGCCGAATACCTCAGCCGGAGCGGGGCGCCTGGAGGCTACCTCCCGGGTTGGTGATTAGGGTATGGATCTCCCCGGCCATGGAGCCGGGCCAGGTCAGGAGCCTCCACGGCCACTGGCTACGACGCGTGCCGGGCCACATCTGCGGCATGGCGGCGCGTCAGCGTGCGGCGTGGCAGCCGGGCGAGCTGGCGGCTGCGGGAACGTCCGTCGCCCGGGGCGCGGTGATGCATGAGGTGCAACGAGAGCGGCTGGTTGCCAGGTCAGACGAGTGACGTGGCCGATAATGCGGAGACCTGGCGCGTCCCCCGAAGCTGCGGTGCCGGCCGGGCGCCGCTCACCGCGACCGCCGATGATGCACCCAGTGCAGCCGGCTGCTCCCGGATGCATCACCACGTCAGCAGACGCAACCATGATGCACGCCGCGCAACGGAATCAGCCGCATCATCGTTGCATCAGTTCCAGGCGGACCATGAAGTCCCAGGTCATCGTGGCCGCGCGGCGCAGCCGGGAGACCGGGCACGGCAACGCCGCACGCTGCGCCGCAGGCAGCGCGTGTTCACGCGAAGTGCCGAATGATGCATCAAATGCAATTCTGCCCATTTGGGTGCGCATAGAAAAGCTGTGCCGCAGGCGGTGGGGGGAAACATGGGGGAACCTGGGCTCATGATGGGCCCGGATCCGGTTCGCCGTGCGCTCGAGCACCGATGCCCAGGCGGTGAACGGGCCGCCGCCGGCCTTCGCCGCCAGGATGCACGTTCCCCCGCCGGGCGCGACAAGCCGGCGCCGCTCGGCGGGAGCGAGGGTCTCCCACCGGCGGCGGACGCCGTTGACCTTGCCGCCCCGCTCGTCCGGGTCGGTCACCAGCAGCGGCTCGCCCCACTGCGGCGGCGGCCGCCAGCCCGTGCCATCAGCGGTCGCGAGCCGGTCGACCTCCAGGTAGTGGTGCACGGCCGCCAGCGCGTCGTAGGAGATCCAGGTAGTGCGGAACTTGCGGCCCTTGGCTATCCCGGCCGGGACCGGGAACGGGATCGGCGCCTGCACCGGGCGTGACGGCAGCGGCGGGATCTCCCAGGACAGCAGGAAGCTGAACTCCTGCAGCCGCAGCCCGGTCGCCAGCGCCAGTTCCCCGATCGCGGCGTTGCGGGCCAGTTCACGGCCCTGGTAGCACGGGTCCGGGCCGCCGCCCGGCGCCAGGCCCCGCAGCCCGTCCAGGAACAGCCGGGTGAAGTCCGGCTCCAGGTACCTGACCGTCACGTGCGGCTTCGGGGTCCGCCGGACAGCCAGGTTCACCCGCACCTCACGACCAGTCCCGGCGAACAGGGCCCGTGCCGTCCGGTAGGTGAACGGCTCAGCCTGCGCATGGCCCTCATCGAGTGCCCACCGGTAGAACAGCGACAGGACGCTCGTGTGCCGGCCCCACGTCGTCGCCGCGAACCGTCGATCCGCAGGCCCGGACGCCCGGTACTCGGCGTACTTGCCGAGCGCGAGCTTCAGCCGCTCCCGGGACTCGAACAGGCCGACCCCGTGCCCGGACAGGAACTCGGCCCACTCCTTCAGCACCCTCGCATAGCTCTCCCACGAACCAGGCGACGGGCAGCCGCTCGCCGGCAGCTCACGCAGCCACTGGTTCACGACTGCCACTGGGCGGGGAGCACCCGGCCCGTCCTCGAACAGGAGGTCGTCATCGATCAGGACCGGCATCCGCTCGGGGATGAGCGGCCGGTCCGCGATATCCCAGGACTCCCAGCCCCGGGACGAGAAGAAGCTCATGATCATGAGCCGGAACGATAGAAACACGACACGGCCCGCCGCAGCCGGAAATCACAGCTCCTGCAGGGCCCCGGAACTAATCGCGACACGGTCATTAAGCGGAGAGAACACTCACGGGCGGGCAGGCACTCATCCCGCTCGAACCAGTACGTGTCATAGGCCAGGACGAAGAGCTCGTCAACGGGGACCGGCCGGGAACGGCGTGATTTCGCCCAGGCCCCGTTGGGGTTGTCCCGCCGCCGGACGTGCAGGTGAGCGCCCGGGAACAGGCAGCTGAGCGCCGTGGCGTCGGGGACCAGGTGCATGTCCTCACGGCGCAGCCCCGTCACCTCTCCGCTGCGCAGCCCGGCCCGGGCCATCGCCATCACGATGAAACGGTCCCGCGCCGACCGGCATGCCCTCAGCAGGCCCAGCACCTCAGCGTCGCTGGCCCTGTCGATCTCCGTCTCCGTCTCTGACAGGCGGTGACGCGGCCGGGCAGCATACTGAAGTCCGGCCGCCTCGCCGCGGACGTCGACGGGCAGGTGCCGGTCGTCGGTGATGTCGTACAGCATGGCGAGTACGGCCGCGGGAACCTCGCCGGTCACGACCCCGTGCCGGAGGAATCCCCGCACCGCGCTCAGGATGCGGTTGATCCTGCCCGCGCCCCGGAGATCCGCGATCCCGGGCCCGGCCAGCGGCGCATCCGGGTCGCCGGGCGTATGCCTCAGCCACGTGATGAACCCGCCCAGGCGCTCAGCAGCCGTCCGCCAGTCCCGCGAGCCCTGCTCGCACCATCGCAGATACAGCGCGAGTGCTTCCGCATACGACTTCGTCGTGCTCTCCGCAGCATCACGGCCGAGCCGCAGGTGATGCAGGTACTCGTCCGCGACACGCACCACGCGGTAGCCGTCATCGACCACCGTCCAGTAACGCACCGACGACGGCAACCTGACCAGGAACGCCCGCATCCAGATCCCCTCAACCTAAAGTAGTCGAGTGGACGCTAACAGCTACAGTGCGTTACGTGCACTACACCCCTGAAGGACACGCCGTGCACAAGGACTGGATCCGTTCAATGCCACAGTCCACATCACTCTTAAGAGCCTGAAAGAACAGCGGCGCGCGCTGCGGAATCTTCGATGTCACAGGACAACGGCAGGGATGGCGCCGGCCACCGGATGGCCGCGGC
Organism: Streptosporangiaceae bacterium; assembly: GCA_050013055.1. GTDB lineage: Bacteria > Actinomycetota > Actinomycetes > Streptosporangiales > Streptosporangiaceae > Palsa-504. Next base: position 8,142 of record JBEKGC010000419.1, read on the forward strand.
CGGGGCGAGTCCGGAGGCGACGGGCACGCACCCGGGGCCGTTCGGCATATTCAGTGTTCTGCGAGCTGCGCGGGGCGCGGGGAGGGCAGCACGGCGGCCGCAACCGCGTTTCTGCCGGGGCAGGCGCGGGGCCGGGATGTCCCGGCGAGCTGCGGTTGTGCCGGGTGAGGCGTCTGGACGGGACAGCATTGGGGTGGCGCCGGGCGTCAGTGCGGGCCGGCGGTTCCGGGTGGCGCTGCGAGGGCGGCCAGCCGGGCGGCGGCGCCGTCGGTGTCGGCGGCGGGCCAGGTGTGACGCTGGCCGTTGCACGTGCACCACAGCAGCACCCCGTCGGTCCATGCGGTCACCCCGGCGGTGACGGAGATTACCGCGTGCCGCCGGCCGGCGGCGGTGTAGATGCGGGTCAGGCCGTGCCGGGCGAGCTGGCGGGCCAGGGCGCCGGCGGTGCGGGCGGGGCTGGCGTACCCGGCGCCGGGCGGGGGCGGAAACGGGTCCGGCGGTGGTATCGGTTCCCCGCCCGGGGCAGGCGTGATCATCTGCCCGGGCGGCCCTCAGCCGATGCCCGCGGCGTGCCGGGCGGGAGCTGGCAGGGGTCCCCGCAGGCGCTGACCTGGCGGGCGATGACGCCGAAGCCGGGGCCGGCGGACAACGGCGCGCCCGTGGGCAGGGCCAGGCAGGTTCCGGGCAGGATGTGCAGGCCGGACCGGGTGTACTGGGCGCGGAAGATGCGGGCGGTCAGGTCATCGGGAGGCGGGGGGCCTGGCGGGGCGGTGGTGGCTGGCATCGGGGCGGGACTCCTTTCCGGGCGGGCTGGTGCGGGGGAAGAGCGCCAGCCCGCGGTGTCGCGGGGGCGGGCGGCGGGGCGTGAGCCCGGCCCGTCCGGCATCGAGATGGCCTGGCCCGGGCCGGGGCGGATGCCGGGTGCGGCCCTGAGCCGGGCCGGCTGGCGCCCGCCCGCCCGCTGGTGCGGGCGGGCAAGGGGGAGCGCGGGGCTCAGGAGCGGGCGGTGATGTAGGTGATCACGGCGCCGGGGTCGGGGGTCTCGGCGTACAGGGCGGAGCCGGGGTCGTCTTCGGATACGCGCCACAGGCCGTAGCGCTTGTCCCAGAAGGCTGACCAGCCCGGGTGGCGGGGCAGGAAGCTGGCGAGCCGGGCGGCGTCAGCGTCCGGCGGGCGGCGGGCGGGCCGGGCCGGGCGAGCGGGGCGGGCGGCGGCCAGGACGGCGGTGATGGTGGCGGCGACCGCCTGGGGGGTGGCGGCGCGGGCGGGGGTCCAGATGCAGGTGCAGTCCAGGGCCAGCCCGGGGCCGCCGCGGGTGTCGGGGTCGATGGTGACGGTGGCCGCCTGCGGCCCGGCTGCGGGGCCGCCGGTGGTCAGGACGGGCGTGCCGGCCAGGCGGGTGACCCGGCTGGTGATGCCGCAGCCGGCCAGGGCGGCCGCGATGGCGTCCAGGTGGCGGGCGGCGCCCGCCGGGCCGGCGGGCGCCTGGCGGGCCGGGGCAGTGATCATGCCGGGGGCTCCTTATCTGGTGCCGCGCGGGGCCGGGTGCTGCCCGGCGGCGTGGCGGCGGGATGGGTGCTGTCCACCTTGGCCGGGGCGGGGCTACGGTGGGAAGGGCAGCTGGGAGACCGGCAGAACCCGCGGGCGGCCTGCATAACGGGCAGGACCGGGCCGGCGGCCGCACGATGGGCAAGAAGGGACGAGGTGCGTCATGCCGCGACTGAGGACCCTGGATCCGGGGGCATCGCCGCTGCATTTCTTCGGCGCCGAAGTCCGGCACGCGCGGACGGCGGCGGGCATGCCGCAAGCCGGGCTGGGCGCGGCCGCGCACTGCGACGGGTCGCTGGTCTCGCGCATCGAGGCGGGCCTGGCCGAGCCCCCGGCGGGGTTCCCCGAGACGTGCGACGCGGCGTTCCCGGACCGGGGCGGGTTCTTCACCCGGTTCTGGCGGGACCAGCGGGGCTGGGGCGGGCCGTACCCGCCGTGGTTCCTGGACTGGCTGGGCATCGAGCGCGAGGCCGCCGTCCTGCGGATGTGGGAGCCCATGCTCATACCCGGCCTGCTGCAAGTGCCGGGGTACGCGCGGGCGATCTTCGGCTCCTGGCGGCCAGACAGCGCCGAGACGGCCGAGGCGAAGGTAGCGGCGCGGATCGACCGGCAGCAGATCTTCGGCGGCGAGGCGCCGCCGGTGCTGTGGGTGCTGCTGGATGAGCTGGTGCTGGACCGCCGGGTCGGGGACGCACACGTGATGGCCGCCCAGCTGGGGCACCTGGCCGAGATGGCGGCCCGGCCGCACGTCACGGTGCAGGTCGTCCCCGAGCAGGCCGGGGCCTACGCCGGGCTCTCCGCCGGGTTCACGGTGGCCGCGGACCCGGACGGCAAGCAGGCTGCGCACCTGGACACCGGGGTCCAGGGGATGACCGTGGCCGAGCCCGCGCTGGTCGCCAAGGTGGTGAACCTGTTCGATACGCTCAGAGCCGAGGCCCTGCCCCGGGCAGCCTCAGCCGAGCTGATAACAGAGGCGATGACGAGATGGACAGCACAAGCCAGCACCGCTGGCGCACATCAAGCTACACCGGCGCGAACGGCGGTAACTGCGTTGAGGTCGGTCACGCCGGGCACCTGATCGCGGTACGCGACACCAAGGACCGCCCCGGCCCGGTACTGGCCTTCAGCACCGCCACCTGGCAGCAGTTCGCCGCCGCCATCAAAACCGGCATCCGGTAACTGCAGGTTCCGGTGAACTTTCCCGATTCCCAGGGGAGTTCCACCGGGCTTCCAACGGGAAAATCTTGCCCGGTGACCAGGAGGCCAGCGGATACGACGAGGCTCATGCGCAGCCTGCGGCCGCCGGGAGCGGAAACGTCCACGGGTAAGCAGCCCCCGTACCCGGCGGAAACCTGCTAGGTAACCGCAGGTCAATCACGATCAACTGGAAAAGTATGCCGGGAACGTACAAGCAGGCAGACTTGGCCCCGGCGGCCACAGGTCGGTGCATGAAGCCGTATCAGGGCCCGGACCAGGGGTTACATGCTGCGGCGCTCAGCTAGATGCTAGACACGCCAGCCGGAACGACGGGCGCCAGCCCGCGGCGGGACTACGCTTCTACGCGATCTACGTGGCAGGCGAGGGCGGGGGATTCCCGCCCTGGCTTCGGAGCAGTTGCTCCAGCAGCTCTGTCTGCCGTTCCTGGCCGCGGACTAGCTGTCTCAGCAAGCTGGTGTGCGCATTCTGGCCGCCGATAAGCTCATTCAGCTTGCCGGTGTGAAGATCGAGCACTTCCGCGTGCCGTTGCTGGCCATCGGCGAGCCTGCCCAGCAGGTCCTCATAGCTAGCCTGACCAGCCGTCAGCTGATCCAGCTTGTCGCCCAGCGCCTGGATTGTCAGCGGCACTGGCGGTTCCCGCCGTCTCATTGCCATCCG
>JBEKGC010000420.1:0-5942 GCA_050013055.1 Streptosporangiaceae bacterium
CGGCGACGACGCTGCCCGCGCATGGTTGGCAGTTGCTGCCGCTGCGGTTTCACCGGATCGATGCGGACTCGGTGGTCCTCACCAACTTGGTGGGGGAGCACATGTTCGTGACGCCGGACGAGTTGAGCACCGTGGTGAGCGGTACTTGCGCGGACCAGGAACTGCTGGCGCAACTGCGGGCCGCGCACCTTATCCAGGTGCCGGGCGAAACGCTGCCCGCTGAGCTGCTCGCCATCAAGCTGCGCACCAGGATGCGACGTCTGCCGGACTCCACGGGCCTGCACATCTTTGTCGTCACGCTGCGCTGCGAGCACACGTGCCGCTACTGCCAGGTGTCTCGGCAGTCGGCCGCGAAGAACGAGTTCGACATGACCGAGCAGACCGCGCGCCGGGCGCTTGAGCTGGCCTTCAGGTCGCCGTCACCGCAGCTGAAGATCGAGTTGCAGGGCGGCGAGCCGCTGCTGAATTTCCCGCTCGTCCGCTGGATCACGGCCGAGGCAAACCGGATGAATAAGGAGCACGGCAAGGATCTCGCGTTCGTGATCGCGACGAACCTGGCGCTCCTCGACGACGAGGTCCTTGACTTCTGCGCCGAGGAAGAGATCCACATCTCGACATCCCTTGACGGCCCGCAGGACCTGCACAACAGCAACCGCCGCCGTCCCGGCCGCGACAGCTGGCAGCAAGCGGTGGCGGGTATCAAACGGGTGCAGGACCGGCTTGGCGCCGACTGGGTCAGCGCGCTGATGACCACCACGGATGCGAGCCTCGGCCGGGCGGCTGAGATCATCGACAGCTACGCCGAGCTCGGGCTGCGCGGGGTATTCCTGCGCCCGATCTCGCCGTACGGCTTCGCGCTGCGACGCCGTGGCGGCGCGAACTACGACGTCGACCGGTGGCTGGAGTTCTACGCGGCCGGCCTGGACCGGATCGTTGAACTGAACCGCCAAGGCGTCCCGATGGTCGAGATGTACGCGTCCATCATCGCGAAGAAGATGCTCACGAACGCCGACCCGGGCTACGTCGACCTGACCTCTCCCGCCGGCATCGGAATCGGCGCGCTCGTCTATAACTACGACGGCGACATCTACGCGAGCGACGAGGGCCGGATGCTTGCCGAAATGGGCGACCGCACCTTCAGGCTCGGCAACGTGCATGACTCTTCCTACCAGGACATTATGCTCTCCGACAGCCTGCTGACTCCGCTCACGGAATCGATCACACTCAGCGCGCCGATGTGTGCCACGTGCGCATTCGAGCCATATTGCGGCGCCGACCCGGTGTTCCACCACGCGACCATGGGAGATTTCACCGGGCATAAGGCGCTATCGGCGTTCTGCCAGCGCAACATGGGCGTCTTTACCTTGCTGCTGCGGAAAATGCGCGATGATCCCTATTTCCGCGACCTGCTACGGCGGTGGGCGCAGTGAAGCTGCCCCGCACGCTGGCCCGGTGCGGCGGTTGCGCAGGGGAACCGGCGAGGCGGGGATGGTCATGCTGAAGTTGACAGGCCGCGCCGACGCGAGCGGGCTGACCGGGCCAGTGGCCGACGATGTATGGCGGGTCTGCCTGCCGGACGACCCAGCCATCCACCGTCGCGGCGCCGACGACCAAGACCCCGCCAGGTCCCTCGCCTGCCTCCTACGGGACGGGCAGGCCGCACCCCCCGGGTACGGTCTCTACCTCGTGGCCGGAACCGAGGCCGGGAGGGCTGGGGCGCCCAGCGCCGGCCCAGTGCTCAGGCTCGGGCCCGACCTGGCGCACCTGGACACGGGCGACATCATCCATGTCCCCGAGGACGGCCGCCGGGTCACCGTGCTGTGGAAGAATTCCGCCCGGCACAACAGCCTGCTGCTGACCGAGCAGTGCGACAACTACTGCCTGATGTGCTCCCAGCCGCCGAAGGACCGCGAAGACTCCTGGCTGTTCGACCGGGCCAGGAAGGTGATGAGTTTGCTGCCGGAGGGGGCGCGGGCTCTCAGTCTTACCGGCGGCGAACCGACGCTGCACGCGGACGCGCTCATCGGCCTGCTCGAACACTGCCAGCGCACTGCGCCTGGGCTTTCTGTGCACCTGCTGACCAATGGCCGCCGTTTCGCCGACCCGGAGTTCACCCGTCGCTACGCGGCCGTCGGACTTGCCGACATCATGGCCGGCGTCCCGGTGTACGCGCCCGAGCCTGGCCTGCACGATTTCATCGTCCAGGCCGTCGGCGCGTTCGAGGAGACCATTCACGGCATCCTCAACCTGGCCTCGTTCGGCCAAGCGGTGGAAATTCGCGTTGTCGTCCAGCGGCACACCGTTCCAGTGCTCCCCGGCCTGGCCACATTCATCGCGCGGAACCTGCCCTTCGTCGCTCAGGTCGCGCTGATGGGACTGGAGATGACCGGCCTGGCTCGGCCGAACTCGTCGCTAGTGTGGGCGGACCCCGCCGATTACCAGCGCGAGCTTGCCGAGGCGGTCGACATTCTCGCGACAGCGGGGATCACGACGCGGATCTACAACCATCAGCTCTGTGTCCTGGACCGGCGCCTGTGGCCTTACGTGGTTCGCTCCATCAGTGACTGGAAGAACGACTACCTGGACATCTGCCGCTCCTGCTCGGTCCGCGACGCATGCGGCGGCGTCTTCACGACCAGCGGCAACCGCCTCAGCCAGCACCTTCGCCCAGTGCCCAGACCGTAAGGGTCTGACCGAGGGAACCGAAGAGCTGGCCTCAGGCGCGGCGGTACCGGATCACGGCGATGGACGTGCAGGTGATGGTCAGGGCGGCTGACCAGATGAGGGCGACGGCCAGGTCGTGGGTGCCCCCGGTCAGGGCGGAGCGGACGGCGTTGACCATCGGGGTGACGGGCTGGTACTTGGCGAAGGGCTGCAGCCAGCCGGGCATCGAGGAGGCTGGCACGTAGGTGCTTGAGATGAAGGCCAGCACGAAGGCGATCATGGACATGCCCTGGGCCGCCTGCGCGTTGGGGGCGAACAGGCCGATGACGATAAACACGACGGTAAAGACCAGTCCATACAGCAGGCACAGGCCGAGCGCGGCGATCCCGTCGGCGGCGCTTGACGGCAGCCGGAATCCGAAGGCGAAGCCCAGTGCCGCGGTGAAGACGATGGACCAGGCGTTGGTGGTGAAGTCGGCGAGGGCGCGCCCGGCGACGAGGGCGCCGCGGGCGATCGGCAGGGACAGCAGCCGGTCGGTGAGCCCTTGGGCCTTGTCGTCGGCTACGGCGACCGCGATCCCGCCGCCGGTGAACAGCACGATCGTGGCCACGTAACCGGGGATGAGGTAACCGGCGTACCCCGCCGCGCCGGCCCGGATGGCGCCGCCGAAGACGTAGCGGAACATGAACAGGAACAGCGCGGCGGTGACCATGCCCATGACCAGCAGGCCCGGGGTCCGGGCGTACTTGCGCAGCGCGCGTCCGGCGATCTGGCCGGTTGCGGTCGCCGCCGTCGGCGGCCTCGCGGGCCGGGCGATAGCGCCGGCGCCTGGACTGGGGACCGCGCCGGCCTGGATCATCGGAGGCTGGATCATCGGAGGCTTTCTGCTTTCCTGTCGGCGGCGCGATCGCCGGTGCGGGTCAGGAAGACTTCGTCGAGGGTGGGATGGCGCAGGGTGATCTCGTCGACCGGGATGCGGGCGCTGTCCAGGGCGGCGATGGCCGCCGACAGCTGGGCGGTCCCGCCGCTGGCCTGGCTGCGGATCCGCCGGCCGGTGTGGTCGGTGACGGCCGGGCTGGCCGTGAGCGTGGCCAGGACGGCGGCGGCCGCGCCGAGTTGGCTGCCGTCGGCGAGGACGACCTCGATGATGTCGCGGCCGATTCCGGCCTTCAGCTCGGTCGTGCCGCCGGCCGCGATCGCCTTCCCGTGGTCGATGATCACGACCTGGTCGGCGAGTTCGTCGGCTTCTTCGAGGTAGTGCGTGGTGAGCACGATGTCGGTGCCGGCGGCGGCCAGGCTGCGCACCGCATCCCAGACTTCGGCGCGTCCGGCCGGGTCCAGGCCAGTGGTCGGCTCGTCAAGGAGCAGCAGTCGCGGCGCCCCGACCAGGCTGGCGCCCAGGTCAAGGCGACGGCGCTGGCCGCCGGAGTAGGTGCGGGCGCGGCGGTCGGCAACCTCCCCGAGCCCGAGCATCTCGATCGCCGACGCCGCCGCGGCCTTGGCTGCCTTCCGGCGGTGGCCGAACAACCGGGCGACCATCTGCAGGTTCTCGCGGCCGCTTAGGACCGGTTCGACGGCGGCGAACTGGCCGGCCAGCCCGATCTCGCGCCGGACGGCCGCCGGGTGCCGGGTGACGTCGATGCCCCGGACCAGCAGGTCCCCGCCCGAGGACGGCACCAGGGTGGCCACTGTGCGGACGAAGGTGGTCTTCCCAGCGCCGTTCGGCCCGAGGATCGCCAGCACGTGCCCGGGACGGGCGACGAGGTCGAGCCCGTCGAGCGCGGTGACCTTCCCGAACTGGACACGCAACCCGCGGGCTTCGATGAGCGGGGTCGCGGCGGTCACGGTGTTGCCCCGGCAGCGATCATGGCTCCTCCTGGTTGTGCAACTAGAGGTAAGTACACTATGAACGCCACCGTACCGCACGATCCGCCGTGTTGGGTCGAATAGTGTAAGAACCACTAGTAGCTAGTGTGGCAAGCGCAGGTATGCTGCGGATATGCCGCCAGCGTCCGCGTCCGCGTCCGCGCCACCGAGACCGTCGCCCTCCGGCCTTACGGTGCTCTGCCTGCTGCGCGGCGGGCCGCTGCACCCCTACGGAATGCAGCGGCTCATCAAGAGCTGGGGCAAGGACCAGGTCGTCAATATCGGCCAGCGGGCCAACCTCTACAAGACCATCAGGCGACTGCACGAGGCCGGCCTCATCGCCATCCGCCAGACCGAACGAACCCAGCAGTACCCGGAGCGCACCGTCTACGAGCTGACCGAGGAAGGCCGGCGCACCGGGCTGCACTGGCTGGCCGGCATGCTCGCCGTCCCGCGCCATGAGTACCCCGAGTTCCCCGTCGCCCTGTCGTTCGCCATGGTCCTCGACCCGGAAGAGGTCACCGGCGTACTTACCCAGCGGCTGGCGGCCGTCCGGGCCCGCCTGGCGCAACTCGGCTCCCAGCTCCAGGGCCAGCACGAGGCCGTGCCCCGGATCGCCCTGGTTGAGACCGAGTACCAGTACGCCATCATCGACGCAGAGGCCCGCTGGCTCGGCTCGGTCATCGATGACCTCACGTGCGGGAAGCTGTCCTGGGACCAGGACCAGATCGCCGCCCAGGCCGCCGAGACCTTCCTCGAGGCCACCGGCCCCTGAACCGGGTAAACGCCCAAAAAATCCCGCGGTTCGCCATCCGGCCTGGGTCAGGCGCCGTCCGCGTCGATGAAGGCGCCCAGGCCGTCGAGGACGCGCTGCAGGCCGAAGGTGTAGGCGTGGTCGGGGTCATAGGCCGCGCCGTGGGCGGCGCCCGCGGCGGCGCCGACGCGGGCGGCCGTGGGGTACTTCGTCTGGTCGAAGACCCGGGTGAGCAGGGGTGCGTTGGCGGCCCACCACTGCTCCTCGCTCATCGCGCTGTCCTGCCGGGCGGCGGCGGCCTCGGCGGCCGAGCGCGCGGCGGCCTGGACGAAGCCGAGCAGGAAGGTCAGGGCGGCGTCCATCCCGACGTCGTCGAGTCCGAGTCCCTCGAACGCCCGAAGTTCGTGCTCGTATTTAGCCATGAGCCCGGGGCCGAGCGGGGGCCGGCTGGTGGCGACCTCGGCGATCCAGGGATGCCGCGCGAACAGGTCCCTGTTCTCCCGGGCGACGGCGGCCAGGCGCTCCCGCCAGGGCATGCCGGACAGGTCGCCGCGGGGCATCTGCAGGTAAACCGTGTCGAGCATCAGGTCGAGCAGCTCGGCCTTGCCCGGCACGTAGGTGTAAAGCGACATCGGCACCACGCCCAGGACCTGGGCGA
>JBEKGC010000421.1:0-5922 GCA_050013055.1 Streptosporangiaceae bacterium
TCGTCCGCAGCTACCTGCAGCTCGTCGACAGCGACAAGAGCCGCAACGCCATCATCGCCCTCGTCCGCTCGGCCGTATCCAACGACAAGGCCGCGGCCATGCTGCGCGAGTTCCTGACCGCGCAGCTGCTCACCGTCGTCGCCCAGCTCACCGGCCAGCCGGACGCACGCCTGCGCGCATCCCTGGTCGCGGCGCAGCTCATCGGCATCGCCATGCTGCGTCACGTGCTCCGGGTCGAGCCCCTTGTCCGGGCCAGCCCGGATGAGATCGTCGCCCTGGTCAGCCCCGCTATCGAGCAGTACCTGCGGTAACCGGCCAGCCGGGCGGCATGCCCGGCTGAGGCGGACCGACTCCGTGCGCCGCCGCCACTGTCCGTTCGGCCCAGCACGCGGGCTCGGGGAGCGCTGAGGGCCCTAGGAGGCGCCGTCGGCGGAGCGCAGCGTGCTGACGTAGCCGGCCCGCTGGTAGCCGGCCTGGTCGGCGCCGGCCGGCACGGCCAGCATGCCGCGTACCTCGTCGAGGCCGGTGTATCCCTTGCGGGCCATCCAGCCGGCCAGGCCGTCGAGCAGGACGGCCGCATGCTCGGGTCCGTGCCGGATCAGCGCGGACGCGGTCATCACGACGTCGGCGCCTGCCAGCAGGTACGTGACGACCTCGGCGGGCCCGTCGACGCCGGTGGTGGCCGCGAGCGACGCCTGGACCTGGCCGCGCAAGATGGCGATCCAGGTGCGCGGCAGCCGGGCCTCGGCCGGGCTTGACAGGTTGATCGCGGGCACCACGGTCAGCGTCTCCGGGTCGATGTCGGGCTGCAGGAACCGGTTGAACAGCACCAGGCCGTCCGCGCCGGCTTCGTCGAGCCGCAGCGCGATCTCACCGGTGGAGCTGAAATACGGGCTCAGTTTGACCGCCACGGGCAGGCTCACGGCGTCTTTGACCTGGCGCAGGATGTCGATGTGCCGCTGTTCGACGTCCCGGCCTGCCGTGCGCGGGTCGCCAGGTACGTAGTAGATGTTCAGCTCGATCGCCGCGGCGCCCGCGTCCTGCATCTCGCGGGCGTAGCTGGTCCAGCCGCCGGGCGTCACGCCGTTGATGCTGCCGATCACCGGGATGTCCACGGCCGCGACGGCGCGCTTGAGCAGGCTGAGGTAACGGCGCGGGCCGGGATCGATGTCCGCCTCCGGCGGGAAATAGGACAGCGATTCGGCGAAGCTGTCCGTGCCCGCGTCGGCGAGCCGCGCGTTCCGCTCCCCCTCCAGGCGCACCTGCTCCTCGAACAGGGAGTAGAGCACGACCGCACCGACGCCCGAGTCGGCGAGATGCCGGACGCCGTCCACGGTGTTCGACAGCGGGGACGCCGAGGCGACGAGGGGGTTCCGCAGCCTCAGGCCCAGGTAACTGGTCGACAGGTCCATCAGCGGTCCTTATCGCTTGGCGACTCGCTTGGCGACTCGTTCGACGGCTCGCTTGACGATGGCGGCCGGGCGTCGGCGGGGAACCGGTGCGCGCCACGGGTCGCCATCTCCTCGTAGGTGGCCCAGCGCTGGTCGACCGCCTCCTGCGCCAGCACCCCGAGCCGCTCGGCCTCGGCCGGGTGGGCGTTGGTGAGCGCGCGGTACCGCAGCTCCCGCTGGGTGTAGTCGGCCAGCGGGATGCGCGGCCGCGGCGAGTCGAGCAGGAACGGGTTGCCGCCCGCCGTGCGCAGCAGCGGGTCGTAGCGGACCAGCGGCCAGTGGCCGCTGGCCACGGCGCGGTACTGCTGGTTGAGCCCGTCGCGCATCTCGATGCCGTGGGCGATGCAGTGGCTGTACGCGATGACCAGCGACGGCCCTTCGTACGCCTCCGCCTCGCGGAAGGCGCGCAGGGTCTGCTGCGGGTCAGCCCCCATGGCCACCCGGGCCACGTAGACGTTGCCGTAGGCGATGGCCTGCAGCGCGATGTCCTTTTTAGGCACGGTCTTGCCGGCCGAGGCGAACTTGGCCACGGCCCCGAGCGGTGTCGACTTCGATGACTGCCCGCCGGTGTTGGAGTAGACCTCGGTGTCGAGCACGAGCACGTTCACGTTGCGCCCGGTGGCCAGGACGTGATCCAGGCCGGAGGACCCGATGTCGTAGGCCCAGCCGTCCCCGCCCACGATCCAGACGCTGCGCCGGACCAGATGATCGGCCACGCTGCGCAGGTCGGCGACGTGCCCGTGGTCGGGGTCCAGGGCATCGAGGCGCCGCTTGAGCTCGGCCACCCGGTCGTGCTGGGCCACCAGTTCGGACTCGGTGAGCTGGGGCGCGGCCAGGATTTCGTCCGCTAGCTCGGCGCCGACCCCCTCCCGGAGCTCGGCCAGGCGGCTTCGGGCCAGCTCGACGTGCCGGTCGGCGGCCAGCCGGAACCCGAGGCCGAACTCGGCGTTGTCCTCGAACAGGGAGTTCGACCAGGCCGGCCCGCGGCCGTCGGCGTTGGAAGTCCACGGCGTGGTGGGCAGGTTCCCGCCGTAGATCGAGGAACAGCCGGTGGCGTTGGCGACCATCAGCCGATCGCCGAACAGCTGCGAAAGGAGCTTGACGTACGGCGTCTCGCCGCAGCCCGCGCAGGCGCCGGAGAACTCGAACAGCGGCTGCAGGAACTGGGTGCCGCGCACGGTGCCGAAATCCACCCGGGACCGGTCGGCCACCGGCAGCGTCTCGAAGAACGCGATGTTGTCCCGCTCGGCCGCTACCAGCGGTTCCCTGGCCACCAGGTTGATCGCCTTACGTTCGGGCTGCCCCGCCGCCACGATCGGCGCCGTGACCGGGCAGGCCTGGACGCACAGCTCGCATCCGGTGCAGTCCTCCACGTAGACCTGCAGGGTGAAGCGGGTGTCCGGGAGCCCGCGGGCGTCAAGCGGCGCGGAAAGGAACGCCGATGGCGCCTCTTTCAGCAGGGACTCGTCGTAGTAGGTGGACCTGATCACGCTGTGCGGGCAGACGAAGCTGCAGTTGCCGCACTGGATGCACAGGTCCGGATCCCACTGCGCGACCAGTTCGGAGACGTTGCGCTTCTCGTAGGCCGTGGTGCCGCTCGGGTAGGTGCCGTCCGCGGGCAGCATGCTGACCGGCAGGTCGTCGCCGAGGCCGGCCATCATCGTCGCGGTGACGGTGCGGACGAACTCCGGCGCGCTGGCCGGCACCATCGGCGGCAGCTCACGGACCGATGTCGCCCGGCCGGGCACCTCGATCTGGCTCAGCCCGGCCAGCGTGGCGTCGACGGCGGCGTCGTTCTTCGCGACCACCTCGGCGCCGCGGCGGCCGTAGGTCTTGGCGATCGCCGATTTGATCTTCGCGATCGCTTCGTCCCTGGGCAGCACGCCCGAGATCGCGAAGAAGCAGGTCTGCAGCACGGTGTTGGTCCGCCCGGCCAGGCCGGCCGCGCGAGCGATCCGGTCGGCATCGATCGCGTACACCACGATCCGTTTGGCGATGATCTTCTCCTGGACCGGGCGGGGCAGCGCGTCCCAGACCTCGTCGGCTGGCTGGGTGGCGTTGAGCAGCAGGGTTGCTCCCGGGGCGGCCAGGCCGAGCACGTCGAGCCGGTCCAGCAGCCCGAAGTGATGACAGCCGACGAAGCTGGCCTGCTGCACCAGGTAAGGCGCGCGGATCGGCTGCGGCCCGAACCGCAGGTGCGACACCGTCTGCGAGCCGGACTTCTTGGAGTCATAGACGAAGTAGCCCTGCGCGTTCAGGTTGTCCTCGGCCCCGAGGATCTTGATCGTGTTCTTGTTCGCGCCGACCGTGCCGTCCGAGCCGAGACCGAAGAAGACCGCCCGGATCGTGCCGGCCGGCTCTATGTCCAGGGTCCGGTCGTACGGCAGGCTCAGGCCGGACACGTCGTCGTGGATGCCGATCGTGAACCGGGGCCGCGGCCGCTCGCGGGCGAGTTCGGCGAACACCCCGGCCACCATGCCCGGGGTGAGCTCCTTCGACGACAGGCCGTAGCGCCCGCCGGTCATCAGCGGCAACACCGCGCGCTCACCGCCGGTGTGCGCCTCGGCCAGCGTGGCGACCACGTCGAGGAACAGCGGCTCGCCGTTCGAACCCGGCTCCTTGGTCCGGTCAAGCACGGCGATCCTGCTGGCGCTCGCGGGCAGCGCATCGAGCAGGGCCCGAGCCGGGAACGGCCGGTACAGCCGGACCTGCAGCACGCCCACCCGCTCGCCCTGGTCGCACAGGTGGGCCACGGTCTCGCCGATAGTCTCAGCCGCCGAGCCCATCACGACGATCACCCGGTCGGCTTCCGGGTGACCGGTGTAGTCCATGACGTGATACTGGCGGCCGGTCCGGACGGCGAGGGCGTCCATCGCGTCCTGGACCGCGGCTGGCACGGCGGCGTAGAACGGGTTCACCGTTTCCCGCGCCTGGAAGTAGACGTCCGGGTTCTGCGCGGTGCCGCGGATGAACGGCCGCTCCGGTGACAGCGCCCGGCCGCGGTGGGCGCGAATCAGCGCCTCGGGCACCAGCGCGCGCAGGTCCTCGTCGGTCAGCAGCTCGATCGTGTTCAGCTCGTGCGAGGTGCGGAACCCGTCGAAGAAGTGCACGAACGGCACCCGGGTGGCCAGCGTGGCGGCCTGCGCCACCAGCGCGAGGTCATGCGCCTCCTGGACCGACGCGGAGGCGAGCAGCGCGAAACCGGTCTGCCTGACCGCCATCACGTCCGAGTGGTCGCCGAAGATGGACAGGCCCTGCGCGGCCAGCGACCGGGCCGCCACGTGGATCACGACCGCAGTCAGCTCGCCGGCGATCTTGTACATGTTCGGGATCATCAGAAGCAGGCCTTGCGACGCGGTGAAGGTGGTGGCCTGCGCCCCGCTCTGCAGCGCACCGTGCAACGCGCCCGCGGCCCCGCCCTCGTGCTGCATCTCCACCACGGAAGGCACGCCGCCCAGCAGGTTGGGCTTGCCGGCGCTTGACCACTCGTCCGCGAGCTCGGCCATCGGCGACGACGGCGTGATCGGGTAGATGCAGCAGACCTCGTTCAGCCGGTAAGCGACGGAGACCGCGGCCTCGTTGCCGTCGACCGTGGCACGCGTCATCGGTCCTCCGCAATCATCTCAATCGAGTGCACCGGGCATTGGTCGTAACACGCGCCGCAGCCGGTGCACCGGTCATAGTCGAATTCGTACCGGTTCCCCGGACCCAGCTTGATCACCGCGTCCTCGGGGCACGCGCCCAGGCAGCCGTCGCACTCACAGCAGTTACCGCAGGACAGGCAGCGGGCTGCCTCATGCGTCGCTTCCCGCTCGGACAGGCCGCCGAGCACCTCATCGAAACCCGTGACCCGCTCCTGCGGGGCGGCCTCCGGCTGCTTGGCCCGGGCGACGTCGCCGAAATACCACAGGTTCAGGTCGCTGAACGCCACCATCTCATGCTTGGGCCGGTTCGCCGTCGCGATGCCGCGCAGCCAGGTGTCGATGTTGCGGGCCGCCTTCTTGCCGTGCCCCACCCCGACCGTCACGGTGCGTTCCGCGGGCACCATGTCGCCTCCGGCGAACACGCCGGCGCAGCCGGTCATCATCGCCGTCGACACCTGCACGGTGCCGTCCCGGCTGAATTCCACGCCGGGTACCTGACGCAGGAACGCGGTGTCGCTGTCCTGGCCGAGGGCCAGGATCACGGTGTCCGCGGCGAGCGTCTCGAACCGCCCGGTCGGCTGCGGGAATCCGGTCTCGTCAAGCTCCATCGCCTCGATGGTCAGCTCCGGGCCGTCGAACGCGGTGATGGTGCGCAGCCAGTTGATCTGCACCCCTTCCTGCTCGGCCTCTTGCGCTTCCACTTCATGAGCGGGCATCTGCTCGCGGGTGCGGCGGTAGACAATGGTCGCGTCGTTCGCGCCCAGGCGGCGGGCCACCCGGGCGGCGTCCATCGCGGTGTTGCCGCCGCCGTAAACGGCGACCCGCCG
>JBEKGC010000422.1:0-5917 GCA_050013055.1 Streptosporangiaceae bacterium
TTTATCTCGGCCAAGACGGTCGATCACCACGTCTCGGCCGTGCTGGCCAAGCTCGGCGTCGAGAACCGCGAGGCGGCCGCCGATATGAACCGGAACCTGACTGCATAATCGAGCCGGCGATGAACAGTCCTCAACGCCGCCACCCATCGATCCCCCCGACCGAGGGCGGTTCGCTTCCGGGCCAGAACGGCCGTGGCCCCGCCGTCCCAGGCTTGGTCTCGCCGACGCTGACTGACCACAACGCACCAGAACCGCAGCTCACCAGAAATATGGGGAGGTACTCCCTATGGAGTACAAGGTGGGCCGATCGTAGTGTCGGAGCAGTCAGGGACTGAGGAGGCCATATGCCCGACACCGCGTTCTCGCTGGTCACGTCTGCATCGCAACAGCGCACCGGCCGAGTGACACTACTTGAGCGGAAGACGGCGCTGGATGCACTGGCCGAGATTGCGGGGCAAGCGCGCAGCGGTGACGGCCGGCTCGTCCTGCTCGAAGGCGAGGCGGGTGTGGGCAAGTCGGCCCTGCTGGAGCAGTTCACGAGCGAGTTGCCCGACTCACGTCTTCTGTCGGGCGCCTGCGACGGCATGTTCACGCCCCGGCCGCTCGGTCCGCTTTTCGACATCGCCCAGCAGGTACACGGCCGTCTGCACTCGCTGTGCCGGGCCGACTCGTCCCGGGAAGAATTCTTCGACGCGCTCCTCACCGAGCTGTGCGAGCCGGGACCGCTACCGGTCGTCGTCATCGAGGACGTGCACTGGGCCGATGAGGCCACCCTCGATCTGCTGGGCTTTCTCGCACGGCGGATCCGGGAGATCGCCGTGCTACTGATCGTGAGCTACCGCAACGACGAGCTGGCCGACATCCATCCGCTGCGCATCGCTCTCGGCCATCTGACCGTTCAGCGCTGCACGAGACGCCTCCCGCTCGCCCCCCTCAGTGCCCAAGCCGTGCGGATGCTCTCAGCTGGCCGCGGAGTCGACCCAGCGGAACTCTACAGGGTCACCGGCGGCAACCCGTTCTACGTCCACGAGGTGCTGGAGGCGGGCCTAGGCGAGGTACCGAGCTCGGCTCGCGACGTGGTTCTGGCGCGTGCCGCCCGCCTCGGACCGAAAGCACGGGAAACTCTTGAGGCCGCTGCCCTGATCGGCGGCACCGTCGATGAGCGGCTGCTACGCCACGTCGTCGCCGGGCCCGAGCTGGCCGAGGTCATCTCGTCGGGACTGGTGGCCGGCCATCCGGTTCTGCGGTTCCGGCACGAGATCGCGCGTCAGGCGATCGAGCAGGCGGCCTTGCCGGCCCGGCGTTCCGAACTCCATGCCCGGATACTGCAGGGCCTGCGCGATCTCGGCTGTGACGACGATGCCCGGCTGGCCTTTCACGCCGACGAGGCCGGCGACGGCCCGGCGGCTCTGGAGCATGCTGCGCTGGCGGGTCGTCGCGCTCGCACGCTGGCATCCCATCGCGAAGCTGCCGGGCAGTTCGAACGCGCGCTGCGTTTCGCGGATGGCGAGGCACCGGCCAGCATCGCGGCCCGCTGGATCGAGCTCGCGACGGAGCTGTCGATGATCGATCGGTGGCCCGATGCCGAGACCGCCTGCACGCGAGCGCTGGAGAACTGGCGGGCGGCTGGAGACCCGCTCGGCGAAGGCGACACGCTCCGGCGGATGTCCGCGGTGTTGTGGCGGCTGTGCCGCGGCGAGGAGATCCTCGCCGCAGCCGAGGCCGCCGTCGCCATCCTGGAACCGCTCGGCCCCACGACGGAACTCGCGGCGGCATACGCCTGCCTCGCCGCCCATCAGAATGAACCGGGGCGTGGGGACATCGTCATCCCGCTCGCCCGGCGCGCTCAGGAACTCGCGGGCAGACTCGGCGTGCCTGCGATGCAGAGCCGGGCGGCGACGACCGAGGCGCAGGCCGTGTGGTTCGCGGGTGGCGACTGGGAGCCCGTGCTGCGCCGCGCACTGTCGATCGCGCTCGAGAACGGAATCGAGTACGAAGCCGGCTTCGCGTACACGAACCTGCACGAGCTGCATTGCGGCAACCGGGACTACGCCAAGGCCGACCCGTACTTCCACGACGGCGTCGCCTATTGCGAGGACCACGATCTCGGCACCTACTGCAACTGCTTGCGCGGCGTGCGGACGTCGAGCCTGGAGCGGCTCGGGCGCTGGGACGAGTCAGCGGGAATCGCCGAGGTGGTCATTGCCTCCGTCGCCTCGCCCGTGAATCGCATGATCCCGATGACCAGCCTGGCCCTGGTCGCGGCGCGCCGCGGCGAGGGGGATGTGTGGCCGCACCTGGATGCCGCGATGACCGCCGCGGACGGATCGACCGGGCCAATGTACATCGGCGCTGTCCGGCTGGCCCGGGCTGAGGCCCGCTGGCTCGAGAGCGATCTGACCGGGGCGCGAGGGGAAGCCGAACTGGCGGACGATGCGTGCGCTAACGTTACCGATCCCTGGCTCAACGGCGAGATCGCGGTGTGGCTGCGACGGACCGGATCGCCCCGGACCAGTCAGCGCGATCTGGCCGAGCCCTACCGGCTGCAGTTCACCGGGAACCATCGCGCGGCGTCCGAACTGTTCGATGCGCTGGGCTGCCCCTACGACGCGGCGCTCGCGCTGCTCGATGCGCCTGACGAGCTGGCGCTGCGAAGAGCGCTCGACATCTGCAACGCGCTCGGAGCCGTCGCGACGGCGCGGATCATTCGCCAGAAGATGCGCTCTCTCGGCATTCGATCCGTTCCGGCCGGGCAGCGAGCCGCGACGCGCGAGAATCCACTCGGCCTGACCCAGCGAGAACAGGAAGTGCTCGAACTGCTCTGCGAGGGACGCACCAATGCTGGCATTGCCACCAAGCTGGTGATCTCACCAAAGACAGTCGACCACCACGTCTCCTCGGTATTGGCCAAGCTCGGCGTATCCAAGCGAACGGAGGTAGCCGCCGCGAAGCGAGCCGCAGCCACTCCGAGGTAGGCGAGGCACACTGAGCGCACTGGTGGTGCGTGCTCGCCAGGCACGGACCGCTCGGAGAGCCAGACCCGCTGGGCGAGGACCGCGGACCCGCGGGCAGATGGCGGCGGGCAGCTACCTGGTGATCTCCCACGTGGTGACGGACGCGCCGATGAGCGGGTGCTCGCGGAGATCGGCGAGGTCTACGAAGATGCGACCACTCCGGCGATCCCGCGCACCGCAGCGCAGATCAGCGAGCCGTTCACCGGGTTGAAGCTGGCCGAGCCCGGACTTGTCGACGTGTCACAGTGGCGGCCACACGTGTGGGCCAGAGCTACGAAGATCCGCATCCTGGCTGGAGTCGGCCGCAGGCTGCCCCCTGCCGTCAGTTTTCTGCCCGGCCAAGCGGGGCGGTAACCACCCGCCTGCCGCTTACCGGGTGGCGCGGTTGTTGGTTTCCCTGGTCAGGCCGCATAGTATGCGCAACGGCATCGGTAACCCCGTTACGGAGTTGAGACGTTCATTGGTGGTGGGAACCGATCGCCGTGCACCAGCCACGCGGGAGCCGCCCAAGACAAAGTTCGCGGGGTTCGGGTTGCGGTGGCACAGGCTGTCGCCGTCGATGGCGGCCGGGCCGTCGCTGTAGCTCTTCTATTTATCCCGAGGATCGCACGGCGCGGTTGTTCCCGGCCGGAGTATAGCCTGCCGTAGAATTGTAACGTGGAGCTTTCGGTGGACTCGCCTGAGGCGCAGCGGTTCAGGCTGGCGCTCGAGATGGCGGACTTCGGGATTCACCTTTACCGGCAGCGGATGCGGCGTGAGCACCCTGGCGCGGGTGATGAGGAGATCGAGGCCTGGGTCCAGGGGTGGCTCATGCGCAGGGCAGGGGATTACTCGGCGCGCTAGTACCGTAGGGCGCTATGACGGGCCTTGAAGAGGTACTCAGGCGTGCTGGCGCCGACTTGGACGCGGTCGGTGCCAAGTAGGCGATCATCGGCGGGCTTGCGGTGGCCACGCGCGCCGTCCCCCGGTTCACGCAGGATGTGGACTTCGCGGTGTCGGTTGCCGACGACACCGAGGCAGAGGACATCGTCCACCGTATGTCCGTGCGCGGCTACGCCGTCGGGATGATGCTGGAGCAGGACTACGTGCACCGCCTGGCCACGATCCGTCTGATCAGGCCCGTTCCCGGCAAGTCCCAGGTCTTCGTGGACCTGCTCTTCGGCAGTTCGGGGATCGAGGACCAGGTCGTGGCCTGCGCGGACCGCCTGGAAGTCTGGCCGCAGTTCAGCGTGCCGGTGGCGCGCGTGGGGCACCTGATCGCTCTCAAGCTGCTGTCCCGGGACGACCACCGGCTACAGGACCAGCTGGATCTACAGGCATTGCTCGTCGTCGCGACCGAGGCTGACCTGGAAGATGCCCGTAAGGGCGTCACCCTCATCGTTGAGCGGGGGTTCCACCGCGGCCGGGCACTCGAGGCGGACCTCGACACACTCGTGCGGGAAGGCAGGTAGCGGGCTACGAGCCCCCGCGACGCGATCCGCGGTCGGCTAGCCGGCCCGGCTGCGCGGTTCGCCGGCCAGGTGCGCAGCGCGGTCTTCGATCAGTTCAATTAGGCGCGGGCGAGGTCAACGCTGCGCCCTGGAGCCTACCGGCTGAGCCGGGCGGGCGAGTTGCCTGACTGCGCCTGGCGAGGCACACCATTCAGGCCCGGGTGAAGATCGGCAAGAAAGACCCCAGCATCCCGGCGTCACCGTGAGTTAGATTGCAATGACTCATCTTCCTGACATTCCGGGGTGTGCCCGATGACCGCTAAGTCGTCCGATCAGCCATCTCCCCGAACCCGGCCTCGTTCCCCTCGCCAGGCCCGGCGCCCACTGGACCCCCGAGGAACAGGAAATCCTCGTCACCGAAGTCCGCGAGGGCAAGGACATGACCGCCATCATGGATCACCATGGCCGCAACAGGACCGGCATTGAGGAACGCCTGGTCATGATGGTCCCGGACGAGGCCCAGGTCCCGGATGACGAGAAACTCGGCTGGATCTTGGACAGGCTGGCTGCAGACCCCGATTACGACTGGGCAGCCCAGGTCGAACGTACGCGGCTCGCGCGAAGTGCGAGGCGGGCATCCCGCAGCCTGGATCACGAGAATTCCCTGACACGCGCGCCCCGGCTCACCGAGCCCGGCACCATACTCGGCATCTGGCAGCACATCAACCACCGGGAACTACGCGACCAGCGGAAGGCCGCATTCCTGGCAAGCGAGGCGCTCTACGACCTGACCGTCTACGAAACAGGCACCCTTACCCAGATTGCCGAGCACCTCTACCAGGCGCACGGCACGCTGCTGCTCAGCGACTGGGCGGCGGAGTGCGCCTCGCCCGGCATCACCAGCCTCACGCCCGCCGATAACCTGCGCCTGTCGCTGCCCCTGATCAGGGAGGCTGTCCGCGTCTGGGTGACCGCTCTGGCGGCAGCGGTCCCCTACGAGGGCGACCGAACCATACTTCAGCGTCGCCTTGGCCTCAGCGGCGGCGATCCGGAAGTCCTGCAGGACATCGCCGAGGACCTCGGCATATCCCGGGAGCGGGTCCGGCAGCGCCAGGAACGGGCCCCGCCTACGTCAACGTTCTGCCCGGCTGCCGGGCTGCCCGTGATCACGCGCCCACAGCCAGCACAGCGCCGGCCGGCCGTTCGTACCGGATCCCGGCCAGGCACAGCACCGTCAGCAGCACGGGTATCTGCACCGGGTCCCATCACCGCGGCCGTCGTCTGCGAGAACGTCAAGAACACGAAGCAGTACCGCGACACCACCGCGGTGAACACCAGCGCGTGCAGCTTCCGCCGCCGGTCCCCGTCGCCGATCATGCCCAGGTAGCCGAAGTCGATCTGTACCTCCTCGCCGGGCTTGCCGTCGGCCACCGGCACCGTCACCTGCTGCCGGGACGAGGAGTAACCGCACTC
>JBEKGC010000423.1:0-5909 GCA_050013055.1 Streptosporangiaceae bacterium
GCCAGCGCCTCGTCACCTCGCCTGAGGTGGCCCTCGGCCTGCCCGCACCACGCGTCGCACCACTGCTCGTAGCCGGTGATCTGCTCGCGGAGCTGCTCGAACTCCCACGGCGAGACGTAGTTAGACAAGATCCGCCAGGTGAAGCGGCGGTACATCGACTCCAGCCGGTCGTCCATCACGCGCTCAGGTCCCCGGCCGGGACCTCCCCCGCTTCCTCCACCGTGCCGCCCAGGTACAGCGCGCGCATCTGCGGGTTGGCGAGGATCTCGGCCCCGGTCCCCTCCAGCCGGACCCGCCCGGTTTCCATCACCACGCCGTGATCGGCCAGGCCGAGCCCGACGCGGACGTTCTGCTCGACCAGCAGGATGGTCCGGCCGGTCTCCGTCATCCGCTTGATGCTGGCGTACATCAGCGCGGCCGCGCGCGGCTCCAGGCCCATGGACGGTTCGTCCAGCACCACCAGGGCAGGGTCAAGCATCAGCGCGCGGGCGAACTCCACCATCCGCTGCTGGCCGCCGGAAAGCTGGCCGGCCCGGTCGGAGGCTCGCTGCGCCACGATCGGGAACTGGTCGGCCACCTCGGCCATGCGCTGGCGCGCCAGGCCGGCGTCCCGCAGCAGGAAGCCGCCGAGCTCGACGTTCTCCCGCACGGTGAGCTCGGGAAACAGGTTCCGGGACTGCATGACCTGCACCACGCCGGCCTGCAGGATCTTCCGCGGGCTGGCCCCGCCGATCTCGGTGCCGCGGAATGTCACCCGGCCTAGCCGCGGTCGCAGCAGCCCGCTCACGATCTTGAGCAGGGTCGACTTCCCGGCCCCGTTGGGTCCGACCACGCAGGTGACCGAGCCTTCGGCCACGGTGAGGTCCACGCCCCGCAGCACGTCGCCGCTGCCGTAGCCGGCGTACAGGCCAGAGATGGTCAGCATGTCAGCGCGCCTCTTCCGTGTCGGTCATGTCGGTGCCGAGGTAGGCCTCGAGGACGGCCGGGTTCGAGCGGACCTCCTGCGGTGCGCCGGCGGTCAGCGCGCATCCCTGGTGCATCACCATGACCTGGTCGCACAGCCCCATCACGAATTCCATGTCGTGTTCCACGATGACGAAGGTGACGCCTTCGGCGTTCAGCGCCCTGATCCGGTCGGCGAGTCCGCGCAGTAGCGTCGGGTTGACTCCGCCGGCCGGCTCGTCGAGCATGATGATCGACGGCTTGGCGATCATGATGAAGGCGAATTCCAGCAGCTTCTGCTGGCCGTAGGACAGTCCGCCGGCCGGCTCGTCCGCGAGCGGCGTGAGCCCGACGAAGTCGAGCACCTCCATCGCGTGCTGGCGCTCCGACGCGGACTTCCATGAGCGCAGCTGCCCGATGAAGCCGCGCCGCTGCGAGGCCACATGCAGGTTCTCGAGCACGGTCAGCCGGGCGAAGATGCGGGTGATCTGGAACGTGCGGCCGATGCCCGCGGCGAACACCTGCTCCGGCCGGGCGTTGGTGATGTCCTGGCCGCGCAGCGTTACCCGGCCCGCGTCCGCGACCTCGTACCCGCTGATCACGTTGAACAGGGTCGTCTTGCCTGACCCGTTCGGCCCGATCAGGCCGTTGATGGCGCCTTCGGCGAAGGACATCGTGCACCCGGTCAGCGCCCGGATGCCGCCGTAGGACTTCTTGATGTCGGTCACCTGCAGGATGCTCACGGCGCGTCCTCCTGACCCGCGGCGGCGGCCGGCGTGACCCCAGGAACCCCCGGAGCCCCCGGCACACCCGGCACGCCCGGAACCCCCGGCACAGCCGGGGCCCCCGGCACGCCCGGCGGCCCCGGTGGTGCCGTGGTCCGCAGCTGCCGGGCGACCAGGACCCGCCGGTACAACCCGGTGATGCTGGGCGCGATGCCGCCTGGGAGCAGCCGCAAGATCAGGATGAACAGGACGCCGTAGGCGATGAGGAACAGGTTGTCGTTGCCGAACTGCAGGTAGAAGTACTGCTGCAGCGGGATGAGCAGCAGGGTTCCGACGACAGGCCCGGACAGGGTGCCGATACCGCCCACGAAGACAAGCACCGCGACCGCGAGGTCGAAGTTCGGGTCAAAGCCGAACTGCGGGTAGACCGACCCGACGAACGGAGCGTAGAGCCCGCCCGCGACGCCGACGAAGAACGCCGACATCGCGTAGGCGATCAGCTTGGTCCTGGTGGTGCGGATGCCGAGGCCGCGGGCGCGATCCTCGTCGTCGCGGATCGACAGCAGCCCGAGTCCGTACTTGGACCTGCGCACCCACCAGGACACCGCGCAGGCGATGACGGCCGCGGCCAGGCCGACGTAGTAGAAGGGCTCGTTAAAGAACGAGCCGGTCCAGGTGGGGAACGGGAGCTCCTGGCCCCCTGATCCGTTCGTCCAGGACGTCAGGTTGAACGCCAGCAGCTGCAGGATGAACATGACCGCGACGGTCAAGATAATGAACGTGTGCTTGCGCACCCGCAGCAGCAAGAACCCGATCGGCACGGACAGCACGGCCGCGACCAGGCCGGCCAGCGGAAGCAGCGTGAACGTGACCCAGCCGGCCGGCACCTTCAGGTGCAGGACGAGCAGGGCCACCGTGTACTGCCCGATGCCGTAGTAGGCGGCGTGCCCGATCGAGATGTAGCCGGAGTACCCGGAGAAGATGTTCCAGCCGCAGGCCGCGACCAGGAAAATCATCGTGAAGACCCCGATAGAGGTCACGGCCGGGTTGGTGAAGACGAGCGGGAAGGCGACAAGCAGCACGAGCACCAGCGCGGTGCCGCCCCGCCGCACGGCCACCGGCGGCTCGTAGGGAATGTGCTCGGGAGCGGCTGCCCCGACCGGGGTCACGTCGATGGCGGTCACTGGGCCCGCACCGCCTTCCGGCCGAGCAGGCCCTGCGGCCGGACCAAGAGGACGAGGACGAGGACGAGATAAAAGGTGGTCTGGCCCCAGGTCGGGGACCAGGTGACCGCCACCACGTCCTGGATGACGAGCATGATGATGGACGCGATCAGCGCGCCGGACAGGCTGCCGAAGCCGCCGAAGATGACGATGGCCAGTAGCCGTGAGATGAGATCGTAGGAACTGGCGGCGTCGAAGGAGTTGGTGAGACCGAACACCATCCCCCCCGCCGCCGCCAGGCCTACCCCGATGCCGAGGGTGAACGCGGACACCCAGTCGGTGTTGATCCCGACCAGCCGCGCCGCCGTCGGGTTCTGCATGGACGCCCGCAGGCTGCGGCCGAACCTGGTGCGGTAGAGCAGGTAGTACACGCCGCCGAGGAGCAGCACGCTCATGGCGAAGGCGTACAGGTAGATGCTCGGAAAGATGAGCGAGCCGAGCCTGACCGAGGAGTTGACGTAGGACGTGTGGATCGCGACCAGGTTGCTGGTGAAGATGTAGTCGAGGATCCCTTCCGCCACCGTGCCCACGGCGAACATCGTCAGCAGCGACATGATCACGCGATCTCGCTTGATCGGCCTGATCATCGTCCAGTACACGGCGATGCCGATTCCGAACATCACCGGGATGGTGATCAGCAGGCCAAGGAACGGATCGATGTTCAGGTGGGCGTACAGCGCGTAGCTCAGGTAGGCGCCAAGGACCACGAGGATGCCCTGAGCGAAGTTGACGATCTCCATGACGCCGAACACGAGCGTCAGGCCGGCCGCCATCAGCGCGTAAAAACCTCCGACCAGGACTCCATCAATGATGGCCTGGAGAACCAACATCGGAACGCTCCCCTGCTTGGTCTCGATCCTCGCCGTCGCCGGCCTTGGCTACCTGCACGAGGGCGGGTCAGCCGTTGGCTCCCCAGGCCGGCTTGACGGCGATGATCGGCTTGGTGGTGCCTATTCCGGTCGGCAAGACATCTTGCAGCGTTCCCTTCTGCCACTGGAAGACGAACGGGGTGGCGGCGCCGTTCTCGCCGTCGGGGAGGAACTTGACCGGTCCCTGCACGCTCTGGAACGTGACCCCGGAGTGCAGGTAGGACTCGAGCGCGGAGTTGCTCGTGCTCTTGATGTGGTCGATCGCCTGGGTGAGCACCTGGCCGGAGGAGAAGGCTTCCGCCACGTCGGCGCTGATGTTGTTGGCGGTCCCGCCGAACATCTTGAGGTAGAGCTGCACCATCGCGGTGTTCTGGTAATACGCCGAGCCCGGGTACCAGGTGTTCGGGACCATGATGCCGCCGGTGTTCTTGGCCCCGACGGCCTTGATGAACGCCGCGCCCTGGTCGGGCCCGGAGGCCTCGATCAGCACCTGGGGGCTGAACTTGTCCTGGATCAGGTCCTGGACGAACGCGTAGCCGTCAGGCGGCATGCTGCCGAGCACCACCACCGGAGCCTTCGACGCCGCGATCGCCGACGCGATCGGGGTGAAGTCGGTGGTCTCCAGCGGGTACAGCTTGTACACCACGCTGGTGAACCCGTGGGCCGTGAGGTAGTTGCGCGCGCCGTCCAGCATCGGCTGCAGGAACGGGTCGGTCATGGACGCGTAGGCGATGTTCTCCGGCTTTTGCGTGGCGGCCAGCCACTTGGCGAAGGTGATCAGCTGGAACGCGGCCGAGGCGCTCACGTCGAACACGTTGTGCAGGCCCTGGGAGAAGACCGAAGGCCCGCCGCCGATGCCCTCGATCATCACGTAGCCGTACCGGTTGGCGATCGCCGAGGCGGGCTTGGTGAGCAGGGTGGAGTAGGGACCCATGACGAAGTTCACGTGGTTGAGGGTGATCAGCTTCTGGTAGTTCGTGATCACCTGGGTCGGGCTGGAGCCGTCGGAGAGAAAGCTCAGCTTGATCTGGCGGCCGAGGATGCCGCCATGGGCGTTCTGGTAGGCGGCCCAGGTCTCGTAGCCCTGCTTGGTGGCCAGGCCGTCGCCGGAGAAGTCCCCGGACAGCGAGACCGAGATGCCGACCGTGATCGGCTGGGTAGAACTACCAGAGCCCGATGAGGCACCGGACGAGCCGGACGAGCTGCAGCCGGCGATGACCAAGGCGACAGCTGCTACCCCCGCGGTCCACAGGGCCGCGGTCCGGCTTCTGGATCTCGGGCCAGGCTTTCCCTGAAGTTTCATGGCAACTAACCAACCTCCTGATGTGGGCGGCCGGGCCAGCCGGCTGCCGCCTCGGCTTGCCGGCCGCACATGTCGCATGCCGCAGGAGCCGTTTCATTTTGCTGCCAGGCTCGGGCACTGGCCTGCCAGGGCTCGATGGAAGTCAACCTCGCCAGCCTCGCGAGGCTGGCCCCTCTATGATCCGAAATGTCCGATTTTACCGTGGGAAAGTAGGCAACACAAACGATTGCAGTCATGCTACGGTGCGGGTCTCCAGGGTGTCAACGCTTCACGATGCTCGTCTGGAGGCCGTACCGTTCAGCCAAGTGCAATCATTTGCGGCCCGGGACCGCGGGGATCAGACGGGCGCCCGCCGGAGGCGCGGACGCCGTCCTCGCCGCCGCTCCCGGTGACCGGCTGACCGGCCCGATCACCCCGCCGGGCGCAGCATCGTGATGATCGGCCGGATGGCTTCCCTGCGGGCCAGCACGCCGAACGCGGTGGCCACCTCGCGCAGCGGGTACGTATGCGTCGTGAGCGGCTCGGTGGCGATCGCCCCCGAGGCGAGCAGGGCGATCATGGCCGGGTAGGCATTCGGGCTCGACCGGATGCCCAGCAGGTTCAGCTCGTCGAGCACAAGCGGGTCGACCGGCAGCTCCGCGGACCGGCCGCCCGCCAGGCCGAGCACCGCGACCGTCCCGCCGCGGCGGGCCGCGCGCATGGCCTGCGCCAGCACCGCCGGGTTACCCGAGCAGTCGAAGACGTAATCGACCCCGCGCCCGCCCGCCGCGGCGCGGACCGCGGCGACCGGATCGGTGGCGCTGTAGTCCACCACCTCGGTGCTGCCGAGCTCGCGCGCGGTGACCAG
>JBEKGC010000424.1:0-12137 GCA_050013055.1 Streptosporangiaceae bacterium
GCTGCCCGGCGCCTCGAGGGCGATGCTGGAACACCTGGCGCTGGCCGGCCCGCTGACCATCGGCGAGGCCGCCGCACACATGCGCAGGGCGCAGTCGGTGATCAGCGAGATCGTGACCCACCTGGAACGCGACGGCCTGCTTGAGCGCGAGAACGATCCGGGGGACCGGCGGCGGACGCTGATCTGGCTGACACCCGCCGGTCACGAGGCCTTGCGCCGGGACCACGAGGTGCTCGGCGTCGACCTGCTCGCCCGCGCCATGGCCCGGCTGCCACCCGGTCAGGCCGATGCGCTGAACGCCGCGATGCGCGCCTTGACCGAGTGTGCCCAGTCAGATGGCGTACGACCTTACGAAGGAGTAAAGTCATGACCACGACGTCAAGCTGTGACAGCTGCGGCATGCCCATCGAGAGCGGCCGGTACTGCGGCTACTGCACCGACGACAGCGGCGCGCTCCAGTCGTTCGAGGAGCGCTTCGCCCGCATGGCCGCGTGGCAGGCGCGCCGCGATCCGGCAGCTTCAAAGCAAGACATCGAACGGCAGGTGCTCGACTACATGGCCACCATGCCAGCCTGGCATGACCATCCCAGCGTCCAGGCACGCTGACATCAGGTCAGCGCTATGTGCGCTGGATGGCATCGCCCAGACGCCCCGGTAACCAGTGCCGGCGGTGGCGGCGAGCGCCCTGTCGACTATGCCGGGCCGGCCATCAATGCCCTCTCTGTCGATAATCCGTGAGCCAGACCCAGAACATCTAATCTCGCGAGCAGGTCAGGCTCGCAGAATGGCGACCTGCTTGCCGTTCTGTCTCTGCGGCCGCCTGGTTTAGCTATCCAGGCCGGCGACGTCGATGAGGCGCGAGATGCAGGACTCGAAGATGTCGTCTTCATTGCGCGGGGGGCCGGCCACCGCGAGTGCGGCAGCGAGGTTCGGGTAGTGACCGCTGGCCGCGGCACGGGCAAGCGCCTGCAGTTGCGCGGCGGCTTCCTGCTCCGCGCTTATCGCGCCGCTCGCCCGCTCGCTGGCGAGCGCCCCTAGCATCGCGCCATACATCGTGGCGAAGCCGCCGATCAGTGCGAGGATCTCCATTTTGGCTCCGGTGTCGAGTACGGAGTCCGAGAGCAGTCCCAGGAAATAGTCCATGTAGCGCAGGCGGTTGGGGCCGAGGGGCGAAGGACGGTGCAGCAGTCCGGGAATCCAGGGGTGGCTGCGCGCGATGTCCCGGCCCTGCCTGGCCAGGTCCAGGACCGCCGCGCGTTTGCCCGGCGCGGGAATGACGGGATAGGTGAACTCACCCGCCAGGTGGTCGATCACCAGCTGCGCGAGGTGGTCCCTGGTCGGGACGTAGGTGTACAGCGACATGGTGGCGATGCCCAGCGCGCGCGCCACTTGCCGCATCGTGAGCGCGTCCAGGCCGTGCGCATCGGCGATCTGGACGGCGACGGCTGCGATGGTCGCGCGGTCATGCCGCGGCTTCGGACCTCGGCTGCCGCGGGCGGGGAGATCCCAGATCGGCGCATGGAGACCTGCCCCTGGCCCGGACGCGGGCCCTTGCCCGGCGTCCGGGCCCGCCCTCAAGGTGGGGCCGCTGCCCGGATCGCCAGTCGGTGCCATCGCAGCCCCTAGCTTCTAGCGTGCATTGTATGTAATGTTAGCAAACACCGTGTGATGCACGGTGTTTTCCCGGCCCCCTTCTATCCCGGCTGGCACGCGGCGCCGAGGCAGGCAGAAGCGCAGATGAAAACCATGTCCGCAACAATCCTGATCGACGCCCCGCCCATGGACGTGTGGACGGTTCTCACCGACCTGAGCCGCTACCCCGAGTGGAATCCCCTCTTCCGTGAAGCCTCCGGAGAGATCACTGCCGGGGAAAGGATCAGGCTGAGAAGCGTCCATCCGGCCAACGGGCGCATGATGACCGTCAAACCGAAGATCGTCACGGCTGAGGCTGGCGTTGAACTGCGATGGGAAGCAAGCCTGCCCGGCATCATCAGCGGCGAGCACAGCTTTACGCTAAGTCCCGCGGGCAGCGGCACTCAGGTGGTGCAAAGCGAGAGCTTCCGCGGCCTGCTGGTGCCGCTGTCCGGCAAGATCCTCGCCCGCGCCGAGGCCAGCTTCACCGAACTGAACGAAGCCCTGAAGAAGCGGGTAGAGGCCAGCTGACATCCCGAGGCCCGGTGTCGCGCCCCAGACAGCTGACTGCCCTGGAAAGCGCTGCGGCGCCACCAACGGCAGCGCATGAACGGCACCGTGACCGGTTCGAGGACCTGATGGACCGCCTAGCCTGCAGCTTTCCCGGCGCGAAACGCGCGGGACCTTCCGGGAGTTCCTGGCCCAGATCGGCAAGGCCGTGCCCGCCGGCTTGGGCGTGCACCTGGTCTGCGACTAACCTGGCCACCCGCAAGGCCCCCGTCATCCAGGAATGGCTGGCCCGCCACCCCCGGTTCTACCTGCACTTCACGTCGGCCGGCTCGTCGGGGATCAACCAGGTCGAGCGCTGATCCGGGTACCTGACCGCCCAGAGGATCCGCCGCGGCGTGCGCAAGGGCGTGCAGGCCCTTGAGGCCGGCATCCGCGCCTGGAACAAGAACTGGGACCACGGCCCTTCCGCTGGGCCGAGACCGCCGGCCAGATCCTGGACTCACTGGCGAAGTATTTAGCCCGAATTTCAGGCGCGGGATACTGGTGCCGCGGCTGATAACGTTCGCCCCGCTTCCTGCCGCCGTCGGCCCAGGGTCCGGCCCACGACGATGGTCCGTTGCTGTTGCGGGGGTTCGCTGGACAGGCCCGGAGGCGGGTCCGTCGCGGTCGTGCTGGTGGCACGGTGGCGGCTGGGGATGGTGATGCGTGGTGTATGCCGTGCCTGGTCCGGCCGGGCGTCAGGCGGGCCGGGCCGCCGGTTTCGCGTGGAAGATCGGGCTCCCGCGGATAGTTTGGTGCCCGATAGGGTACCAAATTTTCCAGGTGAGCCGAATATTCCACGATTTTTTTCGATAGTTGTGACGGGTGGGTTGCGGGTGCGGGGAGCGGCGGGGGTGGCGGCTGGGGTGCGGCGGTCCGGGCCTTCAGGGCGTGACCGCCGCCTCGGTCGTGAGCCGTCGCGCGGGCCGGTGTTCACCGCCGGCGTAGGGCACCGGAACGACAATGAACGGAACATCGTGGCGCCTCGCGAGCGGGAGCAGGGCAGCACGGACGTGCAGGACCCGGCTCACGGGGCTCACGGGGCTAACCGGGACCAGGGGGTCCACGGGACTAACCGAGATCACGTGGACCACGGGGTCCACCGGGACCACGGGGCACACGGGGCTCCCCGGGACCACGGGGCTCACCGGGGGGCATGGGCGGGTCCGCGGGACGGGCGGTCGTCGTCCGGGCGCGACCCCTGGCTGAGCGTCGGCGGGCAGGGCGCACGGGTGCGTTTCGCCGGAGCGGGCTGGCTCGTATCCTTATCGGATGAACTTGGAGTTCAGCGGCGAGATGTGGTTCTGGAAGGGGCCAGCGCCGTGGCACTTCGTCACCGTTCCGGAGGAGGAGTGCGGTGAGCTGGAAACGGCTTCGGCGTTCGTGAGCTACGGCTGGGGCATGATTCCCGCCACGGCGCAGATCGGGGAGACCGGCTGGAAGACGTCGCTTTTCCCTAAAGACGGGCGATACATCGTGCCGGTGAAAGCATCGACGCCTGAGCATCCGGCGAACCGGCGACTTCGCTGTGCGCGGCAGAAGCGGGTTAGCAAGAGTGGCGGTTATCTGAGTTGCACCGGACCGCATGGCCGTGGTGGGCTGCGCGGGTGGACACTCACGCCGTGCGTGCGGCATTCGATGCCCAGATCCGGCGGAGGACCCAGGCAGACGAGCCGGGTGCGGTCGTCGAGGCCGGCGCTGGAGTGCTGCGCTGGCTTGCACCGGGGACGCGGACGTCGTGCATTACCTGGTCCGAGCTCACCCGCGACTCCACCGATGCCGTGATCGCCGCGCAGGTGCGATACTTCGCGGCTCGCGGTACGCCCGTCGAGTGGAAGCTCTACGACTACGACCAGCCCGCCGATCTGGCCCAGCGGCTGCTCGCGGCCGGCTTCGTCGCCGATGACGAGGAGCTGATGCTGGTCGCCGAGAGCGCTGCCATCGACTCCGATGTCAGGCTGCCCGACGGCGTGCGACTGGACCGGGTGACCGACACCGCCGGCGTCGAGGCGATGGTGGCCGTGCATGACCTGGCGTTCGCCGGGCACCCGTCTCCCGGGCTCGGCGAGCGGCTGGTGACCCAGATCAGGGAAGCACCTGAGCTGGTCCAGATGGTCGTCGCCATGGCCGGCGACGAGCCGGTCAGCGCGGCCAGGGTGGAGTTCATCCCGGGAACCGATTTCGCCGGGCTATGGGGCGGGGGAACCGTTCCGGCCTGGCGCGGCCGGGGGATCTTCCGCGCCCTGGTCGCGTACCGGGCGGGCTTGGCCGCCGCCCGCGGCTACCGCTATCTTCAGGTCGACGCGCTGCCTGCCAGCAGGCCGATCCTGCGGCGGCTCGGCTTCGAGCCGGTTGCCGCCACCACCCCCTACGTCTGGACGCCGCCAGGCCGATAAGCGAGCCGGCGCGCGCCCGCAGGCAGGCGGATTCTTAATGCCGGCCTTTCAAGCTCTGTATCCACCGACACGGGAGAAAGGGTCACCGGCCTCCGCTGGTTTATCCGGATTTGACGCCAAGATACTGCTATGGATGCGCGGGGAAGGGCCTCCGCGCCGGTTCGGGCCGGCGCGTACGGCGCCCGTCCGCGGCCGACGCAGCGGCAGTTCTGGTTCCGGCGCTTCATGGTCCTTGGCGTGCCGCTGACGCTGGTGGCGGTGATAGCCGGATGCCTGGGCCCATCCGGCCCGGCGCCGGTCCCGCTCAACCTGGCGTGGACGCTGTCTCCGGCCTCCAATTCCGTGACGGTCCGGGTGACGGCCCCATCCGGCCCAAGCGGACGGCAGGTCCTGGCGCACAGCCAGGTGGCCGTGTCAGGAAACGACGGGCACTGGTCCGCCGCCGGCGGGACGGTCCGGGTACCAGTGCCCGCGGGCGTCCGGACGACTCTGGTGATCCGGCTTACCGGCCCGCAGCAGCTGAACAAGACGATCACGGTCAGCGCCCCGCAGCCGCCACGGATCGTGGAGTCCGGCGCCAGCTCCGGCGAGTGGCTGATCTACACGTCCAGCCCGCTGCGTTCCGGGCCGGCTCAGGTACTGTGCGGGACCGGCAAGGTCAGCTTTGCGGCTCCCACCCAGGTGGTGGTGCCGGAGGGCGCGACCGCCTGCCACGCTCGCCTGCAGCTGACGGCCCAAGATGGGGAACATGCGGCGGTCCCGGTCACGATCCCCGCCCTGGCCAAGCCCACGAGCCTGGCCAGGCCCGAGAACCCGGCCAGGCCGGCCACCCCGCTGTACTGTTTCGCGGACCCGGCCGGGCGGGCCATCTACATCACTGTCGATGACGGCTGGACGCCCAGCCAGCAGGTGCTGACCCTCATGCATCACAACTACCTGCCCATCACGGCGTTCCTCATCGCCGACGCCGCCAAGGAGAACCTCAGCTACTGGAAAAAGTTCGCGGCCGCAGGCGGGATCATCGGGGACCACACGGTCTCCCACCCCTACCTCACCGAGGTCTCGCTGACCCAGGCCACTACCCAGTGGAAGCAGGCCCGGATGGATCTGGGTCACTGGCTGAACCAGACCCCGGCCATCGGCCGTCCGCCGTACGGGGCTTTCAACGGCACGACTGAAGTGGCCGCCGCCCGGGCCGGACTGACGGCGCTGGCCGGCTGGAGCGCCACTATGTCGGGAAACAGCATCCAGACCTGGAACGACAAGCCGCTGAGCCCGGGAGAGATCGTCATCCTGCACTGGGTTCCCGGGCTGGGCCAGCAGCTCACGGTGCTGCTGAAGGAGATCCTGGCCCTGCACCTGAACCCGACGCCGCTGACGGTGGCCAGCTTCTCAGGTATCGCGCCTCAGCAGCGCTCCCTGGGCGGCGACTGACCGTGCGGCTCACGCCCAGGGACGTCGAGCGCCCGGAGGCAGGCCGCGCGCCGCGACGAGTGACTAAGAAAGGACCTTTATGAGCATGGATAGCCGTACCGAGTTCCGGGTCGAGGGTCTGCCCGCCCCGCTCAGCCACTACACCGATGCGGTCCGCTGGGGCGACCTCGTCTTCATCTCCGGTTGCGCGGCCATCGACGAGACCGGGCAGGTCGCTGCGCCCGGCGACGTCGCCGGGCAGGCCCGGGTGGTGCACGAATACCTGGGCCGCGCGCTGGCCGCGGCGGGCAGCGACTTCGCCCACGTGCTCAAGGTGACCGTCTTCCTGACGAACATCGCCGACCGGGGCATCGTCAACGAGGTACGCAAGGAGTTCTTCGGCGCGGCCCGGCCGGCCAGCACGCTGATCGAGGTCAGCGCCCTCCCCGCGATCGCGCCCTGAGCGGTCAGCGGGCGGTGAGGATCACCATGGACACGACCATCGGGGCGTCCGCCGGCACGGCGTCGGCTACGGCCTGCTCGGCGGCCCGGCGGACCTCGGCCCGGCCGGGGGCGTCGAGCGAGCGCAGGAACGGGGCGACCTGAGCCAGGCCCAGCCGCCAGGACGCCAGCTCGGCCGGGGTGACCAGGCCGGTGTGGACGTCGGCGGTGCGCACCCGCACGGCGGTGAACCCGGCCGCGGCCGCGGCCGCGGCGAGCTCCCCGGGGTCGCCGGCCCGTGACCCGGGCGAGAGGGTGACGTGCCAGGCGGGCGGCTGGTAGCCGAACGAGCCGAGGACCTCCTCGACCGCCTCAGGCGCGGGATGGCTCCAGCCCGGCGCGAACACGCTGGCCGCGATCGCGGCGCCGACCCGTCGGACCTCGGCCAGGCCGGCGCCCAGGCTGTCCAGGTGGTTGAGGCAGAACGCGGCCAGCACGAGGTCAAAGCGGCGGTCGCGGAACGGCAGCGCGACCGCGTCCGCGGCGACTGGGTCCCAGGCCCCGCCTGCGCGACCGCCCAGGTCGCGGGCGTGCCGCAGCATGCCGAGCGACAGGTCGGCCGCCACCACCTGGCGCGCTCCGGCGGCCAGGGCGGCCCGGCCGGCCAGGCCGGTGCCCGCGCCCAGGTCCAGGACCAGGGCGCCGGCCAGCGACACCGGCGCGGCCGCGACCAGGGCCTGGGCCAGCCGGCCGTACACCGCTCCTGGACCCTCCTCCCAGCGCTGCGCCGCGGCGTCGTAGCCGGCCCGCAGGCCGGCCGTCAGCTCAGCCGTACCGCCGCCGGCCCGGCGCGCCTCGCCCGCCAGGCCCGCCGTCAGCTCAGCCGTACCGCCGCCGACCGGGCGCGCCTCGCCCGCCAGGCCCGTGGTCAGCTCAGCAGCGCCGCCGCCGGCCGGGCGCGCCGGGGTCAGCTCAGCAGCGCCGCCGCCCGGACGGCGTGTGCCTCCCACCATGCCAGCTCCTCGTCGTAGCCGCCGAAGGCCTTCTCCCAGCCGAACTGGACCAGGGCGCCGAGCAGGCACAAGGCCAGCTGGCGCTCCCACCAGGGTCCGGTGTCGACGCCGCAGGCCTCCAGAGCCTCCCGGTACGCCGTGATCGATGCCTCCTTGGCCTGCGGCAGGCGGCGGCAGTTAATGGCGAGGTACCAGGCCAGGTCGGACAGCGGTGCCCCGCGGCCCGGCTGCTCCCAGTCAAGCACGACCGTGCGCCCCGCGCCGTCGGTACCCAGGTTGTCGAGCTTGAAGTTGCTGTGCACGAACGTATGCGGGGTCGCGGCCAGGGCCGCCACCAGCGGCCCGGGGTCATGCGCCAGCGGGGTGACCACCGCGGCGGCGGCGGGCGCGACCTGCGCCAGCAGCGGCCAGCCCTGCGCGACCAGCTGCGGGACCAGGTGGGCCGAGCCGACGGCGGCCTCCGCCGCCGCCGTCCACGGAGAAAGCTCAAGGAAGCGGTGCATGGCGGGGATCACGTCGAACTCCGCGCCGCAGGCCCAGAACTCCGCGTGCAGAGCGGCCATGTGACGCAGGAAGCGCGCGTGCTGGTCCAGCGTGATCGGCGCGTCGGTGGCCGGGACCAGCCACGGCGAGACGTCGCGCATCAGCAGCGTGCAGCCGCCCCCGGGCCGGGGTCCGGCGGCCACGATCGGCTGGTTGAAACAGGCGGGCAGCCGGGCCAAGATGCCACGCTCCCAGAGCACAAGGGGGGCGCCGCGCAGGCAGCCCGAGGCGCGCAGGGTCCAGTCCTGCGCCAGGTCAAGGTGCTTGAGCACGTAATCCTGGCCGTCGATCACCACCCGCTCCAAGGTGGCCCCCGATTTGCCTGGCGCCTCGGCCAGCACCGTCCGCTGGGTGGCGGCGGCTAGAAGTTCGGTGAGCGGACTTGAGTCACCGGGGGCCCGCGGATCAGGCATCCGCGGCCTCCATCTCGGCCAGCAGCGTGGCCGGCCAGCGGCCGCCGCAGAAGACCGTGTCGGCCACGATCCGGTCATCACGCACCGTCAGCAGGTGCATGTGGTGGGCCGCGTGCGGCACGCCGTCTTGAGACCAGCTCAGCGTGTACTCCACCACTTCGCCCTTGCCGCCGTCGACCTGGTAGCGGCGCAGCTCCTCAAAGCGGCCCTGGTCGGCGAACCAGCGCGCGTACTCAGCCCGGATCGCGTCGGGGCCGGCCGCGTGCAGCCGCCAGTTGGGCACGGTCGCGTCCAGCGTCGCGTCCGCGCTCCACACCTCGCACTCGGGGATGGCCGCGCTCTGGACGGCCTGAAGAAACCTGTCGACTACCGCTGATGTACTCGCCATGCTCGCCTCCTGACGGACCGGATGCTGTTCATCGTCCCGGCCCCGGTTTGCAGTCAGGTTGCAGCCCGACCGCCGGACCTCAGTCCAGCGCGGCCGGCTCGCCTGGCGCGGGCAACTCGCCGCGTTCGGCCCGTCTGGCCAGGCGGCGGGCTTCCTTCAGCGACTGGCCGCGGGCCTGCGGCGGGAGGCGGTACACCGAGGCGCCGCCCATCAGGGTGTAGATGCGGATCCGGATCACCGGGGCGCCCGGCCGCGGCCGCAGCTCGCGGCCGATCTCCTCATGGCCGCCCATCAGCGAGAAGCCGCCCACCTCCAGGTCGACGGAATCGGGGACGTAAATGTTCGAACCCCCCATGATCGCGACCAGGTTCAGGGTGAGCTCGCCGCCTTCGATTTCGGCCTCGCGCAGGTCGATCTCGTCACCGCCCATGATCGCGACGGCGTTGATGCTGCCGACCGCGCGGAACCGGCCGCGCCGGTGCGAGCCGCCCATGATGGCGACCATCCAGCGCACCGGCTTCCTGGTCCTGGCCTGCTCGGCCGGGTACTGCCCAGGTTCGGCCGGCAGGTCGCTGGTCAGGGAGGCGAGATCACCGCGGGTCTTGGCCACCAGGGCCCGGCTTGACCTGTCCTCGAGCTCATCCAGCGTCAGCCGGCCGACGGCGGCATTATCACCGAGCGTCCGCAGCGTGACGTCACGCTCGGCGTCCGAGACGCGCAGGGATTCGTCCGGTTCGCTCACCACATGCCCCTTGCTGAGATAGCTTGCCGAGCAGTAAGGGTACGCCGCGGCCGGAAAAGCCGCGAGGGCCTCCTCACCGTCCGACGTTATCGGTAAGCCATGATGTGAGCGGCAGGGCCGTTCGGAAAAAAGAAATCAGTTGGTCCTTGGCGGCCGCCGTTTCCAGCCAGGGTTCCACCGGCCATTGCCGCCACACCGTCAGTCCCTTGTTCCTCAGCAGGTCGATGCGGGGATGATCGACCGGGTAGCCGCGGGGCGCGGACTTGAGCACGTCACGCCCGCGCACCTGGTGGCCGGCCTGCTCGATCCCGGCCACGATCCGCTCGAGCTCGGGTCCGAGCCGGTCGCTGGCCACCGCGGTCCGGTAGCGGGCGAGCTGCTCCGGGCTCATCTGCCACATGCCGGCCGCCGCGGCCAGTCCCTCGGCGGACAGCTGGATGTAACCGGTGCCGCCGAGCACCGCGCCGATATGAGTCTTGTAGGGGGTCTTGTCGGCACTGAACCGCACGTCCCGGTAAGGCCGGAAGAGCTTCGGCTCACCGAACTCCGCGGCCAGCTCCTCGGTCAGCTCGGTCATCGGGCCCAGGACCTTCTCCTCGTAGAGGGCCTTGTGCCCGGTCCAGTAGGTCTTGGTGTTGTCTGCCGTCAGGCCGTCGTAGAAATCAAGCGCTTCCTCAGGCCACCCGCTGAAGGCCATGCCCGGCTCCCTTCCTCGTCGGCTTACCCTAGCGCCATGACCGATGACGTCACGCTCACTCACCTGGACGAGCCGCTGTTCGACGAGGCGGGGGCGACCAAGCGGGACCTGGTGGGGTACCTGCGGGCGGTGTCCGGCTTCCTGCTGCCTGAGCTGCGGGACCGGCCGCTTTCGGTGATCAGGGTCCGGGCCGGCCAGAAGCCGTTCATGCAGAAGAACCTGCCGGATTACGCGCCGCCGTGGATCAGGTCCGTGACGCTGTGGGCGGAGTCGTCGCGTCGCGAGGTGCGGTACGCGCTGTGCGACGACTGGCGCACGCTGCTGTGGTTCGCCAACCAGCGGGCGGTAGAGTACCACCCGACGCTGGTCCTGGCCGAGCGCAGGGACCAGCCCACGCAGGTGATCCTGGATATCGACCCGCCGGAAGGCGGACCGTTCGCCCGCGCGGTGGCGGCCGCCTTCCTGATCCGGCAGGCGCTGGCCGATGCGGGGCTGGCCGGGGCGGTCAAGACAAGCGGGTCCAAGGGCGTGCACGTGTACGTGCCGGTGCACGGCGCGACCTCGGAGGAAGCGGCGGCGGCGACCCGGGCGCTGGCCGCCCGGGCGGAAAAGCTGGACCCGGCGCTGGCCACCACCGCGTTCATCCGGGACGACCGGGAGGGGAAGGTCTTCCTGGACTCGACCAGGGCCGGCGGCGCGACGGTGGCCGCGGCGTACAGCCCGCGGGTGCGGCCGGGGGTGCCGGTGTCGTTCCCGGTGCGCTGGGAGGAGCTGGACCAGGTGTCGCCTGGTGACTTCACCGTGCACACGGTGCCGGGGATGCTGGCCGGGCATTCGGCCTGGGCGGGGCAGCTGCCCGCGCCGCAGCGGCTGAGCGAGGAACTGGTAGCGGAGGGCCGGGCGATCCCGATCGCCCGGGTGCAGGCCATGCACGAGGGGAAGCGCCGGGCCCGGGCCCGGCGCCAGGCCTGAGTCCTGGCGTCAGCGCCCGGGGGTCCAGCGGTCGCTGATGTCGGGCCAGCCGGGCGGAGGGCCGGGCAGCTCAGGCCGTTCGCTGGCGCGCAGCCCGTCCAGGACGAGCGCCAGGTACCTGTGGCGCAGCTCGGTGGTGCGCTCCGGGGTGGCCACCTTGACCGCGGCGATGAGCTCGACGGCGAGGGAGATGTCATGCAGGACCGCGTCGGGGCGGAGCGCGTCGCACACCAGGCCGAACAGCTCGCCCATGACCTCGCCGGACCGGTTGGCCAGGACAAACATCTCCGGGGTCGGGGCGAACCGGCCCGCTAGGGCCAGCGTCATCGAGCTGGTGTCCGCGTCGACCATGGTGCGCATGAACCCGGCCAGGACCTGCCAGTGGTCCTGGCCCTGGCGGACCTGGTCAATGGCGTTCTCCGCCTGCTCGACGACGGTCATCAGGCCGTCTGTGCAGAGCTTGCGGAGGAGTTCCTCCTTGCTGCCGTAGCGGGTGTACAGGGCGCTGATGCCGACGCCGGCGTGCTTGGCCACCGCGGCGATCGGCGCGCCCGGGTCGGCGACGAAGACCGCCCGGGCCGAGTCGAGTATGCGCTGGTCATTACGGGCCGCTTCGGCCTGGCGGCCGCTCATCGAGCCGTGCCGCTGACGGCCAGGCACCGGGTGCGCGTCGGTCATGAGAAGGAGTGTAGCAAATTATGGAACCGATCGTTCCGTTCTGATATCATTGGAACAGAAGATTTTGTTCCGATAGATCGGCGGAGGGATGTCCGATGGAAGCAAAGACAAGGACGGAACGGTCAGCGGCGGGACTGACGGCGGGAACAGCGTCCGCGACGGGCGGGGCGTCCGCGACGGAAGGGGCGTTCGCGGCGGGCGGGCCGTCCGCGACGGAAGGGGCGTTCGCGGCGGGCGGGCCGTCCGCGACGGAAGGGGCG
>JBEKGC010000425.1:0-5903 GCA_050013055.1 Streptosporangiaceae bacterium
CTACAGGCGGATGGCCAGGCCGATGGTGAACGCGATCCCGAAGGCCAGCTGCAGCCGCCCGGTCTCACCGAGCGCCTTGATCAGCGCCGGGCCTGAGGCGCCGGCCCGCACGGACCTGATGGGTATCCGGGCCAGCGGCAGGGCCGCGACGGTGATCAGCGCCAGCGGCCGGAAAACGGCGAGCAGCGCCACGATGCCGAACGGCACGAGCAGCATCAGCGTGTACCCGACACGGCTGCGCGCGTCCCCGAGCAGGACCGCGAGCGTACGCTTGCCCGCCAGCGTGTCGGTCCGGATGTCACGCAGGTTGTTGACCATCAGCAGGGCGCAGGCCAGCAGCCCGGCTGGCACGGATGCAGCCAGCCCCAGCCAGCTGAACCCCTTCATCTGCACGTACGCGGTCCCCGCCACCGCGACCACGCCGAAGCACGCGAACACGAAGACTTCGCCGAGGCCGTTGTACCCGTAGGGCTTGGGGCCGCCGGTGTAGAACCAGGCGGCGGCGATGCAGCCCGCGCCCACCGCGAGCAGCCACCAGGACGTGACGGCGGCCAGCGTGAGCCCGGCCAGGCCGGCCACGCAGAAGAAGCCGAACGCAGCCGCCTTCACCTGCCGCGGCGGTGCCAGCCCGGCCGCGACGAGCCGCACCGGCCCGACCCGCCGCTCGTCGGACCCGCGCACGCCGTCGCTGTAGTCGTTGGCATAGTTGACGCCGACCTGGAGAGCGAGCGCGACCACGAGCGCCAGCGCCGCCCGCCACCAGGAGAACTTGTCGTAACCGGCGGCGACTCCCGAGCCGATGAGGACAGGGACGATCGCCGCGGGCAACGTCCTCGGACGTGTTCCCGCCAGCCATTCCCGAGCGTCAGCCACTCCCAGATCCTACGCGGGCCCTATTCACTAATGGTCGTGTGCAGGCGGAGCACGGGTACGCTCACGCCCACGTCCAGTTCGGCCCGGGCGCCGTCGGCGGCCCAGCCGGACGATTCAAGGAAACCGCGCAGCGCCGTGTCCGCTTCAAGCGCCCACGCCGACAGGGTGCGGAAGCCGTCCTGGGTGAGGGTGTCCGCGGCCGCGTGCAGGAGCCTGCTGCCGTGCCCGTGCCCGGTCTGCTCCGGGAGGACTCGCAGCTCGTAGAGCTCGCCGTCGGTGCCGGGCCAGCGGTCAGCGTCGCTGGCCGGCCCGGCGGAGATAAACCCGACCAGCTCGCGGGCACCTGGGGTCGGGCCGTCTTGCACCGCCGCCAGCACGTGGTGCCTGCTCGTCGGCGGGTTGGTGATCGCGTCTGACCAGCGGTCACGCCATACGCCCTGGGCTTCGTCGCTGGTCAGCTCCGCGAGCAGGGCCCCGGGCACGATCCCGGCGAAGCTGCGGCGCCAGCTCGCCACCTGCACCCGGGCCAGCCCCCCGGCGTCGGCCGCGCGGGCCGGGCGGACGAAACCAGCGGGCGCGCTCACTTGTCCGAGCGCGCGATGAGCGTGATGTCGCGGGCCGCCCCGGTGGAAGCCGAGGTGGCCATCGCGGCGTAGACCTGCAGCGCCACGCTGACCGGCCGCTGCCGCATGGCCGGCCGGTACCCGCCGAGCCCGGCCAGCAGCCGCTCCCGGCGCGCCGCGAGCTCGTCGTCGGTGACGTCAAGCCGCAGTTCGCGGCGCGGGATGTCGATCACCACCGTGTCGCCGGTTTCGGCCAGCGCGATCACGCCGCCCGCCGCCGCCTCCGGCGCGACGTGGCAGATGGACAGGCCCGACGTCCCGCCGGAGAACCGCCCGTCGGTGATCAGGGCGCAGTCCCGGCCCAGGCCCTTGCCCTTGAGGAAGCTGGTCGGGTACAGCATCTCCTGCATCCCGGGGCCGCCGCGCGGCCCCTCGTAGCGGATGATCACCACGTCGCCCCTGCCCACCGCGCCGCTGAGGATGCCCGCCACCGCGTCTTCCTGGCTTTCGAACACCACCGCCGGCCCGGAGAACCGCCACAGTTCTTCCGGCACCCCCGCAGTCTTGACGATCGCGCCGTCCGGCGCGACGTTGCCGTAGAGCACGGCCAGCCCGCCATCGGCGGTGTAGGCGTGCCCGGCGTCCCTGATGCAGCCGCCGGCCCGGTCGGTGTCCAGCGTCTCCCAGCGGGCCGACTGCGAGAACGGGCGGGTGGTGCGGACTCCGCCGGGCGCACCGTGGTACAGCTCGACGGCTTCGTCGCTGACCGACGCGGAGCCGAGATCCCAGGTGTCAAGGAATTCTCGCAACGACGCGCTGTGCACCGTGCGCACCTCGCGGTGGAGCAGTCCGGCCCGGTCGAGTTCGCCCAGGATCGACGGGATGCCGCCGGCCCGGTGCACGTCCTCCAGGTGATACGCGCTGCTCGGCGCGACCTTGCACAGGCAGGGCACGCGGCGGGACAGCTCGTCGATTTCCTTGAGGCCGAAGTCCACCTCGCCCTCGTGCGCCGCCGCCAGCAGGTGCAGGATCGTGTTCGTCGACCCGCCCATGGCCACGTCCAGGGTCATCGCGTTCTCGAACGCGTCCCGGTTCGCGATCGAGCGGGGCAGCACGGAGGAATCCCCGTCGTAGTAGTACTGGCGGGTGATCTCCGCGATCGCGCGGCCGGCCCGCTCGAACAGGCCGCGCCGGGCCGAGTGGGTGGCCAGCGTGCTTCCGTTGCCCGGCAGGGCCAGGCCGATCGCCTCGGTCAGGCAGTTCATCGAGTTGGCGGTGAACATGCCGGAGCAGGAGCCGCACGTCGGGCAGGCGGACTCTTCCATCTCGAGCAACTGGTCGTCGGACACCGACGGATCCGCCGAGGCGACCATCGAGTCGATCAGGTCGAGCTTGCGCCCGAAACCGGGGGAACCGGCCGCCAGGCCAGCCGGCGCTCCGGCTTCCATCGGCCCGCCGGAGACGAACACGGTGGGGATGTTCAGCCGCATGGTCGCGATCAGCATGCCCGGCGTGATCTTGTCGCAGTTCGAGATGCAGATCATGGCGTCGGCGCAGTGCGCGTTGACCATGTACTCGACGGAGTCGGCGATCAGCTCCCGGCTCGGCAGCGAGTACAGCATGCCGCCGTGTCCCATCGCGATGCCGTCGTCGACCGCGATCGTGTTGAACTCACGCGGGATCGCCCCAGCCTCCCGCACCGCCGCCGCCACGACCTGGCCGACCTCGCGCAGGTGCACGTGACCGGGGACGAACTCGGTGAAGCTGTTCGCGACCGCGATGATCGGCTTGCCGATGTCTTCCCTGGCCACCCCGGTGGCGCGCAGCAGGGCGCGCGCACCCGCCATGTTCCTGCCGTGCGTGACCGTACGGGACCGAAGCGGCGGCATACCGATCTTCCTCTCAGTTTTGTGATGTCAGGAGTACCAGCGTACCGGCGCGCG
The DNA here is from genome assembly GCA_050013055.1 of Streptosporangiaceae bacterium. Classification (GTDB taxonomy): domain Bacteria; phylum Actinomycetota; class Actinomycetes; order Streptosporangiales; family Streptosporangiaceae; genus Palsa-504. Next base: position 3,380 of record JBEKGC010000425.1, read on the forward strand.
CGTTCCGCCCAGGTTCAGTCGATGCCGCAGGTGGCAGACCGGAACGATGTCAGGATATCGGTCCCGGGCTCAGCCCGCCCGGCCGCCGGCGGTCAGGTGCGGAAAGGCCTGGTTCGCCGCCTCGTAGATCCGGTCGACTTGGGCGTCGTCCAGCCGGGACAGGCCGTTTTCGCTGGCCCGGCGTCTGAGGTACTTGCGCAGCCGCGGCCCGCTGAACACGTCGACCTCCCTGATGGTGGCCACGTCCCAGGGGATTCTCGGTCCGTAGACGGCCATCGCCGGCCGGACCGTGACCGGGCTGCCGACCACGCCGGAGAGCATCTCGGACGCCCGTTCGGACTCCCACCGGGCGTGCTCGAGCCGCTCCTTCATGCTGAACGGCCCGTGCCACAGCTGCCTGGCATTCTTGGTCCGCACCACCAGGTGCTTGTCCCAGGACTCCGAGTCGATGGCGAACACGCCGGTCGGCCCGACCACCAGGTGGTCGATCTGCTCCTGGCTTTCAGGAATGAGGTTGCCGTGGATGGCCCGGTAGCCCGCCCGCCCGAGTTTGGCCAGCTGCCTGCGGGTGTGGCGCTGGGCCACCGTCATCTTCGCCCGCTGGCCGGGCAGACCTCGTCTGGAGGAGTAGATGGTGTCGGCGATGACGGCGATGACGGCGAGCGTCAGCCCGAGCCGCCAGGACACCAGGAGCGAGAACGCCACCCCGACCACGATCGCGATGATGATCCGCCGCCGCCAGGTCCGCATCCTCGGGTTGGCGGCCAGGTGCGCCACGTTGCCGCGCTGCTCGCCGATACCGGGCCGCGGCGTGTCACCGCCGGCCTGCTCGACCGGCGTGACCACGAGCTTCCATGGAGCCTTGGCCGGTTCCGGCCCGGTCCCGTCGCCGGGCGAATCCGCGTCCGGCAGGTCGTCGGGCTCGACCGCGTCCTGGGATCCCCATTCCAGGAACGACGGCGCGGAGCCCATCTCGCCGCCCTCGTCCGAACCGGCTAGCCCCGCCTCGGCTCGCTCCGCCTCGGCTGGCCCCACCCAAGCCGGCCCCGCCTCGGCTAGCCCCGGCCCGGAGCCTGGCGGCTCGCCCGCCGTCGAGGCGTTCGCCGGACGGTTGGGCGCCGGGCCATGCGTCTGCGCTCCGTCCGGTGCTGCCCCGCTGCGATCGTCTGATGCCACCGCATGCCCCGATGACTTTTTACTTCTCAGCTTCGGCCACGCCATCCGGTACTCACCCACCACCTCAGCGTAACTGCGTTAGGACTAAGCGCATAGCACGGTTACCAACCACGATTGTGCCCTACGGCAGTAGGTTTTATAGCAAGACACGGGGCCGGAAACCGGCGAGAGGCCGGGACGCACGTGGCTTACCATGAGGCAGCATGACGCAGATCCACGAGCTCACCGTGATTGAGCTGGCCACCGCGATCCGGACCAGGGAGCTGTCACCCGTCGCGGTCACCGAGCACTACCTGCACCGCATGGAGGAGCTTAACGACCGGGTCGGGGCCTTCTTCACCGTCACCGCCGAACTCGCCACCGAGCAAGCCCTGGCCGCCGAGAAGGCCGTCGCGGCCGCCGGTGACCCGGCCGAACTACCCCCGCTGACCGGTGTCCCGATCCCGATCAAGGACCTGAACATGGTCGCCGGAGTCCGGCAGACCTTCGGCTCGGCCGCCCTGGCCGACAACGTGGCCAGCACCGATGACTACGTGGTGGCCGCGATCAGGCAGGCCGGCGCGGTCATCACGGGCAAGACGGCGACGCCGGAGTTCGGGCTGCCCTGCTACACGGAAACCAAGATCGGGCCGCCGGCCCGCACTCCGTGGGACCTGTCCAGGTCCGCGGGCGGGTCGAGCGGCGGCGCGGCCGCCGCGGTGGCGGCGGGCCTGGCGCCGGCCGCCCAGGGCAACGACGGCGGCGGGTCGATCCGCATCCCGTCCAGCGTCTGCGGTCTGTTCGGGATCAAGCCGAGCCGCGGCCGGGTCTCCGGCGGACCGCTCGTGCCCGACCTGTTCGGCCTGGGCGTGAACGGGCCGATCGCCCGCACCGTCGCCGACGCCGCGCTGCTGCTCGACGTGATGGCGGGCAACCAGCTAGGCGACATGTACACCCTGCCGTCACCGCCGCCAGGTGCGTCCTTTCTCGCCGCCGCCCGCCGGGCGCCCGGCCAGCTGCGGATCGGCCGGACCAGGCAGAGCCCGGTGGAGGGCGCCGAGGTGCACCCGGACTGCGTGACCGCCTACGAAGAGGCGAGCACCTTGCTGGCCAGCCTCGGGCACCAGGTCGAAGACATCCCCGCGCCGTTCGGCCCGGACGTGGTGCCGTACTTCGAGGTCCTCTGGGCCGCCCACGCCACGCTGGCCCCGGTCACCCCGGACAAGGAAGACACCTTGCTCCCGCTGACCCGCTACCTGCGCGACCGCGGCCAGGCCATCGGAGCCAACGCGCTCATCTTCGCCCAGGCCTACCTGCAGGCCGTGACCCGCGTCGCGCTCACCGCGACGGCCCCCTTCGACGCCATCCT
>JBEKGC010000426.1:0-6584 GCA_050013055.1 Streptosporangiaceae bacterium
ACATGCTGCGCAAACCTGTCGTCGCCGCGACCGAGGCCGGCGGCTACGTCCTGGACGGCTTCCCGCGCACCGTCGACCAGGCCAAGGCCTCGTTCCGCACCGCTCGCACCCTCGGCGCCGAGGTGCAGGCCGCCATCCACCTCGACGTCCCGTCGGCGGAACTGGTGCGCCGGCTGCTGGCCAGGAGACGCGGATCTGACGACACCCAAGCCGTCATCGAGCACCGCCTGCAGGTGTACCTGGACAACACGGTGCCCTTGCTCGAGTACTACGCCGGCCGGGAGTGGATGTTCACCGTGAACGGGGCCCAGTCCCCCGATGCCGTGCACGCGGAAATCCTGGACCGGCTCAGGAAGCTGGCGGACTTCGGCATGTAGCGCAGCTCACCCGCCCGTTCCCTCCCGCGGGTGAGGCCATTGCGGCCGGTCGCGGCTAGCCTGGCCAGGACGGCGCAACCTGGTCAGGAGAGTGGCTACCATGCCCGGACGGCACGGCGCCAGCGAAGCGTCCGCTTCGGCGGCCACCCTGGTGCGAACCTAGCCATGCGGGAGGAACGCCGGACGCTGACCCGGTACACCATCGAGTCCGAGCACCGGCATCCCGGTTCCACCGGTGATTTCTCCGGGCTGCTCAACGCGGTGGCCACCGCCGTGAAGATCATCAGCAACCAGGTCAGCCGCGGCGCCCTGGCCGGTCCTGCGGGTTCGCCAGGGGTGCAGCACGTGCCGGGCGACGTGCGGAAGAAGCTCGACCTGATCAGCCACGAGGTGATGATCGGCGAGACCGAATGGGCCGGGCACCTGGCCGCGGTGGCCTCAGCCGCGACGGAAGGCATCTACCCCATCCCGCAGGGTCAGCGGCGCGGCAAGTACCTGCTGGCGTTTGACCCGCTGGACGGCTCGGACAACATCGACGCGAACTTCCCCGTCGGCACCATCTTCTCGATCTTGCGCAGCCCGGACCCGGCGGCGCCGCCGCGGGCGGAGCATTTCCTCCAGCCGGGTACGGCCCAGGTGTGCGCGGGTTTCGCGCTGTACGGGCCGTCCACCATGCTGATCCTGACCACCGGCGACGGCGTGGACGGGTTCACCCTCGACCGCGACATCGGGGCGTTCATCCTCACCCATCCCCAGCTGCGCATCCCGCGGGACTGCGATGAGTTCGCCATCAACGCGTCCAACGAGCGGTTCTGGGAGCCGCCGGTGCGCCGTTACATCTCCGAGTGCCTGGCCGGCCGGACCGGGCCGCGCGGGCGCGACTTCAACATGCGCTGGATCGCCTCGCTGGTCGCCGAGACGTACCGCATCCTCACCCGCGGCGGCGTGTTCCTGTTCCCCAGGGACAGCAATGAGCCGGCTCAGCCGGGGCGGCTCCGGCTGATGCAGGAGTGCAATCCGATCGCGTTCATCGTCGAGCAGGCCGGCGGCGCGGCCAGCACCGGGCGAGGACGCGTCATGGACCTGGCGCCCGCCGACCTGCACCAGCGCGCGCCGCTGATCCTGGGCTCGCGGAACGAGGTCGAGCGGATCGAGCGCTACCACCAGTTCGGAGGATCGGCGCCGGCCTTCGACGACTCGCTGTTCAACACCAGGTCCCTGTTCCGGGCCCCCTGAGCGCAGGAGAACCATGTCGGCCAAGCACCCCGTCATCGCCGTCACCGGCTCATCCGGGGCCGGCACGTCCTCGGTGACCCGCACGTTCCAGCACATCTTCACCCGCGAGCAGATCAACGCCACCATCGTGGAGGGCGACTCGTTTCACCGCTATGACCGGCGCGAGATGAGCGCGGCCATGGCCGAAGCCGACCGGCAGGGCAACCATCACCTGTGCCATTTCTCCCCCGAGGCCAACCTGCTGACCGAGCTCGAGACGTTGTTCCGCGACTACGGCGAGCATGGCGGCGGGCAGGTCCGCAAGTACCTGCACGATGCTGAGGAGGCGCGGCCGTTCGGCCAGGAGCCGGGCACCTTCACGCCGTGGCAGGATGTCGCGCCCGGCAGCGACGTGCTGTTCTACGAGGGCCTGCACGGCGCCGCCGTCACCGAGAAGGTGGACATCGCCGCCCACGCCGACCTGCTGGTCGGGGTGGTGCCGATCATCAACCTGGAGTGGATCCAGAAGCTGCACAGGGACAAGACCACCCGCGGCTACTCCAGCGAGGCCGTGGTGGACACGATCCTGCGGCGGATGCCGGACTACGTCGACGTCATCTGCCCGCAGTTCTCCCGGACGCACGTGAACTTCCAGCGTGTCCCGACGGTGGACACCTCGAATCCGTTCATCGCCCGGTTCATCCCGACCGCCGACGAGAGCTTCCTCGTCATCCGGTTCGCCAACCCCAAGGGCATCGACTTTCCCTACCTGCTGTCGATGCTGCACGACTCGTTCATGTCCCGGCCGAACATCATCGTCGTGCCCGGCGGGAAGATGGAGCTGGCCATGCAGCTGATCTTCACACCGCTCATCCTGCGGCTGATGGAGGCCCGCCGCCGGGCCTAGGTGCGTTCACCACCGTCATCATTACTAAGCGCTGTAACATAAGTGCTCCTCGTAGTAATCGAGAAACGGGGGCGGAGCGTGGACAGCACGGCTGGCCGGCCGCCGCGGCCTGGTGGTTCCGTCGGCCTGCCCCCGGGCCGGCCCGGGCCCGGCCCGGCCGCGATCGACGCGCAGGCCGCCCGGCTGCTGGCGGAGCTGGCGCGCCGCATCGCCTCGAGCCTGGAGCTCAGGCAGACCCTGCAGCTCGTGGTCCAGGCCGTGGTGGACCAGCTGGGGTTCGGCTGCGCGCTGGTGAACCTGGTCAGGCCCGGCGACATGTGCGAGGTGGTGGCGATCGCGGGACCGGAGGACGCCACCCGCGCCCTGCTCGGCACCCGCGCCTCGGTAGAGAGCTGGCACCGGCTGCTTGCCAGCTGCGAGTCCTGGGGTGACCTGCGGTTCCTTGATCACCGCAGCGATCAGAGCCAGGCCAGGTCCATCCCGGGCTGGATCCCGCCGATCGAGCCGAGCGACGTCCCTGATGGGTGGCACCCGGAGGATTTGCTGCTGGCCCCGCTGCACGCACCGGACGGCGCGCTCATCGGCGTGCTGAGTATCGACATGCCGGTCGACGGGCGCCGCCCGGACGCCCAGCGCCGTCAGCTGCTCGAGCAGTTCGCCGTGCACGCCGCGCTGGCCATCGAGAACTCGCGGGTGCACACGCTGGTGGCCGACTCCGAGCAGCTGTTTCGCGCCATGTTCGACCGTTCGCCCATCGCCATCGCGCTGCTGACCGAGGACCAGCGCATTACCAGGGTCAACACGGCCTGCGAGCAACTGCTTGGCCGCACCGCCGCCGACCTGCTCGGCCGCACGGCCCCCGAACTCAGCCGGCCGGACACCGCCCTCGGCAGGCGCAGTACCGACACCACCATCAGCACCCACGACCAGTACGAGATCCACTTCACCCGGCCCGACGGCAACGAGGTCTGGGGCCGTGTCAACTCCACGCTGCTGGCCGCCGGGACCGGTCACGGCTCGAGCGGGTACGGCCCGAGCCTGATCCTCACCCAGATCGAGGACATCACGATGCTGCGGACGATCCAGGCGAGTTTCAAGCACGCGGCCACGCACGACCGGCTGACCGGGCTGGCCAACCGCGCGCTCGTGCTCGACCGGCTGGCGGCGGCACTCGCGGGAACACATCAAGCCGACGGCCGGGCCGCCGTGCTCTACTGCGACCTCGATCATTTCAAGGAGGTCAACGACACGCTGGGACACGCGGCGGGTGACCAGCTGCTGGTCGAGGTGGGCAGGCGGCTGCAGCGGGCGGCCCGGGAGCAGGACACCGTGGGCCGGCTCGGCGGCGACGAGTTCGTCGTGATCGGCCGCCAGGTGCGGACCCCGGCCGAAGCGGTCAGCCTGGCGGCCCGGGTGATGCGGGCCGTCCAGCAACCGGTCATCCTGGGCGGCCAGCCGACCCGGCCGTCGCTGTCGATGGGCGTGGCCTTGTCCCGGCCGGACGACAGCTGCGACGCCGTGCTGGCCGCCGCGGACCGGGCGATGTACGCGGCGAAAGCCGCCGGACGTGGCCGATGGCACCTGGCCTCCGGTACCGACCCGGTCACGTCGGCGGTCGGCACCGCCCGGGCCTGACCGGCCATGGCCGCGCGGGACGGGCCCGGCTTACCGGTGGTTGAGGGCGGCCGCGAGCCGTTCGATCATCTCGGTGAGGATGGGCTGCGGGGTGGCGAAGTTGAGCCGGAAGGCGCCGTCGCCGCCGGCCCCGAAGGCGGGTCCGTCCACCACCGTGATGCCCGCGCGGTCGGTGACGACGACGCCGGGCGAGCCGGGCAGGTCCATCGCGGTGCAGTCGAGCCAGGCCAGGTAGGTGCCGTCGGGCGGCCGGTAGCGGACCTGCGGCAGGTGCCGGCTGAGCAGGGCGGCCAGCAGCCGGCGGCTGTCGTCGAGGTAGCCGAGGACGTCGTCCAGCCAGGGCTGCCCGTGCCGGTAGGCGGCGATGTTGGCGACCACGCCGGGATTGCTCGCTCCGTGGGAGGCGAACATCCCCATCTGCTCCCACAGCTCCCGGTCGGGGGCGTTGGTGAGGATGGCCTGGGCGCACTTCAGCCCGGGCAGGTTCCACGCCTTGGAGGCGGAGACGGCGGTCAGCGTGTGCGCCGCGGCGGCCTCGGAGGTGGACGCGTAGGGGATGTGCCGCGCTCCCGGATAGACCAGCGGAGCGTGGATCTCGTCGGCGAACACCCGCCCTCCGTGCCGGTCGACGACCTCGGTGAGCTGCGTCATCTCCGCCGCAGTGAAGACCCGTCCGAGCGGGTTGTACGGGTTGCAGAAGATGAGCAGGTGCCCCCCGGCGCCGAAGGCGTCCTCGATCGCGTCCAGGTCGAGGGTGAAGAACCCGCCGTCGTCGCGCATCCGCACCTGGATGATGTCCCGGCCGAGCATGCCCGGCACGACGAGGAACGGCATGTAGGCAGGCGTCGGCAAGATGACCGGGGAGCCCGGGCGGGAGAATCGCGTGATGGCGATCTCGAGCGCCTTGATCACGTCAGGGAGAGGATGGATGGCCGCGGGATCGACCTGCCAGCCGAAGCGGCGCTGCTCGAAGTCCGCGCAGGCCGCGGCCAGCTCGTCGGCCATCCACGGGGGCAGGTAGCCGAAGTTGGCGGCGGCAGAAAGCTCGGCGAGCGCCTCGAGGATGGCCGGCGCGGTGCCGAAGTCCATCTCCGCCACGGCGGCGCCGAGCCCGTCAGGTCCCGGCGCGGTCCACTTGAAGCTGCCGCGAGCCCGCAGCATCGGCACGGTCGTGGCGTCGATGGCCGCTCTGAAGGTTTCTGGCACACCGCTATCCTCCTCCGCGCCGGTTCGGGCGGGGGAAGGCGACCAGGCCCCGCCGACCCTGAGTTTCTTTTGGTCCGAACGAACCTGGGTACCCCTTCCAAAACATGTGTTCGATTCGAATCGCCGGGTAGGGGGGCGGGCGACCGACGATGGAGGAGCCATGAACGACGAGCTAAACCCGCAAGCCAAGCCGACCCCGCAGGCACGAGCCCAGCCAGCCCCGCAAGCCCAGCCAGCCCCGCAAGCCCAGCAGGCCCCGCAAGCCCAGCAGGCCCCGCAGGACAATCCGGAGAAGGATCCCGAGGACTGGGTGACCGGGGACGAGCCGATGACCGGCCCGCAGCGGTCTTACCTGCAGACGCTGGCCCGCGAAGCCGGCCGGGAGGTCGACCTCGACGCCCTGTCGAAGGCAGGCGCGTCGAAGCTGATCGACGAGCTGCAGGTCGTGTCAGGCCGGGGAACGGGTCACGGTACCTGATCGAGTGAGAAATACCCCGGCCCCGGCGCCATCGGCGCCACCGTGAGGTGTGGGAAGCCAGCGCCCCATGGTGCGCCATACCCTGGAAAATGATGGAATATCCGGCTCATGCGGAGCTTTTGGTACCTGGTAGGGTACCTAATTCTCCACTAAAGCCGAATGTTCCGTAGAAAATCACTAGTTTTGGTACTGGTGACCTAATGTGAGGCTGGCGGGGTGACGTGGCATAGCGGGGCATCCTGGGCCACCGTGTCACCGACCGCGACGTGCAGGCCGGTGACCCGGCCCGGGTGGGGGGCACGCAGCGGATTTTCCATCTTCATCGCCTCGATGACCGCGAGCAGCTGTCCGGCGGTGACCTCGTCGCCGTCGGTGACCTCGACCCGGATCACGGTCCCCGCATCGGAGCGCGGATCGTGTCGGAGGCCGCCTGGCCGGCTCGCTCCAGTCGTCCGGCGGCCTGCTGGCGGGCGAGCACCAGGGGACCTTCGCGGGCCTGGGCCAGGCCGGGCACGTCGACACCGAGCCAGCGGCGGCCGACCAGGACCGCCACCCGCCCGTCCCGCGGATCCGCCGGGCCGCAGGATCCGGCCGGCACCGCGGGCAGGTAGTCCTGCTCGATCCAGTTGGTGTGGACGGTGAAACCGTCCGGGCCGTCGGCGGTGTACGCGGGCTCGGTGAGCACCGCCCGCAGGAAAGGCAAGGTGGTGCGCACGCCGGCGATCTCGAACTCGCCGAGCGCGCGGCGGGCCCGCTCGATGGCCTG
>JBEKGC010000427.1:0-5818 GCA_050013055.1 Streptosporangiaceae bacterium
CTCGGGTGCATGAGCAGTCAGGTAACGGCCGGCATAAGGATGGCGCACCAGTGAGCGATCCAGGCTTGCGATTCCAGGTGCTCGGGCCACTCAAGGCCTGGCGTGGAGATACCGCCTTGAACCTTGGGCCGGTACAACAGCGGGTCGTCCTGGCCGTCCTTCTCATGCTACAGAATCGGCCGATCAGCCGGCCGCAGATGATCAGCGCCGTCTGGGGCGACGCTGAGCCTAGCTCTGCCACCAATCTCTTGCACCGGCATATCTCCGGACTCCGCCGGGTGCTAGAGCCTGACCGGCCTGCCCGCGCGGCGCCAGGTCAGCTTACCTGGACCGAGGCCGGCTACCTGCTGGCGGTGCCCGCTGGCCGGGTGGATCTGGAGATTTTCGACCTCGACGTGGACCAGGCACGCAGGGCGCGAGCCGACGGCGACCTGCCGGCCGCCGCCGCTGGCCTGCGTTCGGCGCTTGCGCTCTGGCGCGGACCGGCCTGCGAAGGCTTGACCAGCCCGTTCCTGGACGCGCAGCGCGACCGGCTGGGCGAGCGGCTCATCGGCATCATCGAGGAACGTGTCGAACTAGACCTGGCCACCGGCGACCACGCCGACGTGATCGGCGAGCTACGGCAGCTCATCGCCGAGCACCCGCTCCGTGAGCGGCTGCATGGCCTGCTCATGCTGGCCCTGTACCAAGCCGGGCGGCGGGCAGATGCGCTGGTCGCGTTTCAGGACGCGCGCGTGCTGCTGCGCGAGGAACTCGGCGTCGACCCGGCCGCGCCGCTTCAGCGACTCCACCAGCAGATCTTGACCGGCGATCCAGACCTTGCCGCGGCCGGCTACCGCGATATCCCGGCCGTCGGCGATGCGGCCCCGGTGGCCGCCCAGGTGGCGGACCAGCTGCCCGTGCCCGCCCAGGTGGCGGACCAGCTGCCCGTGCCCGCCCAGGTGCCGGTCCCAGCCCAGCTGCCGCACAGCATGCCCGGCTTCTCAGGGCGCCAGGCGCAGCTCGATCAGCTCAACGAGTTGCTGCCCAGCCACCAACATGCCGCGGCCGGGACGATCGTGGTCACGGCGATCGCCGGGACGGCGGGAGTCGGCAAGACGGCCCTGGCCGTGCACTGGGCGCACCAGGTCCGGGACCGATTTCCTGATGGACAGCTGTACGTGAACCTCAGAGGTTTCGACCCGGCCGGGCCGGCTATGGAGCCGGCCGATGCCATCCGGGGTTTCCTCGACGCCTTCGCGGTGCCGCCCGACCGGATCCCGCCCGACCTCGACGCGCAGGCCGCCCTCTACCGCACCCTGCTCGCGGACCGGCGGGTGCTCATCGTCTTGGACAACGCCCGCGACGCCAGTCAGGTGCGCCCGCTGCTGCCAGGAACGCCGTTGAGCCTGGTGATCGTGACGAGCCGGAATCAGCTGCTCAGCCTGGTCGCCACCAATGGCGCCAAGCCCATCGTCGTCGATCTGCTACCTCGGGGCGAGGCGAGATCGCTCCTGGTCCGTCGGCTCGGAAGACAACGGATCGTGGCCGAGCCTGCTGCGGTAGAACAGATCATAGATTCGTGCGCCGGCCTTCCGCTGGCCCTGTCCATCGTGAGCGCTCGCGCCTCGGCCAATGTGCGGTTGCCGCTGGCGGATCTGGCCGGGGAACTGCGCGAGGCACGCGGCGGGCTTTACGCGCTCGACGGCGGGGACACCCACACCGACATCCGGGCGGTCTTTTCCTGGTCGTACAACACCCTCAGCCCGCCGGCCGCACGGCTCTTCCGGTTGCTCGGGCTGCACGCGGGTCCGGACATCGGCCTGCCCGGCGTGGCCAGCCTTTTCGGCGTTCCCGTGCCGCAGGCCCGTGCCCTGCTCACCGAGCTCACCCGCGCGCACCTGCTCTCCTTCCGGGGCAACAGGCGGTTCACGTTCCACGATCTGCTCCGCGCGTATGCGGGCGAGCTCGCCGAAGTGCACGACTCGGCGGAGGAAAGGCGCGCCGCCGTCCACCGGGTGCTTGACCATTACCTCGGCACCGCCTACCGTGCCGATGAGTTGCTCCGCCCAAGCCGCGACGACGTCATCACGCTTGGATCCCCGAGTCCGCTGGTGATCACCGAGGATCTTCGCGACCGCCATGAAGCGCTGAAGTGGTTCACCTCCGAGCATCAGGTGCTGCTCGCGGCCCTGCGCCAGGCGGCGAATGAGGGCTTCGATGTCCACACCTGGCAGCTGGCCTGGGCCTTCTCGTCGTTCTTGGATCGCAGCGGTCACTGGCACGAGGCGGCCGCCTTCCAGGAGACCGCCCTGGAAGCTGCCACCGGACTGGGCGACCCGTACGCGCAGGCGAAAAGCCATGGCTGCCTGGCGTATACCTCTGCCCGCCTGCGCCGTTACGACGACGCCTATGCTCACCTCCGGCACGCCCTCAAGTTTTACCAAGACCTTGGCGACCAGCCCGGTCAGGCACACGCTCACTGGATCCTGGCCTGGGTATTCGATCAGCAGGGCAGCTACCAGGAGGCTCTCTCCCACGCGCGGCAGGCCCTCGGGTTGTTCCGGGCGGCGGGGCACAGGACCGGGCAGGCGCGAGCCTTGAACGCCGTCGGCTGGTTCCATATTCAGTTGGGCGGCGACGAAATGGGGCTCATGCACTGCCAGCGAGCGCTCGACCTGCAAAAGGAAATAGGTGATCAGTTCGGCCAGGCCGAGGCGCTCAGCAGCATTGCCCGTGCCTATCAGCACCTGGGCCGGTATCAGGAGGCTGTCGCGCATTACCAGGAGGCGCGGCAGCTGCTTCGCGAATTCGGAGTCCGCAACATCGAGGCTGATTTTCTGGCTTGCCTCGGCGACGCTCACCTCGCGGCAGGGCATCCCGCCGCCGCCATTGAGGCCTGGCACCGCGCTCTCGCCATCCTCTCCGAACTCGGCCACCCCGACGCCTCCCTCGTTCGCGGTAAGCTCGACAGTCTGGCTAGTCTGGCCAGCCCGCCGAAACATCGCAGTGGCGTCGGCGGCAATCAGCCGCGATCAGCAGGAGAGACCGCCTTCGCATCTTGACACGCTGCACGGGACCCGTGAAGTATGTTTGGTGTTTCCAGACCGCTGGGGTCGCGACCAAATATCACTAGAGGGTCTGTGCTCCGGCTTAGGCGAAAGATCAACATCAAATGTGGAGGTCGTGATGGCTGAACTAGAATTCACCCGAGGAGAAATCGACGATCTGGCCAGGAAGCTGACTTCACCTCAGTTGCAGCTTTCTGAGCGGGAACGAGCACTCCTGCTATCCATTTTCTCGGCGGCCTGCAGACAGGTAAGACCTAGATATCCGGAAGGCGCGGCGGAGCCGACTCTCGCCGATCTTCGCGAAGATCTTGTTAAAGCCTTTATCCCATGGGATGCAGCTGAGTTTACTATAGATCGTCCTAATTTTATTGTTCCCTGACAGATTATTTTGGCGATGGCGCGAGAAAGGCGGCAGTACGAGATCAATGCTGCCCGTGCAGGACCCGTAGTCCTGGTATCAATGCCATTTATGGATGTCCGACGGCCCTCGATCCAGCTCGGGCTGCTCAAGTCTGTGGCCGTGGCCCACGGCTTTGCCGCTCGTACCCTGCACGCCAATCTTAGCTTTGCTAAAAAGATCGGCGTGGACTATTATCAGCTACTTGGCCAGCACCGCGGCCGCATGGTGGGCGACTGGCTGTTTTCGCTGGACGCGTTCCAGGATGCGGCACCAGACCAGGATTCGCGTATGGCGGAGGAACTGGCCGATGATCTCGCTTACCTCGATGCCTCTCCGGAGAAGCTGCGTGAAAGGCTCACCCGGATACGTCAGGTCGACGTCCCCGAGTACCTGGATACGCTGACTGGCACATTTCCCTGGCACGAGGCGGCGATCGTAGGCTTCAGCTCGACATTCCAGCAGAATACCGCGTCCTTCGCACTTGCCAGGCGCCTGAAAGAACGTTATCCACACATTTTCACAATATTTGGCGGCGCCAACTTTGACGGGGACATGGGCCTGGAGTTCGTCCGCGCGCTCGATTATATCGATGCCGCCGTCATCGGCGAAGGTGATGACGCCTTTCCTGCCCTCCTTGACGCCGTGGCCAGTGGCGCCGACCTGAGCACCATACCGGGGGTGGCATGCCGCCGGGCCGGGGAGGTCAAGCTAACCCCGCCCGTCTCGCCGGCCACGGCCCTGGACGATCTGCCCATGCCAGATTACGACGAGTACTTCTCGCTGGCCGAGGACATCGGAATTTTGCCCCATATGGGCCACAGGCAGGTGTGGCTGCCGATAGAGACCGCTCGCGGATGCTGGTGGGGCGCAAAACATCACTGCACATTCTGCGGGCTCAACGCCACCACCATGAGCTTCCGGTCCAAGTCGCCGCAACGCGTGCTCGACGAATTCGCTCATCAGGCGCGGCGATACAGGAGTTTCCATTTTGAAGCAGTTGACAACATCCTCGACTTGACGTACCTGAAAGATCTGTTTCCGGTACTTGCGGCTACAGAGACAGGATACGAAATATTCTACGAGGTGAAGGCCAATCTGAGCCGGGAACAGCTGAGGTTGATGGCCTCCGCCGGCGTCACCACCATTCAGCCCGGCATTGAGTCGCTGAGCTCTAACGTGCTGAGTCTTATGCGCAAAGGCGTTCGCGCCGCCCAGAACGTCAACTTGCTGCGCTGGTCTCAGTATTACGGGATTCGTGTTTCCTGGAACCTCATCTGGGGTTTTCCAGGGGAAACCGAGCAGGACTATGCCGATCAGGCAGCGATCATCGGAGATCTCTTCCACCTGCCGCCTCCGGCCGCGGCCAGCCGAATATGGCTCGAGCGCTTCAGCCCGCTCTTCACCGGGCATAACACGACCAAGCTCAGCGACAGGACGCCAGAACGCAGCTACAGTTACATCTATCCTGATGGCATCGACCTTGACCGCATTGCCTACTTTTTCGACTATCAGGCCGACAGCCACGTATCAGAAAAAACGTACGCCGAGGTACGCGGCGCGGTGGCGAGCTGGACTGATTCCTGGCGCGCAGAAATACCGCCGTCCCTGACATACCGGGCGGCTCCTCATTTCGTTCAGATCTGCGACAGCAGGCGGCAGGGACGGGATGGTACATACACATTCGAGGACACGCTCGCTGACCTTTATCTGGCCTGTACGGCCAAGCCCACGACGGCCGCCGCTGTCCAGCGGAAACTTGGCCTGCGGCTATCAGCAGGGGCCGTTCGGGAGATATTTGAAGAATTCAGTCAGCGCGGTCTGATGTTCCTCGACGGACAGTTGGCGCTGGCCCTCGCGTTGCCCGCCGTCGGATCGCGATGATGCCTGCGTCCGGCCGGCTGGGGTAATTCCCCGCGGCGGCACCGGCCCGTGTAGTGCTCACTGCAGGGCTCAGTGCAGTGAGCACTACAGCGGGAACTGCAGGACCCCTCGCCACGATGAGTTCCGTCAAGAGCGGATCTTCGTCAGTCCCTGACCGGCGTGAGAAGTCGCTTCCGAACCCCGACGAGAACGCGATGGGGATTCACCATGTCATCAGATCCTGTAACTGCCGCCTGCGCCCGACTGGAACCGGGACGGCAGGCATGATAGCCACCGCGCCTGCCGATGAGCTGAGAGACCACTGCGCCGACGACCTACTGACCGGGGCCAGCCAGGGAGACTGGGCCGCCTGGGACGCGATCATGAGCCGGTATGGAGGGCTGGTCATCCACACGGCGATGAGAGCCGGCCTTAACCACAGCGATGCCGCGGATGTGGCCCAGCTGACCTGGCTGCAGCTGTGGAAGCACGGTCATCAGGTCAGGGA
>JBEKGC010000428.1:0-5803 GCA_050013055.1 Streptosporangiaceae bacterium
AAGGCGAGGAAGCGCATGCTCGCGGTCACCCGGCCGAGCATCGAGGGCGGGCAGTATCCCTGCCGGAAGCTCGTGGCGATCACGTTGGTGACGACGAGGCCGCCGGCCACCAGCGTCGAGCCTGCCAGGTAGCAGGCGAGCCGGGGTCCCCGTTCGGTCAACGGGATGAGCAGGCCGGATAGGTCGGTACCGACAGTGGTGAGGACCAGCGCCCGGGCGGTTCCGCAGGCGCGGGTCAGCCGGGACGCGGCCAGGGCACCGAACAGGCCGCCGGCTCCCCCGGTCGCCAGCAGCAAGCCGACCGCGGCGGAGCTCAGGCCCACCACCCGGAGCAGGAAGATGACGACCAGGGCCAGGTTGCCGGTGTACGCCAGGTTCGCGATGGCGGCGTAGATGGTCAGCGGCCGCAGGTACGGGTCGCGGGCCACGAAGCAGATGCCCTGCCAGGTTTCCGCCCGCACGCCGCCGGCCCTCGGCGTCCGGACGGGAACCGCGGGGTGGATGCGCAGCAGGCAGGCGGCGGACACGCCGAAGCTCGCCGCGTTGAACTCCAGCGCGGAGACGGCACCGAACGCCTGGGCGGCTAGCCCCGCCAAGCCGCGACCCGCGATCGTGGCGACGGAAGCCCCGCCCTGGAGCCGGGCGTTGCCCGCGACCAGGTCGGCCGCGCTGACCAGGGACGGCAGGGCGACCTGGTAGGCGGTGGCGAAGAAGACGTTGGCCGTGCCGGCCAGCAGCGCCACCGCCACCAGCTGTCCGGTGCTCAGCACGCCCAGCCAGGCGGCGGCGGGCAGGCTCGCGAACAGCAGGGCGGAGATCACGTCACAGCTGATCATCAGCGGCCGGGCCGGCAGCCGGTCCACCCAGGCGCCGGCCGGCAGGCCGATCACCAGCCACGGCAGGTACGCCGCGGCGGTCAGGGCCGCGACGGCGAAGGTGCTCGCGCGCAGCACCGTGACCGCGGCCAGCGGCACGCCGACCACCGCCATCGAGCTGCCGGCCACGCTGATCGTCTCCCCGATCCACAGCAGCCGGAAGTTCCGCTGCCGGAACAGCCCGCCGGGATCAGACGTGGCGGTCATGTGCCTGGATCCGGTGGGCCTGATCGCTGTCGCCGGACCCGGGGCTCGGGGCTCGGGTGCCTGGCGGTCTGGCCCGCGGCCGGGTCTGTCGTCCGGGTGGTCTGGCCGACGGACGGGTCCTTCGTCAGCATCTCGTGCGTTATGGCTGACCAGAGGGCCTCGCGGGCGGCGTCGAGGACGTCGGGCGCGGGCGGCTCCACGGAGCCGAGGGCGGTGAGCGGGTCGGGTGGCGTCATGCTTTCTCCTCGGCGAGGACGAGACGGAGGGCGGCCCGGGCGCGGTGCAGGCGGCTGCGGGCGGTGCCGGGCGGGACGCCGAGCGCCACGGCGGCCTGGGCCGGGGTCAGCTGCTCCCAGGCCACGAGCAGGAGCACGTCGCGTTCGGCGGGCGGCAGGGCTCCGATCGCGGCGGTCAGCGCGTGGGCCCGGCCGGCCGAGTCCAGGCGGTCGATGACCTCGTCCCACGGATCCTCCGCCCGGTCGCTGGCCGGGCCGGCCTCCGGGCGGGCTCGCCAGTGGGCGCGCAGCACGTTCCTGGCGATGCCGAACAGCCACGGCCGCGCGTCGGCGTACGCCGGGTCGTAACCGTCCCGCCCGGCGAACGCCCGGACCCACACCTCACCCAGCAGGTCGGCGGCCACCTGGCGGCCGGCCCGGCGGGCCAGGAAACCGTGCACCGCCACCTCGTGCCGCCTGACCACCTCGACGAACGCGTCAGGGCGGCCGCGCGCGGACCGCTCGATCAGCGTGCCGTCTGTCTCCCGCTCAACCCTCAAGGCTCCTCCTACCTTGATATTGCCGGGAAGGGGGCGGAGCGTTCGGCGGGAGATCGGTTCGAATGGCGAGTTACCACTTTCCGTTCGTTCGATCATATGTTTTAATACTGGCATGGTTGCGATTGCTCCGGACATGCCCGCCGCGGTGACGGGCCGGAGCCTGGCGCTGACCACCGGGGCCGCCGGGGCCGCCGGGGTCAGTCATCCGGCGGTCGCGGTGTGGTTCGCGCTCGGGGCGGCCGGGCTGGCCGCGGTGGTGGTGGCCATGGCCTGGAACGTGCATGCGCGCCAGATCCGGCTGGCCGAGCTGCTGGTCCGCCGCCAGTTCCTGGTGATCGCGGAGACGGGCGCAGCCGAGGGCGGGCCGGAGGAGGGCGCGGCCGCTGAGCTCGAGGTCGACGGTGACGGCCGGGCGCGGGCGGCGCCGCCGGCCGTGATCGAAGGGCCGGAGCACGTGGTCACCGGCGAGCAGGCCCGTTACCGGATCCGTTCGGCGGGGCCGCAACAGGTGGTGTCGTGGGCCGTCGGCGGGGGTTCGGTGTCGCAGTCCCCCGACCCGGCTCATCCCGACGAGCTGCTGCTGATCGCGGACCAGCCGGGCCAGCTGACGATCACCGCCCGGGTGCGGGAGGGCCTGGCCGAGCGCCGCGAGACGAAATCCGTCACCGCCGTGCCCGACGTGACCCCCGCCGCGCCGCCCTTCACCCTGCGGCTCTTCCTCAACGGCTGGGGGCTTGTGGTGGTCGCGATCATGATCGTCGGGTTCGCCGGGGCCCTGGACGCGCTGGGCAACTTCACCTCCTCCGACTTCATCGCGCTGGTCGTGCCGCTGGCCGCGCTGCTCGGGGTGATCGCGGTGGTGCGCGGGACCACCGACGCGGGCGAAGGCAGCCGGCCCGGCCACGGCAAGGGCCAGGTCTAAGTGCGCTACGATCCGTATCTAGATTGCTACGCTAAGTATCTAGGACGCTACGCTCCGGCTGATCTCAAATGGATTACTTCGGGTGGCACCCCTTGACGCGCATACGGCCACGGGATTGGCTAGCAGCCGTTTGTGTTTAGCCGTGATTTTCCAGTTTAGGAGCGGAATGGGTTCATCTCGATTCACCCGCAGAGTGGCCGCCGGGCTGCTGGCCAGCGCCACCGTCATCGGCCTCTCGGCGGTCGCCGGATCGGCCTCGGCGGCGCCGCAAGGGCGCCACCCGCTGAGCGGCAGTACCCCCCGGTGGCTGCACCAGGCCCGCGACATGGGCACGAGCCAGTCATCGCAACAGGTCGACTTTGGCGTCCTGCTCGGTCTGCGCGACTCCTCCGGCGCGGTCGCCGCCTTGCAGGCGATCTCCGATCCGGCCAGCGCCAGCTACGGCCAATGGCTGTCCAACGCGAGTTTCGACGCCCGTTACGCGCCGTCGAGCGCCTCCGTGGCCGCGGTGCAGAGCTGGCTCCGCTCGGCGGGCTTCCAGGTCACCGCGACCTTGCCCAGCGGGATGTACGTGGAGGCCAGCGGGTCGGTCGCCAAGGTGGAAAGCACCTTCGGCACCAGCCTGCACAACTACTCTTACCTGGGTAAGGACGTCCGGGCCAACGCCACACCGCTGTCTCTGCCGGCCAACACCCCGGCCGCCGTCAGCAGCGCGATCACGGCGGTGCTCGGGATCGACCAGGGCTCGACCCTGAAGCAGCCCGCCGACACCGAGCCCGGGCCCCCGGCCGGCGCCAGGTACGGGGTCCAGCCGTGCTCGGCGTACTACGCGC
Source organism: Streptosporangiaceae bacterium (assembly GCA_050013055.1). Lineage (GTDB taxonomy): Bacteria > Actinomycetota > Actinomycetes > Streptosporangiales > Streptosporangiaceae > Palsa-504. The sequence goes on from JBEKGC010000428.1 coordinate 3,613, forward strand.
AGAAGATCGCCAACGCCCAGCCGGCCGCCTACGGCAAGCACCAGCCGTACGCACTGTGCGGGTACGGCCCCCAGCAGCTCCAGTCGGCCTACGGAGAGAGCTCGCTGCTGCGCGCGGGCCAGACCGGCCGCGGAGTCACGGTGGCGATCACCGACGCCTACGCCGCGCCGACGATCTACCAGGACGCCCAGCAGTACAGCCGGGTACACGGCCAGCCCACGTTCGCTCCTGGCCAGTTCTCTCAGATCACTCCCGGCCCCAACGGCTACGACCAGGCCAGCCTGTGCGGCGCGCAGGGCTGGTACGGCGAGGAAACCCTCGACGTCGAGGCCGTGCACGCGATGGCCCCCGGCGCCAAGATCGTCTATGTCGGAGCCCCGGACTGCCTCAGCGGCCTGGATGACGCGTGGGCCAGCGCGATCGACAACCACGTCGCCAACGTGATCACCGACTCCTGGAACTCAGGCACCGACGACATCAACCTGCTCGGCACCGCCTACGTGGCGTTCTACCAGCAGTTCTCGCTGGAAGCGGCGCTGACGGGGATCACCGTGAACTTCTCCTCCGGTGACTCGGGCGACAACACGGCAGGCGGTACCGACCTGGCGAGCAAGTCGGTGGAATTCCCCGCCGACCTCCCCTACGTCACCGGCGTCGGCGGCACCAGCTTGCTGATCAGCCGCAGCGGCCAGCGGGTGAACGAGTACGGGTGGCAGAACGCCTACGCGGACCTGACCAACGGAGCCTGGACGCCGACCCCGCCGGGAACCTACAGCTCCGGCGGCGGCGGCGGGACCAGCCAGCTCTTCCCCCAGCCCTTCTACCAGGCCGGCCGGGTGCCGACGAACATCTCCGAGTACTACGGCAGCACCCCGATGCGGGCGGTGCCTGACATCGCGATGGACGGCGACCCCAACACGGGCTTCGAGATCGGCGAGACCCAGGTCTTCCCCGACGGCACCTACTGGAGTCAGTACCGTATCGGCGGGACCAGCCTGTCCTCCCCGCTGCTGGCCGGCGTGGTGGCGGTGGCTGACCAGTTGCACCACCGGTCGCTTGGTTTCATCAACCCGCTGTACTACCGCATGCTGGGCACCCCGGGGCTGCATGACAGCGTGGCGCCGACCTCCCCGGTGGCCCAGGTCCGCACCGACTACGTGAACTTCCTGAACAATTCCGAGGGCAAGTTCTACCGGCTGCAGACCATCGACGTGCAGAGCTCGACCCTGCACGACACCCCGGGATACGACGACGAGACCGGCGTGGGTACGCCCAACGGTCCCGCGTTCTTCCTCGAGTCAATTTTCGGCTACTAAACGCCGCGGGCCGGGAGGGGACACGCCCCTCCCGGCCCGCGTCGGCTACCCCAGGCCGGGGGATGATGGGTGGATGGCAGCTAACCCCGACACCTACCTGCACGGCCACCACGACAGCGTGCTCCGGTCCCACCGCTGGCGGACGGCGGACAACTCGGCCGGGTACCTGCTGGCCCGGCTGCCGGCCGACGCGCGCGTGCTCGACGTCGGCTGCGGGCCGGGCACGATCACCGCGGACCTGGCCGCCCGGGTTCCGGACGGCCAGGTGACCGGGATCGACGCGGCCGCCGACGTGCTCGCCCTGGCCCAGGCCGAGGCGGACCGGCGCGGCCAGGCCAACGTCCGCTTCGACGTCGGCGACGTGTACGAGCTTGGCTTCCCGGACGACAGCTTCGACGTGGTGCACGCGCACCAGGTGCTCCAGCACCTGTCCGACCCGGTCGCCGCGCTCACCGAGATGCGCCGGGTCACCCGGCCCGGCGGGCTGATCGCGGCCAGGGACGGCGATTACGCCGGGATGTTCTGGTTTCCCGACGACCCGGGATTGACCGAGTGGCAGGCCCTGTACCGGACGGTGGCGCGGGCGCTCGGCGGCGAGCCCGACGCGGGCCGGCGCATGCTGTCCTGGGCCCGGCAGGCCGGGTTCACCTCGATCGAGGCGTCGGCGAGCGCGTGGTGCTACACCGGTCCGGTGGACCGGCCCTGGTGGGGCGCGTCATGGGCGCAGCGGCTGACCGAATCCCCGTTCGGCGACCGGGCGGTCGAGCATGGCCTGGCGACCAGGGATGACCTGGAACGGCTGGCCCAGGGCTGGCGGCGCTGGGCGGCCAGCGAGGACGGCTGGTTCCTCATCCCGCACGGCGAGATCTTGTGCC
>JBEKGC010000429.1:0-5798 GCA_050013055.1 Streptosporangiaceae bacterium
TCACAGCACCGGCCGGGCGCCGACGAGGTTGAGCGCGTGCGCGGCCAGCCGGCAGCCGCCGGCCAGCGCCTCGCCCGGCGGCTTCTTGTCCAGCCAGGCGGGCAGGAAGCCGGCGATGAAGGCGTCGCCGGCCCCGGTGCCGTCGATGACCCGGTCGACCGGCGGCGCGGGCACCCGCACCGGTGGCCGGCCGTTGGCGTAAAACAGCGCGCCCTCGGCGCCGAGCTTGACGGCGACGTGCGGGTACCAGGCGGTCAGCACCCGGGCCGCCTGCTCCGGGTCATCCCGGCCGGTGAGCACGGTGGCCTCGGCGGCGTTGACGAACAGCAGCACGGCCCCGGAGGAAAGCTCGAGAAACGGCTCGGCCCCGGCCCGGTCAAGCGGCGCCGCCGACGCCCCGTCCACCGACGCCGTCATGTTGGTCCGCCTGGCGTAGTCGATCGCGGCCAGGCCCGCCGCCCTGGCCCCCTCCGACAGCAGCGTGTACCCGGACACGTGCAGGTGGGCGCCGGGCACGAACAGGTCGTGCGGCAGGTCGTCCGGGGACAGGGCGGCGTTGGCACCTGGGTCGGACAGCATCGTCCGCTCACCCTTGTGCGTCACCATCACCACGCAGGTGCCGGTGGGCCGCTCCGGGTCCATCACCAGCCTGGCGTCCACGCCGTAGCCCATGAGCTCCATGTCGCGGTTGCGCCCGGCGATGTCCGCGCCGCGCCGTCCGACGAACGCCACGTCGCCCCCGTCGGCGGCCATCCAGGCCGCGATGTTGGCTCCGGAGCCGCCGCCGTGCATGGTCACGTTCGCCGGAGTGTCGCTGCCCCGGGCAAGCGGCAGCGTCGCGTGGGCAACCGCGTCCGTCATCAGGTCGCCAATGACTACCACGCGCGCCATAGTCGTCATCACCTCATCGCTGTCTGGCCCGAGGGGCGCGAACCCATCGAACCCCCCCGCAGAGTAAGCTGCCGACGCACGGCCGCAGGCTTCCTACGGTAGCGGCCAGCAGGCCGGACTGGCCAGCCGGGGAAGCAGACATCGCCGCGGGATGGCCGCGTAACACGCGATAACGTCAGGATTGTCATCGTACTGTTACCTTACGACTACCCTGTCACCGCTCCGTCACCAGGTACCGAGCGGCATCACCCGCCCGGCGATGACCAGCTCGGTCTCCTCCGACTCCGCGGCCAGCGCCTGGTTCAGCCGGCCCAGCCGGTCCCGGAACAGCCGCCCGGCGGCGGTGGCCGGCACCACGCCCATCCCCGTCTCGTCGCTGACCGCGACCACGTAGGCCTCGGTCTGCCGCCACACCGCGACCAGCTCCCCGGCCCGCTTCGCCGCCTTTTCTCCCGACCCGGCCGCGCCGTCCCACGCGTCGCACTCGTCGAGCACCGCCGCCAGCCAGGTGCCGATCCCGTCGATGAGGACCGCCCCGCGCGCGGACCCGAGCACCCCGGCCAGGTCGGTGGTCTCCACCGTCCGCCACCACCGGGGCCGCCGCGCCCGGTGCGCCGCCACCCGGGCCGTCCAGTCCGGGTCGCCAGCCTCGCCCGGCCGCCGCCCGGTGGCCACGTAGGTCACATCCGGCTCACCGGCCAGCCGCAGCTCTGCACGTTCCGATTTTCCCGAACGCGCCCCGCCCATCACCAGCACCCGCCACGGTGCCCGCCGGGTGCCTGCGTCCCCCTTTTCTTGAGCCGAACGGTCCGTGGTGATCGCGTCCCCGTCACCCGGCACGCTCACCCGCCAGAACCGGCTGCGTTGCCCGAGTTCCGCCGCGCTCGTCACCCGGTGATCGGCGAACGCCACCGCCGTGACCGTGTCCGCCCTGATCAGGCCACGCGCCCGCAGTCGCCCCAGCTGAGCCGGATCGGCCAGCATGTCCAGGAACGCCACGTCGTAAGGAGCCGTCCCCTCCGGCGGATCCGCCACCGCCCCCGGCCCCGCGGGATAAAACAGCCGTTCCCCGCGCGCCGACGTCACGTCCCACCCCCCGGCAATTGTCCTCACCCGCCAACCGCCGTCCCCCGCAATGGCCCGCACCGCTCCCTCGCCCCCCAGCGGCACCACTCCCTCGCCCCCCAGCCGCACTATCCCATCAACGACTATGGTCGACCGTATCCGTGTATTCCCGTCGGATCGGCAGCGCAGACACGAGGCACACCGGCAGCCCGGCTGCGGCCAGCCCGAACTCCCGCCCGAACCCTCGACCAGGACGTGCATCAGCCGAGAAAGGAGAGCCGGACCTGGCGGTCCGGATTGTCGACGTTGAGGTCGACCAGGGCAATGGACTGCCACGTGCCGAGCGCGAGGCGGCCGCCCGTCACCGGGATGGTCGCATGCGGCGGCACGAAGGCCGGCATGACGTGCGACCGGCCGTGCCCGCGGGCTCCGTGCGCGTGCCGCCACCGGTCGTCGGCGGGCAGCAGGTCGGCGAGGACGGCCATGAGATCATCGTCGCTGCGCGCGCCGAGTTCGATCACCGCTATTCCCGCGGTGGCGTGCGGGACGAAGACGTGCAGCAGCCCGTCGCCCCCGTCCGCCGCCGTGCGGACGAAGTCCGCGCAGTCGCGGGTGATATCCCTGATCGTCTCCCGGTTTCCCGTACGGACTTCAATGATCTGCGTTTTCATGTCCCGGATCATAGAGTGGGGGCGTGACCGACGGGACCCAGCGCATGACCGACGGGGGGCTCCCGGCGAACGGGGCCACGCTGCGTCTGGCCAGGCAGGCCCGCGGCCTGTCGCAGCAGCAGCTCGCGGGGGTAGCCGGGGTCACCAGGCAGGCGGTGTCCGCCGTCGAGTCCGGGCATTCGGATCCTTCGCTGCGAGTCGCCCTGGCCCTGGCCCGTGCGCTCGGCATGGCGGTGGAGGAACTGTTCGGCCCGGGCGACCCGGCCGATCCGGTGCTGGCCAGGCCGGTGGCGCCCGCCAGCGGCGAGGGTTCCCGGGTCATGCTCGCGACCGTGGGCGACACCTTCGTCGCGCTGCCGCTGCACGCGGACACCGCGGCCCGGATGGGGTTCGGCGCGGCGGGCGGCCTGGTCGTCAGCGCGTCCGGTGATGGCCAGCCCGCCATCGAGGTGCGGCCCATCGGCCCGCCGCGCCCGACCCTGGTGGTGGCGGGCTGCGATCCGGCGCTGCCGCTGCTCGAGACGCCGCTGGCCCTGCTCGACCCGCCGCTGGCGTTCGCGTGGTGGCCGTGCGGAAGCGGCGAAGCGCTGCGGCTGGCGGCCGCCGGGCTGGTACACGCCGCGGGCGTCCATCAGCCCGGCGGCGAGCGAGACGCCGGCGAGATGATAGAGATTCCCGGCGGGGCCGAGGTGGTGGGGTTCGCCGCCTGGCGTGAAGGCCTGGTGGTCCGGCCAGGGACGCGGGTGCGCGGCCTGGACGACGTGGTCCGCCAGGGGCTACGCCTGGTGAACAGGGAAGCTGGCGCGCAGGCGCGCACACTCCTGGACCACGAGTGCGCACGCCTGCGCCTGACCCCGGCCGATCTTGATGGCTACGACAGCCGAGCCGCCGGGCACCTTCAGGTGGCGGCCGCCATCGCCGGCGGGCTGGCGGACGCGGGCGTGTCGAGCGAACCGGCCGCGCTGGCCTACGGGCTGGACTTCATCCCGCTGGCCGCCGAGCAGTTCAACCTGGTCCTGCCGGCCAAGTACGCCGCGTCCAGGGAGGTTCAGGGCCTGCTGAAGGTGCTGACCTCACCGTGGCTGCTCGCCCAGCTGGCCGGCCTGCCCGGCTATGACCCGGCCAGCTGCGGCGTCCCTCGCGATCAGTGGCCGTAAACGGGGACAAGCATGGCCCGGGCAATGGTGTGGAAGCGCAGGTTGAACCCGGCCACGGCGGGTGAGATCTCGTCGTTGACGTCCAGGTCCGCCACGTCGAGCGCGTGCACCGCGAACACGTAACGGTGCGGCGGGTCCCCGGCCGGGGGCGCCGCCCCGCCGAAGTCCTTGGCACCGTAGTCGTTGCGGACGTGGAACGCCCCCTTGGGCAGGCCCGAGCTGTCCGTTCCGGCCGCGCCGGTGTGGAGTTCGGTGACCGAGGCGGGGATACCGAGCACAACCCAGTGCCAGAACCCAGAACCGGTCGGCGCGTCGGGGTCGTAACAGGTGACGGCGAAACTCTTGGTTTCGGCCGGGAAACCCGACCAGGACAGCGACGGGGAGATGTTCCCCCCGGTCATGCCGAACCCGTCGAAAACCTGGTTGCCCGACATCATCTGGCCGTCAGCGACATCATCGCTGTGCAGCTCGAACGGCGGTACGTCCGGATGGAAGTCGTAGGGCAGCGGCGCACGGTCAGTCACGCGTTTACCTCCTCGTCGAGGTTGACATGTTCTCTAGGCTGAGTTAATCCCACGTTATCGGTAGCCCCGTCCGACCAGCCTGGCTGGGCCGCATGATCACGTTTGCGGCGATCGGACGCTTTTGCCGCCCTATGTTCTCCTACGGTGGTGGTGTGAGGCAGCGGCCGAAGCGCAAGATCCCCAGGCGTCCCCGCCGAAGAGCGATGCACAGGTTCCTCGGCCGGATGCGCCGCAGCGCCGCGGGTGGCATCCTCGGCCGGGTCCGGCTGGGTCAGGCGGGTACGTCCCCCTGGCCGCGGCGCTGCGCGCTGGCCGCGGTCCTGCTGGGCGTGGCGCTGGTGCCCTATCCGACGCAAGGGGCGGCCAGCGCGCCGCCCGCGTCGGCGTGCCGCTCTGGCTGCCGGGCTGGAGCCACGCCGAACATGGTCAGGTGGGTCATGCCGCTGTCCGGCTCGTGGGACGTGGTCCCGGGCCTGGCCGGCACGGTGCCGGCCTCCGGCCTGGCCTACGTGTCCGTCGGCGATGGAGTCGCTGCCGTCGGGGCCGGGCTGACCGTGACCGGGTACGCGGCGAAGACCGGCGCGCTGCGGTGGCGGACGACGCTGACCGGCTTCCCGGCCGGCGCGGCCATCGTGTCCGTGCGCACCTGGCCGGGCGAGGTCACCGCGGGCGTTTCTGATCAGGCTTCCGGGGCGGCCAAGCGCACCGAGGTGGTCCTGTCGGCCCCGGCCGGGATCCAGCTGGGCCGGTATCCGGCGGCCGTGTTCGGCGGGGGCGTCGCGGGCAGCCCGGCCTACACCGTCATCGTCGGCGCCACCGCGGTGACGAGTTATGACAATGCCACCGGTCACGTCCGCTGGCGGCGGCCCACCGGGCAGGCGGCGCAAGCGTGGCGCACCGACGGCAATTTCCTGTACGTCGCGGAATCGGCCGGCGGGTTCGTGGGGTCGGCGCCGGTCACCGCGGTGCGCAAGATCGATATGGCCACCGGTGCGGAATTCCTTCTCCGGCCGCTTGAGGGCCTGTCGTTCCGGGGCACGCTGAGCGCCGCGTCCGACGATGTGGTGCTGTTCACCTCGGCGGCCGGGGTGACCGCGTACAGCGGCACGACCGGAGCTGCCCTCTGGACCATCGAGGGCGCCGTACCCGAGGGCGCCGATCCCCGCGCCCAGCGGATCTACCTGACCAGGGGAGCCAACCTCATCGGCGTGGTCCCGCAGACCGGCCGGATCTCCTCCACCGCCTCGGGCTCCGCGGTTGACGGGTCGGCCGGGGTGTACGTGGTCAGGGACGGCGTGGCGCTCGGCCTCGACCAGGGCGCGAACGGAGATGCGTGGGGTTACGACCTCGCGGCGCAGCGGGTCACGCTGGCCTCCGCCGGGCTGCCCTGGCCGCATTATTTTGTCGATCTCAGCGGTGTCGGCGGCAGCGCCGACCCGGCCAGCGGCCTGGTGGTGATCTCGGCGTGTACCGAGCTAGCACCAAGTTCC
>JBEKGC010000430.1:0-5779 GCA_050013055.1 Streptosporangiaceae bacterium
TGGTCCTGCTGCCAGACGTGCGAGGCGAGCAGGTAGTTCAGCGAGGCGATCTCGCGCCGCCACGGCAGCTGCGCGGTGACCTTGAGCCACTTGGCGTGCTGGTTGAACATCGAGTCGACGATGTGGATGAACGCCTCGTAACAGTTGAACAGGCCGTGCCGCCCGGTCAGCAGGTAGCCCTCCAGCCAGCCCTCGCACTGGTGCTCGCTCAACATGGAGTCAAGCACCCGTCCGTCGGGTGCGAGGAATTCGTCGTTGTTCTGGGTCCGGGCCTGCCACTGGCGGCTGGTGACCTCGAAGACCGCGCCCAGCTGATTCGAGAGCGTCTCGTCGGGACCGAAGACCCGGAAATTGCGCTGCGCCTGGTTGAGCACGGTCACGTCACGCAGGAACTCACCGAGCACCAGCGTGTCCTGGGCGTCTACGGCACCGGGTGCCGGCACCTGCACGGCGTGCACCCGGAAGTCCGGCATGCGCAGGTCACGCAGCAGCATGCCGCCGTTGGCGTGCGGATTGGCGCCCATCCGCCGCTCCCCCTCGGGGGCCAGCTCGGCCAGGTCCGGTATGAGGCGGCCGCAGGCGTCGAACAGTTCCTCCGGCTTGTAGCTCTTCATCCAGCTTTCCAGCTGGCTGACGTGATCAAGGTGATCGGAGTCGACCAGAAGGGGCACCTGATGCGATCGGAACGTGCCTTCCACCTGCAGGCCGTCGACGACCTTCGGACCCGTCCAGCCCTTGGGCGATCTCAGCACGATCATCGGCCAGCGCGGCCGGGCTGCCCCGGCGGAGCCGCGCGCATCGGCCTGGATCACGCCGATGCGCTCGATGGCCTCGTCCAGCGCGGAGGCCATGAGCTGGTGCATCTTCTCCGGGTCATCGCCCGCCACGTAGCGCGGCTCCCAGCCGCAGCCGCGCAGGAATTGGTCAAGTTCCTCGTCTTCTATCCGGGCCAGGACGGTGGGGTTGCTGATCTTGTAGCCGTTCAGGTGCAAGATCGGCAGGACGGCCCCGTCGCTGACCGGGCTGAGGAACTTGGTGGAGTGCCACGCGGTCGCCAGCGGGCCGGTCTCGGCCTCGCCGTCACCGATCACGCAGGCGACGATCAGGCCGGGATTGTCGAACGCGGCCCCGAAGGCATGGCTAAGCGAGTATCCAAGCTCGCCGCCTTCGTGGATCGATCCCGGGGTCGTCGGCGCGACGTGGCTGGAGATCCCGCCGGGAAACGAAAACTGGGTGAAGAGTTTCCTGAGCCCGGCTTCATCCTGGCTGATGTCCGGATAGATCTCGCTGTAGGTGCCCTCGAGGTAGGTGTTGCCCACCAGTGCCGGGCCGCCGTGACCGGGCCCGGCGATATAGAACATGTCCAGGTCATACTTCTTGATAGCCCGGTTCAGGTGAACGTAGATGAAATTCTGGCCCGGTGTCGTCCCCCAGTGCCCGACCACAAGCGGCTTTATATGCGCTAGTTCGAGCGGCTTTTTAAGCAGCGGATTGTCGTAGAGGTAAAGTTGGCCGACCGAAATATAGTTGGCGGCCCGCCAGTACGCATCCATCCTGCGCAGCAGTTCCGGAGGGAGAGGTCCCGTTAGCACGGTACTCATGGTCTTCATTAGTCAGTCCTTTCCCTGGTGATTCACTACGTCACCAAGGTCTGGAGCGACGTCGCCCAGGGGTCTGGCCCGGGGCTACTACCGCACGTGGGCGGTTAACAGCTACACCACGACCATACGCTCCGAACCCGGCATCCGTACCCGTGAAATTCGCGGCTGCGCGGCCGCCTGCGACATCTTGGCTAATCGACGGTGGCGGCCGCGTCGGCGGGCAGATCGGGGGCATGCCCGTTGGCCGCTGGCACGGGCGGGGCGGCCGGGTCGTTACCCATCGTGCTGGCGGTGTAGGCGCGGGCGGTCTCGCGCTGGTCGAGCAGGTCGTCACGGTCGTGGCTGACGGCGGCGGTCTCGCGGCGGGACTGGCGGAGCCCGCGGCGGGCCTCGCGGCCGCGGCGGGAGGTGCGGCGCGCGCCGGTCAGCAGCAGGCTCAGCCCGAGCAGGCCAAGGACCCCGACCACGATGCCGTAGAGGAAGAGCGTGCCGGTGGAGCCGGTCACGTGGTAGCCGAGGACCGCGAAGGGGTGCGCGAGCGGGTGCCCGCTGCCGCTGTTGGACAGCACGCCGGCCGCCCCGGCGACCACCGCCGCGATCAGGATGACGAGCCCGATGATGATGATCATGATGTACTCCGATGACCTGTGTTAGCGGCGCGCGAACCGGCGGGAACGGGTTGACCGGCGGGACCTGGCGGGGCGGCGGGAACCGCTTGACCGCTCGTTGACCAGGTGGAAGATGAGCAGCAGGACGGCCGCACCGACGATGGCCGTGAGCCAGGTGGACAGGTTGAAGAACCCGTTCAGGGTGTGGACGTGGAACACGCGGGTGGCGACCCAGCCGCCGGCCAGCGCCCCGAGAATGCCGATCGCGCAGGTCACGATGAGGCCCTGCGATCTTCTGCCGGGGATGATCATGTTGGCTATCAAACCTGCGACCAGGCCGAGAACGATCCATGCGATGATGCCCATAACCGACTCCTTAAGTCAGTGACCAGTGATGTACGCGGTAGTCGGTCCCCGCCCCATGTAGCCGGTGCCGTGTACGGGCAAAAAAAAGTCCGGTCCTGCCGCCGCCGCTGTGCATTAATTGCGCAGTTGCAGCTGCCGGGGTCCGGAGCAACAACTAGATCCTACTCCTTTTTCTCCCGGATATGACATTCGCCACGCGCCCGGCGCTCAGCCGGCGTCGGTAGCCTCGCTCGAGCCGGCCGAAGGGTGACGGTGCAGCACGAGGCCCGCGATCGCGGCCGCGCCGGCCACCAGGCCGAGCGCGATGAACGGGAAGGTGCTGTACGGCGCGGGCTGACCGGGCTGGCACAGCTCGACGAACGGGACGATCAGGACGGCCGAGCCGAGCGCGGGCACCACCACGTGGCGGACCGGGGAGAACATCGCGCGGTGCCGGCGCCACATGAACACCGGCAGGGACAGGCTGGTCAGCAGGTACACGACCAGGATGACGATCGTGCCCATGGTGGAGCACTCGGCGTACAGGCCGACCGGATCCATCGATCCGGTGTGCCCGGTGACCAGGTGGATGACCCACCAGACGCCGATCAGGCCAAGCCCCGCCGCGGCCATCACGATGAGCGCGTTGACCGGTGTCTCGCTGGGCTGACGCAGCCGCCCGAGCCGGGCGGGCAGCAGGCCAGAACGTCCCCCGTCGTACAGCATCCGCGCCTGCGAACTCGCCCCGGACACCAGCGCGGCCAGCACGGACAAGATCCCCGCGACCCAGGCCAGCACGGCCGCGCCGTGCAGGTCATGGTCGGCCACGGTGAGGAACGGCACCGAGGAGCGGCCGATGGACGACACGTTGTAGCCGAAGCCGGTGACCGTGGCGTACGCGAACAGCACGAAAAGCACCGTCCCCGCCGCGATCGAGATGTAGAGCGCCCGCGGTACGGTCCGTTTGGGGTCGCGGCACTCCTCCGCCAGGGCCGGGCCGTTCTCCCAGCCGATGAACATGTAAAGCGCCAGCGGAAAGCCCCTGGACAGGCCGGTCAGGCCGCCGGACAGGTGGGCCCAGGAGAACGGCGCCGCCGACAGGTGACTGCGCTGGCCCACCAGGGCCGCGACGCATACGGCCAGCATGACCGCGACCTGGGCGACGAGGGCGACGCTGACCGCGGCGGTGGAGAGCTTGACCCCCCGGGCGGTGACCCAGATGGCCGCCACCGTCAGCACCAGGCTCAGCGGTCCCCAGGGCACGTTCCACGAGGTGTAATGGGCCAGGGTCATGGCCAGCAGGCCGCCCGACATGGTGAACACGCCGGCCAGGGCCACCGTGTAGCCGACCGTGACCAGCAGCGCCGTCAGCACGCCCGCCCTGGCCCCCAGGCCGGTCTCCACGTAGGTGATGAAGCTCCCGGCCGACGGCTCGGCCCGGGTGAACTCGGCCACGATCGTGGCCAGGAAGACGACGGCGACGGCGGCGGCCACGATCGTCAGCGGGGCGGCGACGCCCGCCGTCACCGCGATCACCCCGAACGCGAAGTAGAAATCGATCCCCGGCCCGATGTTGGCCACCGTGGAGACGGTCAGGTCCCAGGTGCCCAGCTGTCCCGACTTGAGCCGTCCGGCGTCGGAGGTCACGGCCATGACTGTAGTGGACCAGGCGTCCAGAACGGGGCCTGACATGCGGCGCCCGGCGGGTTACCTTAGGGAGAACGCCACTGCGCCGCTCCGGACCCCGGCGGCATATCATCAGCCCGACTGCGATGTGCCTTTCCAGGAGTCCCGCCATGTCTCTCTCCCAGCCAGACCGCGGCCGCCGCGCGAAAGCCGCCGCGGCCGTGCCGATAAACGTCAAGGTCGGCCGGGCGACGCGCTGGATGCCCCGGCTGACCCGCTGGCTGACCGGGCGGAACGCGCTGCGGCGGCCCGTGGACCGGATCGAGGGCGCGGTCATGGTGGCGTTGATCGCCGCCTTCTGCGTGGCCGTGGCCGTGGCGGCCGTCTTCGGCGCGCACACGTATCAGGCGCAGCGGGCGGCGACGGCGGCCCTGCGCCCGGCGGTGGCCCGGCTGATGCAGGCCGGTCCGGCCGACGTTGGCCTGGGCCACGCCGGGCAGGCCGAAGCGCACTGGGCCACTGCGGCGGGCGGCGAGCAGACCGGGGTGCTGACCACCGCGACCGCGCCTGGCATCGCCGGTGCCGCCGCGGGCACCGCGATCCCCGTCTGGCTGAGTCCCTCGGGTCAGCCGGTCCCGCCGCCCGGCGACCGGGCCGTCATGATCATTTACGGGATCCTCGCGGGCGCCATCATCATCACGCTGGCCGGGGTGGCGCTGCTCCTCGTCTACCGGCTGTGCCGGCTGGCCCTGGACCGCCGGCGGCTGGCCAGGTGGGAATCCGCCTGGGCCCAGACCGGGCCCACCTGGACGACCCGCCGCTGACCCTGTCCGCGGCCGGATTTATTCCCGCGCAGGAGGAAATTCACGAATACTGGGATGAAAGGAAGTGGAGTAATGTAAAAGTATTGCTCCGGACCCCGGCAGGAGCACCTGCGTAAAATTCGCGGGTGCACGGCAGGGCCCGGATTTTTGCTTTTACGGGCCATGGGGATACCAGAAGGATCGTCATGAAAGCCCTGATCATCATCGGCGTTGTCGTGGTCGTGGTGCTGCTCCTCTGCGCCGCCCTGTCCGCGCGGATCATCAAGCAGTACGAGCAGGGCGTGCTGTTCCGGCTGGGCCGGGTGCGCGGCCCCCGCGACCCTGGCTTCCGGCTGATCATCCCGTTCGCCGACGTGCTGCACCGGGTCTCGCTGCGGATCGTCACCATGCCGATCCAGTCTCAGGGCATCATCACCAGGGACAACGTCAGCGTCGACGTCTCCGCGGTGGCCTACTTCCGGGTGGTGGACGCGGTCAAATCGGTCGTCGCGATCGAGAACGTCCGCGCGGCCATCGACCAGATCGCGCAGACCACCCTGCGCAAGGTCGTCGGCCAGCACACCCTGGACCAGACCCTGTCCGAGACCGACAAGATCAACCTGGATATCCGCAAGATCCTCGACGTCACCACCGTCGACTGGGGCGTCGAGGTCACCCTGGTCGAGCTCAAGGACATCCAGCTGCCCGACACGATGAAGCGCGCGATGGCCAGGCAGGCCGAGGCCGAGCGGGAGAAGCGAGCCAAGATCATCAACGCCGAGGGCGAGTCGCTGGC
>JBEKGC010000431.1:0-5769 GCA_050013055.1 Streptosporangiaceae bacterium
GCGCCCGAACCCCCGGTTGTCCACCAGCACAAGCCGGAAGTGGTGCCGCAGTTTCCGCAGCACCGGATCCCACCCGGAACGGTCGAAACCCATCCCCTGGATCAGGACCAGCCATGGCCGCCTGCGATGCATGGTTCCGCGCAGTTCGTAGGCGATCCGCAGCTCACCGCTGCGGGCGTACCGGGTCCTGCTCACGTCGTCTCCTCAGGGCAGACGGCCGCCAAGGAGCGGCCGGTGCATATAGTAAGCATTTGCTAAGTATATCAAGCAATCGGGCCGGCCGTCGCCGGCATCCTCGGGAGGCTCACCGGCGTAGGGTCACAGTCATGAAATGGTCATCTCGTCAGCTGCGCGGTGAATGTATCCGCCCGATGGCGGCCAGCCTGCGCCCGCGCTTATCTTCGCGGAGATATCAACGTTTCAGGGCTGCATTTTTTGGGCCGCCAGGCTACGCCGGATCCGAAAACTCGCGAATGAGGGGAATCCGGGAAAGTGTAGTAAGATCAAAGTGTTGCTCCGGACCCCGGCAGCCACATCCGCATCAAATTTCGCGGATGCGCGCGGAGCCGTAAAACTATTAGTTATCCGCAGCAGCGCCGGCCGGACACCGCAGAGTGAAGGAGCGGTGAACCGCGGGAGAACAATTCTCCGCCGCAGCTTACCCGGCACCACTGGCTACCGCACGCATCAGCTCGCCGATGACCAGAGGAGTCAGTCATGGGCATCATCGCCCGCGGAAAAGCCGCCGCCAGCACGGTCACCGCTCCCCGCCGCCGACCGCCTTCTGCTGCCCGCAGCCGTGACCGGGCTAGGCCACAGGCCGTCAGGCACGGCATCCGGACCGAACACCCACGTTAACTGTACCAAGGAGAACCGCTATGAGACGAATAACCTTCGACATCTTGATGGCCACCGCAGGCCTGTTCCTCGCGGTCACGCTTATCGCCGCCGGTGGCCTGCTCACCTGGGCCCACGGCTTCATCGGCAACGAAGTGCGCACCCAGCTCGCCGCCCAGCAGATCTACTTCCCTGCCGCGAACAGCGCGGCCGTCGCCGCCCCCGAGTTCGCCGCGATGCGGCAGTACGGCGGCCAGCAGCTGACCACCGGCGCCCAGGCCGAGGTCTACGCCGACCACTTTATCGCCAACCACCTCAAGGTCATCGGTGGCGGCAAGACCTACGCCCAGCTGTCGACCGAGGCCATCGCGCAACCCAAGAACGCCGCGCTGGCGGCCCAGGTCGCCACGGTGTTCAAGGGTGAGACCCTGCGCGGGCTGCTGCTGAACGCCTACGCGTTCGGTACCATGGGCATGATCGCCGGCATCGCCGCGATCGCCGCGTTCGTCGCCGCCGCCGTCATGCTGCTGCTCAGCGGCCTGGGCCTGATGCACGCCCGCCGCGTTTCTCCGGCGACCGAGATCCTCAGCGGCCATCACCGCGCTGACCAGCCGCCTGTCGATGGCCTGGTCGCCGTCACCCCCGCCGCCCCCGGCAGCTAACCCGGCCTCCCGAGTGATCATGAGCTGACCTCAGTCCGCCGTGGTAACACGGGCCGAGGATAAGAACATCATGATTCCGGATAGGCTATCACCACGGCCCGTCCGGAATCACGATCTCTTTTGCCGGGCCGGGAATTTGTATTTACTGGCCCGCGGCGCCCGGTCGGCTTTCTAAAGACGCAACGGGGGCGTATCGTGGCAAGGAGTTATTATCAGCAAGAATCCTGCACCAGGCCAGAGCGAAGGTGCGGGCAGCCGCGCCGCTGTAGACCTCGGCGGCTCGACCGATCATGGCCGGATCGGATAAAAAGTGCCTCAGTGATACTTCAGCCATCATCTGCACGCTGCGCGACCGGGGCAGCTGCGCCACCATTCGCAGCGCGCCTGATAGTACTGCCGTGCTGACGGACACTTACCCGGTGCAGTGGGCTGGCCGGCAGGCGGTCGTGACGCTGCCCGACCATATCGGCGCGGCTAACGCCGGGCAGATTCGCGGGGAACTGCTGTCGGTCATCAACCGCGGCGCCGAGACGGTGATCGCGGACATGACCACGACGATCTCCTGTGATCAGGCGGGTACGGATGGCGTGGTCCGCGCTTGCCAAACGGCCGTCATCAGCGGCGTCGACCTGCGGCTGGTGGTCGCCGCCCGGTCCAGGTGGCGAAGGCCCGGCCTCGGCGGCCTCGACGGGCTGGTCTGCATCTACCCGTCCCTGGAAGCGGCCGTGACCGCCGGATCACCGGAAGGGACCGGGACCGCCGGGTCACCGGAAGGGACCGTGACCGCCGGGTCACCGGAAGGGACCGGGACCGCCGGGTCACCGGCTGAGCAGGCGTACCGCCGCCTGGAGCTGTTCGACACCATCGTGACCAGCCTCTTCCACGCCGGGCTCAGCATGCACCTGGCCATGGACCTGCCCGCGGACGCGGCCAGGGAGCACATCGCCGCAGCCGTCACCTACCTCGACGAGACCATCGCCGAGGTCCGCAAGACCGCATTTACCGGCTGCGGTCAGCAGGCCGCACCGCGCTGTTTACGGCGTGACAACACCGCGTGATGCGGATGCTGGCAGCCAGCTGGCGGTCTCGGCCGGGCCAAGGGGGTCGGTTCGGTCGACCGCATCATTTCACCCGTGCTCAGCGGGAGCAAGGTGAGGACGTCTTCCTATCCGGCGCGTGACTGGATCGCGGTGAGCGCCACGGTGTAGACGATGTCGACCACCAGGGCACCGCGGCTGAGGTCGTTCACCGGCTTGGCCAGGCCCTGGAGCATCGGGCCGATGCTCAGTACCTGCGCGCTGCGCTGCACCGCCTTGTAGGTGGTGTTGCCGGCGCCGAGGTCTGGGAAGATGAAGACGCTGGCGCGCCCGGCCACGGCGCTGTCTGGCCGCTTGCTCTGCGCCACCGAAGCGATGGCGGCCGCGTCGTACTGCAACGGGCCGTCGACGGCCAGACCGGGTTCGCGTTCACGCACGATCTGAGTCGCCTCGGCGACCTTGTCGACGTCGCTGCCCGTACCTGAGGTGCCGGTGCTGAAGCTGATCATCGCGACCCGGGGCTCGATGCCAAAGGTTCGCGCCGAAGCCGCGCTGGCGATGGCGATGTCGGCCAGTTCCTCGGCGCCGGGCCGGGGGTTGATGGCGCAATCGCCGTAGACGACGACCTCGTCGGGCAGGCACATGAAGAACACCGACGACACCAGCCGGGTGCCTGGCCTGGTGCCCAGGATCTGCAGCGCCGGGCGAACCGTGGCCGCGGTAGTGTGGACCGCGCCCGCGACCAAGCCGTCGACCTCGCCCTGCTTGAGCATCATGGTGCCGACCATGATGGGGTCGGTGAGGTGATCGCGTGCGATCTCTTCGGTCCAGCCTTTGTGCCGTCGCAGCTGGGCCAGCGGGGCGACGTAGCGCTCGGCGACGGCCCGGGGGTCGACCACGGTGACGCTGCCGGGCAGCTGCAGTCCGAGGCTGCGGGCCAGCCCGGCGACCTGGTCGGGCCGTCCCAGCAGCACGCAGCGGGCGATGCCTCGCTCCGCGCACCCGACCGCGGCCTGAATGATGCGAGGCTCGGTGCCTTCGGGCAGCACCACGCACGCGTTGGCGGCGCGGGCGAGCTCGACCAGATGGAAGCGGAAGGCGGCGGGGCTGAGCCGGCGAGACCGGGAGGAGCTGCGCAGCGACTCCAGCCAGACCGGGTCCAGCGCATCGGCGATATTGTCTACTACTCCCTTGATCCGTTCCAGGTCGTCGATCGGCAATCCAGGGTCGAGATCATGAACCCGCGTCGCGGTCTCGTAACTGTCGCCGTCGACCACAAGGATGGGCAGGCCGGTGGCGCACGCAGCCTGGGTGAGCTCCCATACCCGTGGGTCCGGCTCGGTCCCGGCGGTCATGAGCAGGGCGGCCAGCCGGGTCCCGCTGAGCACGGCGAGGCAGGCCGCCATGACCACGTCGTGGCGGTCTCCGGGGACCACGACGAGCCGGCCCTCGGTGAGCACGCGAAGGCCGCCGGGGATGCCCTGGGCGAACACCGCCACCTCTTTGATGCGCCTGGACAGGTCACCCTCGCTGAGCACCCGCGGGCCCAGCTCGCAGACCAGGTCGCGGACCCGCAGCCAGGTCAGCTCGGGACGGTACGGCACCGCGGCGATGAGCCGAAGCCCGTGCTGGGCCAGCGTCTCGCCCAGCTGCGCTGGCGCCGACGGATCCCCGGCCGGCACGCCATTGACCACGCAGCCGACCACGCGTGCGTGCTCACCCGACCAGTAGCCGCTGGCCGTGATGGCAAGCGATTCGGCCAGACGCTCGATGGTGCCCGCGGCCGAGCCCGGCGCCGGCCAGCCGGCCACCAGCAGGACGTCGGCGTCGACCGCTTTGGCGAGCGCCTGGTTGAGTCCGCTGGCGTACAGCTTGTCCGGACCCGGGCTGAGCCCCTCGACGACGACAACATCGGATCGGTCATGGACCGGTTGCCAGGCCGCGACGATCTTCTCGAGTACGGCGTCGAGTCCACCCGATCCGAGCTGCTGTTCCAGGTGCGCGGTGGACAGCGGATCGGGAGGCCGCAGCGTAGTGGCCGCCCTAGCCAGCGCAATCGAGCGGTCGGGGCCACCGTCGGCCCGGGGCTGCGCCACCGGCTTGACGAAGGCGACGTGCACGCCCCGCCGATCCAGGGCCCGCACTAGGCCCAAGCAGGTCCTGGCCAGGCTGGCGCCAGCCGCGGTCGGCACGACCAGCAAGGTCCGGGTCACCACGTCACCGCAGCAGCGTCGGCGAAAGACCGTCGGCCGGCGGCTTCAACCCGGTCCAGGGTAAGCGTCATGACATGGCCATCTCCCTCAGCTGTGCGGTGAAGGCAGCCGCCGGGGCGATCATGTGGGGTCGCCCCACGTCCAGTTCACGATTTCCGGCATATCCAGGCCATGCCGGGCGATGTACTGGCCGTGCTCGACGAGCTTGTCCTGCATCAGCTGCTTGACGTAGGCACCGGTCGCGCCGAGCTGGGGGAGCCGGTCGATCACGTCCTGGACGAGGTTGAAGCGGTCCAGCCGGTTCTGCACCCTCATGTCGAAGGCCGTGGTGATGGTGCCCTCCTCGTTGTACCCGCGGACGTGCAGGTTGCGGTTGGTGCGGCGGTAGGTAAGCCGGTGGATCAGCCACGGGTACCCGTGGAAGCCGAAGATGATGTGCTTGTCCTTGGTGAACAGCGAGTCGTAATCGGAGTCGCTCAGCCCGTGCGGGTGCTCACTGCTGGACTGAAGTTTCATCAGGTCGACGACGTTGACGACCCGGATCTTCAGGGCGGGCAGGTGCTCGCGGAGGAGGGAGACGGCGGCCAGCACCTCCAGGGTGGGGGTGTCCCCGCAGCAGGCCATCACGACGTCGGGCTCGGCGCCCTGGTCGTTGCCGGCCCAGGGCCAGATGCCGATCCCCTCGGTGCAGTGCACGACGGCCGCGTCCATGGTGAGCCACTGGGGCATGGCGCGCTTGCCCGCGACGACGACGTTGACGTAGTGCTTGCTCCGCAGGCAGTGGTCGAAGACCGACAGCAGGCAGTTCGCGTCGGGCGGCAGGTACACCCGGACGATGCCGGCTTTCTTGTTGACCACGTGGTCGAGGAACCCGGGATCCTGGTGGGTGAAGCCGTTGTGGTCCTGCTGCCAGACGTGCGAGGCGAGCAGGTAGTTCAGCGAGGCGATCTCGCGCCGCCACGGCAGCTGCGCGGTGACCTTGAGCCACTTGGCGTGCTGGTTGAACATCGAGTCGACGAT
>JBEKGC010000432.1:0-5766 GCA_050013055.1 Streptosporangiaceae bacterium
GCCAGTTGCGCTGGGTCGTCGGTGCCGACCAGGCGGAGCGGATGCATATGAGGCATGAAACCTCAGAGGCCGAATACAACGACTGGACCTGGAGTCAATTGGGTCCGTCGCGCTGAACGCACACCACCGGTCAGAAAGCCGGTTAACTGTGCCCGGCGGGCGATTTCGTGCTCAAGCCGGCTTGGTCCTGATCAGCTTGGTCCTGATCAGCTGGGTGCTGATCAGCTGGGTGCTGTGACCGCAGGTTGCTGAAGCAGCAGGCCGTGCAGGACCTTCATGACCTGGTCGTGAATCTGGTCGGGCTTGAGCCGGTCGGTGGGGCGATACCAGCGGGCGATCGAGGTCAGCGCGCTGTTGAGCAGGTTGACCGCGATGGGAATGTCGATGTCGGGGCGGACAAGTCCCTCGTCGACTCCCTGCCGGAGCAGCTGTTCCGCGGAGCGGTTCACCTGCCGGGCCCAGGACTGGTAGCTGCGCAGTCCCTGGGATGAGAGCTGGTGCTGGTCGGCCATGAGTACCAGGTAGTAGGCCCGGTATCGGGCAGCCGAGGTCACGTGCAGGCGGACGTAGGCCTCAAGTTTGTCACCCGCGCTCGCAGTGCTGTCGACGATCTGCTCGATACCCTCGCGCAGAGGGTAAATGGCCTGCTCGACGATAGTTTCCAGCAGGCGCTGCTTAGACGAGACGTACTGGTAGACAGTCGGCTTGCTGACGCCCGCCTCGGCGGCGATGTCATCCAGGGTCGCATCGGCGTAGCCGCGGCGCTCGAACACCCGGGCGGCGGCAGCCACCAAGTCCTGGGTCTCGAGCGCTCGCCGCCTGCCCACGAAATTCCCCTCTCCGGCCAAGTCGCAGCTTACCTGAACTCAATAGTAGCGAAGACTCCGCTTCCGTGCACTCAAGATCCAGCATGGTCAGGAAATATTGGGCTTGACGGATACCTGCCGATGAGGAATATTACTTTACTAGCTGGTTAATAAATCGCCTTCGGGAGGACAGATGCGCGACGTGGACATCGTGGGAGCGGGGATCACCCCGTTCGGGAAGCACCCGGACGCCACCATGAGCTCGCTGGCGGCCGCCGCGATCGGCGCGGCCCTAGCCGACGCGGGCCTGCCGGCGTCCGATGTGGATCTGCTGATCCATGGCAACGCGATGGCCGGCGCGCTCAGCGGGCAGGAGATGATCCGGGGCGAGCTCGCCGCGGACGCGGCTGGCCTGGCCGGAGTGCCCGTTGTGAACGTCGAGAACGCCTGCGCGACCTCGTCCAGCGCGCTGCACGTTGCCCTCACCGCGATCCGGTCGGGGATGTACGACACCGCGGTGGTGTGCGGCAGCGAGAAGATGACCGGCCGGCCGGCCGCGGAAATCCTGGCCGCCATGACGAGCGGCGCAGACCTGGGGAGGATCGGCGAGATCACCCGCGAGCTTACCGGCAGCGAGGAGCCCACGGGCTCGTTCTTCATGGACGTGTACGCGGGGATCGCCCGCGGCTACCAGGCTCGCTCGGGCGCGACCGCCGGGGACTTCGCCGATGTCGCGGCAAAGAACTCCGCGCACGGGGCACTGAACCCCAATGCCCAGTATCAGCGTGCCCTCACCCGGTCCGAGGTGCTGGCCAGCCGGGTGGTGGCGGCTCCGATGACCATGCTGATGTGCTCGCCGATCGCTGATGGCGCCGCCGCCCTTGTCCTGCGGGCGGCAGATCGCCTCAGCTCCTCCGACGGCGCGGTCCGGATTCGTGCGTGCGCTCTCGGTTCCGGGCGGGCAGGCGGGTCCGGGATGCCGCTCGAGCAGCGCACCGCAGCAGCGGCGTACGCGCAGGCCGGGATCGGACCCGGCGATCTCGACGTCGTGGAGGTGCATGACGCGGCGTCCCCGAACGAGCTGATCATGTACGAGGAACTGGGGTTGTGCGGTCTGGGCGAGGGCCCGAAGCTGCTGGCCTCGGGGGCCACCGCGCTGGGCGGGCGGGTGCCGGTGAACCCGGACGGCGGGCTGGTTTCCCGTGGCCACCCGGTCGGCGCGACAGGATGCGCCCAGCTGGTCGAGCTGGTCACGCAGCTGCGCGGGCGGGCCGGCGCCCGGCAGGTACCCCAGGCCCGGGTCGGGCTGGCCGAGAACGCCGGCGGCTACCTGCATCCCGACCCTGCGGCGTGCGTGGTGACGATCCTGAGCCGCGGCTGATGGCAGCCATGACGACCGAAGCTGACGGTCCCGTCCGGACCGAGCGCCGCGGTGCCGCCCTGTGGCTGTGGCTGAACCGGCCACAGGCGCTCAACAGCCTCACCCTGCCGATGGTCCGCAGCCTTCACCAGGGCCTGGACCTGGCTGCGGACCCCGGCGTGCGGGTCGTGGTGATCGCGGGCAAGGGTCGGGCCTTCTGCGCCGGCGCCGATCTCACCCAGGTACTCGGCCGGGTCAGCGGTGACGCGGAGCCCGCTGCGGAGGACGACTTCCTGCAGCAGGTCGGCGCGGCGTTCGACCGGCTGGAAGCCTTCTCCAAGCCCGTGATCGCCGCCGTTCATGGCCTGGCTGTCGCTGGCGGCCTGGAGCTGGTGCTGTGCTGCGATCTCGTCGTGGCCAGCAGGTCAGCGTCCTTCGGTGACGCCCACGCGAACTACGGCCTGCTGCCCGCGGGCGGGGGCTCGATCAGGCTGCCCCGCCGGGTCGGTGCCGCCCGCGCCAAGCACCTGATGTTCACCGGCGTGACCGTGCCCGCCGAGGACCTGGCCGGCACCGATCTGATCACCGCTCTAGTCGGCAGCGGGCAGTTGACCAGCGAGGTGGACAGCCTCGTCGCGGCCATCGCCGGCAAGAGCCCGGTCGGGATCGCGGCCATGAAGGCACTCATCGACGACGGCCTCGATGTCACCCGCGAGGCAGGCCTGCGCATGGAACGGCAGCGAGCAGCCGCGCACACCCGTACCCGCGACTTCCAGGAAGGCCTCAGCGCCTTCGCCGAAAAACGGAGACCGAAGTTCACCGGACGATGACAACAGCCCGCGGAAGCGAGACCAGCATGGAGAACCTGCTTCGCCTGGACGGCAAGACCGTCCTGGTCACCGGCGCCGGCCAGGGAGTCGGCCGCCAAGTCGCCCTGCACTGCGCCGGTCACGGCGCGCGCGTCGTCGTCAACGACTTCCACCTGGACCGCGCTGACGCGGTGGCATCGCAGATCCGCGCGGCAGGCGGGTCTGCGGTGGCCAGCCGATGTGATGTCACCGACTTCGACGACGTCATGGACATGCTCGCCCGCGTCGAGCAGGAGGCGGGCGGGATCGACGTCCTGGTGAACAACGCCGGCAACGCCGGGCCGGTCCAGGACCCGATGAGCCCGGCACCCCCGTTCTGGGAGGCCGACCCCAAAGAATGGGGCCCGTGGATGGGCGCGAACTTCTACGGGGTGCTCAACTGCGCGCGCGCCGCCCTGCCCGCCATGGTCGAGCGCTGTTCGGGCCGCGTGGTCACCGTGATCTCCGACGCCGGCCGGGTAGGCGAGCCGGACCTGCCCGTTTACAGCGGCGCCAAGGCCGGCGCGGCGGGTTTCTCCCGGGCCCTGGCCAAAGCCGTCGGCCGGTACAACATCACCGTCAACTGCGTGGCCCTCGCGTCCATGCGGACACCGGGTGTCGCCAGCGTCACCGACGATCCCGACCTGGTGAAGTCCATGCTGCGCAGCTACGTCATCCGCCGGCTCGGAGAGCCCAGCGACGCCGCGAACCTGATCCTGTTTCTTGCCTCGGACGCGGCGGCGTGGATCACCGGGCAGACCTATCCCGTCAACGGCGGCTACTCCTTCGCCGTCTGAATCTCACAGGTGCCGCCATGAAAGTCGATCTGTATCTCTACCGTCCCGCGCTGAACGAGATGCCCGGCCGCGGCCGCCAGGCCGAGCAGGGCGGCTTCGACGGGCTGTTCGTCGCCGAATCCACCGGGGACCCGTTCCAGAACCTGGCCGTCGCCAGCCAGCACACCAGCCGGGTGACGCTCGGCACATCCGTGGCCCTGGCATTCCCGCGGAGCCCGATGCTCACCGCCGTTTCGGCCTGGGAACTGCAACGAGCCACGAACGGACGCCACATCCTCGGCCTCGGGTCGCAAGTACGCCGCCACATAGAGCGACGGTTCTCCGCGCCGTTCGCGCCCGCGGCCGCCCGGCTGCGAGAGTACGCCCGGGCCGTCCGCCATATCTGGGGCGCGTTCCAGGAAGAGCACCCCCTCGGCTTCCACGGCGACTACTACACGCTGGACTACCTGCCCGATGCGATGAACCCGGGACCGCTCGCGGCCGGCCCGCCACCCATCTACCTCGCCGCCCTGGGCCCTGTCATGTTCCACGCCGCCGCAGCCGTCGCCGACGGCGCACTGATCCACCCCATCCACACCCAGGAATACCTGCGCACGGTCGCTGAGCCCGCCATCGCCCGCGGTCTGGCCGAATCCGGGCGGTCCCGCGAAGAATTCACGCTGTCAGCCACCGTGCTGTGCATCGTCGACGAGGACGCCGGCGACGCCAGCCGCGAGGCAGTTCGCCGGCAGTTCGCCTTCTACGCCTCAACACCCGCCTACCGGCCGGTGCTGGAGCTGCACGGCTGGGGATCCCTCGGCGACCGGCTGCGCGGACTCGTCCGCCGCGGCGAGCACGACGCCATGGCCGCACAGGTGCCCGACGAGATCCTGGACACGTTCTGCGTCGCCGCCCGAACCTGGGACGACGCCATCGGCCTCGCCGCCTGCCGCTACGAAGGCCTCACCGACCGGGTGATGTTCCAGAGCGCGCCACCGCCGGGCAGCGTGGTTCCGCCCCGCCCGCCGCACCTATCCACGACAACCGCCGGCTGAGCCACCACGGCCATGCCACCACTAGCGAGGAGGACACCGTGGTTCACCACAGCTCCGCCGGACTGACCTCAGCTGACCTCATCATCGAGGCACTAGAGCGCTTCCCGGACCGCGAGGCGTTCGTGCTGGGAGACCGGCGCATAACCTACGCCGACGCCGCGGCGGCGATCAGCCGCATCGTGACGCTACTCGCCGCCCGCGAGATCGGCCCCGGCCGGGCCGTGGCCGCGCTGAGCCCGAACACGCCCGAGGTATGGCTGGCGCAGGCCGCGGCCTACCTGCTCGGCGGCACCTATACCGGGCTGCATCCCCTTGGGTCGCTCAGCGACCACGCCTACGTCTGCGACGACGCGGGCATCACCGTCCTCATCGTGCACCCCAAGTTCGCGGAGACCGGCGCCCACCTCGCCGCCCGGTGCGCTGGCATCGAGCATCTCCTGACCCTCGGCCCGGCCGAGGCAGGTGAAGACCTGCTGGCACTCTGCGAACAGATCCCGGCCCGCAGGCTCGTACGGGGACCGGCGAGCGAAGAGGACACGGCCTGGCTGCAGTACACGGGCGGCACCACCGGCAGACCCAAAGGCGTGATGGTCTCCCACCGGGCGCTCGTCCAGCAGACCCACACCCTGACCGCCTCCTGGGGCCTCCCCGAGAGTCCTCGTTTCCTGCTGTCCTCGCCCATCACGCATGCCGGGTCGCTGCCGGTACTGCCCACCCTGTGCCGCGGCGGCACCGTGGTGCTCCAACAGGCATTCGATCCGGACGCGTGGCTGGACGCGGCGGCACGCGAACGGATCAGCTACGCCTTCGTCGTGCCGACCATGCTGTACACCCTGCTCGATCACGGCTCGCCGCACCGGCACGACCTGTCCGCACTGGAAACCATCCTCTACGGCGCAGCACCCATGACCCCGGCCAGAA
>JBEKGC010000433.1:0-5765 GCA_050013055.1 Streptosporangiaceae bacterium
CAGGATCTCACCGGTGGGCAGATGGTGCAGCTCCACCCGGTGGCAGGGCCGCCTGAGCACCCGCCCGGCGGCCAGCGCGTACAGCGCCAGCGCCAGCGAGCTGCGCGCGTCGTCCACGGTGAGCAGGTGCCTGCCGGTCTTGTAGTCGACGACCACGAGCTCGGTTCCTGCCTCGCCGGCCGGCCGGACGTCCAGCCGGTCGATCCGCCCGGAGACCGCGATCGTGTCGGTGCGGGTCGCCACCGTGCGCTCCACCCCCACCGGCTCGTCGGCGGGGTCGAGCCCGGCGACGTAGCCCTGGACCATGGCGATCGCGCGCTCACGCTGGCGCACCGACTGGGTCTCGTCGGCGAACCCCTCGTCGATCCAGCCGCGGTCGAGCAGCGTGCCCGCGGCGGCCACGGTCCGCTGCGGCTGCGGCAGCCGCCACCATCCGGCCAGCGCGTTGTGGATGCTGGCCCCGAGGCTGTTGTGCGCCCACGGCGGGCCCTTGGGCGGGGCGGGCCGGGTCAGGTAGCTCAGCCGGTACCTGCGGGGGCAGTCGAGCCAGCTGGCCAGCCGCGTCGGCGTGCACGCATACAGCCGGCGCGGCATGCCCTCGAACCCCAGCTGCTCCATCCGGCGGCCCTAGCCGGTCAGGCCGGACAGCGACGAGGGATCCTGGCCCGCGGCGAACCAGGAATCGAACTTTTTCGCGGCCACCGCGACGGTCATCTCGCCGCCCTCGCCCGGCAGCACCCGGGTGTCCGACGGCAGGGTCAGCAGATTCTCGCCGATGGCGGTCAGCTGGCCGGGGAAGTCGGGGAACTCACCCTCATCGGGGACCGGGCCGCTGTCCCGCAGCACGTGGCCGGTGAACACCACGCCGAGGTCCTCGCAGTACAGGCACACCGAGCCGGGCGAGTGTCCCGGCGCGTGGATCACCTCGAGGGTGACGTCGGCGATCTCGAAGACGCCGCCGTCCTCCATGTCGATGTCCGGATCGTCCTGCGGGTGGGTCTCCCGCCACAGCATCCGGTCCCGCCGGTGCAGCGCCACCGCCGCTTCGTCCCGCTCGGCGACGTCGATCGCCGCGGCGACATGGTCGGGGTGGCCGTGCGTGCAGATGACCGCGAGCACCTCACGGTCACCCACCGCGGCGAGCACCGGCGCCGCGTCGCGGCCGGGATCGATGACGATGACCTCGTCGTCGTCACCGATGATCCAGGCGTTGGTCTGCCGACCGCCTCCGGCCGCGGACGGTACCTGGTCAATCCGTGCGCTCATCGAAGCGGCTCCTTCCTCGTGGGCCTGACTCGCCGCCCTTCCTACCACAGTCGTTTTACCACCGGCACCCCACCGCCGGGGCCGGGTCGGGCGTCAGGATCGCCTGGCGCGGCGGCGTAGCGCCCGGAGCAGGGGCAGGGCGGCGAAATAGGTCCCGGCCAGCGAGCTGCCCCCCACGCCCAGGTCGATGGAGATCCGGCCCTGCTTGGCCCAGTACACGTCCTGGAGGTCGAGCAGCAGCGCGAACTCATCGACGATGAGCGCGAGCCCGGCGCCGTAGCTCAAGGCCACCACCGGGTGCCTGCGCTGGGCGTCCTCGCCGTGGACGGCGACGCCGCCGACGCCACTGACCAGACCGATGCCCCACATGTAGTGGTGCAGGTGCTCACCGCCGACACTGAGGTTGCCGAACGGGCCCTTGCCGTTCTTAATGCTGTAGGTGATGAAGCGGACCGCGCCGAAGGTGGCCGTAAACCCGAGCCAGCTGAGCAGGGCCGCCCGCTGCCGCGGGTCCAGTTCCTCGCGGAAGACGCGGTGGACATCGTGCGGGGATGAGGTAAGGGCCATCCAGGCACGATACCGCTGGTCTAGCCGGCCCGCATGACTCTCGCGCCGCTGGTCATAGACTCCAGCGCCGCGCAGACACCCTCGGCCGCGGTTTCGCTGCCGATCCGGTTCCCGGTCAGGTCGCCGTGATCGTCGCTGCCGCCGCTGGCCAGCAGGCCGAGATCGGTGGCCAGGGCACGCAGGCGGGTCCGTTCGGCCGCGTTGTGATCGGGATGGAAGACCTCCACCCCGGCCAGGCCTACGGCGGCCAGCCCGGCAATCTGCTCATCCGACAGTTCCCACTCCCGGCCTGCCCGCGGGTGGGCCAGCACGGTGGCCCCGCCCGCGCCCCGGACCAGCCGGATCGCGCGGACCGGGTCCAGGGCGTACCGGCTCACGTAGGCCCGGCCCCCGTCGGCGATCCAGTCGGCGGTGAAGGCGTCGCGGGGGGCGGCGATGGCGCCGCTGGCGACCATCGCCCGGGCGATGTGCGGCCGCCCGATCACGGCCGGGCCGGCCAGGGCGGCCAGCTGGTCCCAGCTGATGTCCACGCCGAGCCCGGCCAGGCGGTCCACCATGGCGCGGGCGCGCAGCACCCGGTCGTCGCGGATCCTGGTGAGCTCGGCGGCCAGCTCCTCGTCGCCGGGGTCGAACAGGTACGCCAGCAGGTGCACGCTGCGTCCCTGGAGCTGGCAGGACAGCTCGAGCCCGGGCACAAGGGTCAGGTCGCCGGTCAGCGCCCGCCGGGCCTGCGGGTGGCCAGCCACCGTGTCGTGGTCGGTCAGCGCCACCGCGTCAATACCGGCTCGCGCGGCGCGCCTGATGACCTCGGCCGGGGAGTCCGTCCCGTCGGAGGCATTGCTGTGCACGTGCAGGTCGGCTCGCACGCCGGTCAGCTGGCGGGCAGCCGGCGCGAGGCGGCCCCGAAAGGCAGGTCAAGCTCCTGGCCGGGATCACGCAGGTCGCGCAGCCCAAGCGGCTCGATGAGCAGGACCCCGGCGGTATCGGGCCAGAGCACCAGCCACAGCCAGTGCCCCTTGATCTCGCCGGCGAACACCGCGCGGTCCGGTGAATCCACCCCCCAGAGCGGAAAATCATGATTTCCGAACGAGACCGTGGCTATCGGCGGCACGGTCGCGAATCCCGCGCCCGGGTCGACGCCGTCCAGGCCGGCTAGCGCCGCGCCGAACCCGACGCCGGGCTCCTCGGCGACGACCAGCATGTCGGCCGGGCCACCGAGCGGGTTCGGCCCGGAAAGCGCGACCGCGCAGGCCCGGACGCCGGTCCGGTCGTCGCCCGCGCCGGCGAACCCCGCGACCAGCCAGCCGGCCGGCAGCGGCCACGGCAGCCAGACCGGGACGCCGGTGCTGCGCAGCAGCCCGTTCAGGCCGTCACGAGACGGCCTGAAGGCCGGGAACAGGGGATCGACCTCGCCGTGCCGGTCACAACGCCAGGCGCTTGACCACGCGGTCGGCGGGTGTACGGGCTGGCGGCAACGCGGGCAGGTCGCGGCCGCGCGACGGTGACTGTCCTGACTCACCCTGAACCCCTATGAACCCCCATCGCAACGGATAGTAACTGCCATCGTACAAGAAAGCGGCCAGGCATGGCGGTGGCGCCGACCCTGCCTTCGGCGGGGCCGGCGCCAGCCGGTCGACCAGGGGTTACTTCAGGATGCCGTAGTCGGCGCCCCACTGCTCGTTGTTGTACACGGTGCCGTTGGAGTACTGCTGCAGCTCGTAGGTGGTGAGCTGCGGCCGCGGCGAGTCCGTCGGGTAGCCGTTACCCGGGTAGTGCAGCACGTACGGGTGGGAGAAGTTGGTGTCCGAGCCGTTGATCAGCGGGACGTAGTGCCCGGCGATGCTGTTGTAGGAGTCCACCACCCAGACGGTCTTGGCGGACGAGCCGCACGGCTGGAGCGTCACCGGCGTGTTGGTGGCCGCGGTGCTGCCGACGCCCACGCACAGGCCGGTGTCGACGCCGTCCGGCGAGTACTGGAACTCGAACGCGTTCAGGTGGGAGTAGTGCAGGTCCAGCGAGGAGGAGACCAGGCCTGCCGCGTAGAAGTCGGCGACGGTGCCCTGGTAGGAGACGGTGAAGTCCTCCGCCGGGTCGCTGTTGCTCGTCCGGTACAGGATGATCGGCTGGCCCACTTTGGCGCTCTGCCCCTGTACGTCGAGCACGAAGTTAGGGCTGTGGTGCGTGCCGAACTCGTTGCTGAAGATGTTGATGCAGTTGTATCCGCACGAAGGCGTGGCCGCGTTGGCCGCGAGTTCCCCCGTGACGCCCAGCCCGCCGACGAGTGTCAGCGTCGCCGCGGCCGCCAGGACCTTGCTCTTGATGGACATGCGCGTGGTTCCTCCCGTTGGACCTGCAGCCGTACCCCGTGTACAGCTTCGCCGAGCCGGCCTGACCGGGACAGAGGCGGCTGTACCCGATCGCTCATAGTTAGGACGCGCCTGAGGTTAACTCGGTTGTCACACTTGGTGCCTTATTGTCCGTTAAATATCACACACGCCCTTTGCCCGCATCGGTCCCATGCACAACAGTGACGCCGGCCCTCCCCTGGGGAGAGCCGGCGTCACTTGTGTTCTTCGGATGAGGCGGGGTAACCGCCTACCTACCTGAGGATGCCGAAGTCGGCCGACCACTCCTGGGTGACCTGCACGATGTCGTGGTGCGCGTTCAGCTGGAGCTGATTGGTGATGAGCTCCGGCCGCGGCGTGTCGGTCGGGTAGCCGTTGTGCGGGTAGTCAAGCACGTACGGGTGCGAGAAGTTCGTGTCCGACCCGTTGATGTACGGGGCGTAGCTGCCCGAGAAACCGGTCGTGTCGGCGGAGTCCTGGATCCACACGGTCTTGGCCGTGTCGCCACACGGCTGCAGCGTGACGGCGGTGCCGGTGCCCGCGACGGGCCCGGTGCCGACGCACAGGCCACTGTTCACGCCGTAAGGCGCGTACTCGACCTCGAAGGCAAAGTCGTCAGGGAACGCGGGGTCCGGGCTGGTGGTGCCCACGTTGCCACCGTAGTGCAGGTTCACGGCCGCTGAGACGAGGCCGGCCGCGAAGAAGTCCGACACCAGGCCCTGGTAGGAAACGGTGAAGTCCTCGGCCGGGTCGCCGTTGCTCTGCCGGAACAGGATGATCGGCTGGCCGACCTTCTCGACCTGCTTGAAGACGTCTTGGACGAAGCTGGGGTTGCTGTGGCTACTGAAAGCCCGGTTGAACAGGTCGATGCAGTCGTGACCACACGACGGGGTGGCCGCGCTCGCGGCCATCGTGCTGACCGCGCCGACTCCGCCAACCAGGGTCAGCGCCGCCGCGGCGGCGAAGACCTTGCTCTTCATTGACATGCGTAGTTCCTCCTCGAAACGGCAACCGTGCCCTGCGCACGGCTGTCGAGCTACCACCGCCGCGGCCCGGCCGGCCGCGAGGCCACCCGGGCTGCCTGGGCGATGCGAGCGGACCGGAACTGACGTTCCGGTCCGCGTTCACTAAGGAGGACGCCGTAGAGGCGCGGCTGGTTGACACGTTCTGTAATTGATATTGTACAGACCGTGACACATTTGTAGCGCGGGTGCAGAAAAGTGACACTGGCCCCGTTATCGGGATCAGCGCCACTTTCCCCGCAAACCGGGAAGCCCCGGGCCGGGCCCGGGCACGCCCGCGGCCGCGATCAAGGAGGCAGCACATGACAGTGGCGCCGACCCCCGGTGGGGGCCGACGCCACTGTAGTTACTCAGGTGATGCGGTAAAGATTCCTCAGGGGGCGAGGACACCGAAGTCGGCACCGAAGAGCTGGCTGGAGTCGATGGTGCCCTGCGGCAGGCCACCGGCGCCCTGGAAGCCAGTCAGGTTGGTGACGTACAGCTGCGGCCGCGGCTTGTCGGTCGGGTAACCGGCCGACGGGTAGGTCAGCACGAACGGCTGCGAGAAGTTGGTGTCCGAGCCGTT
>JBEKGC010000434.1:0-8805 GCA_050013055.1 Streptosporangiaceae bacterium
CAACCACCAGGCAGCGCATCAGGGTCCCGAGGCTACGACGCGAATGGCAGTCTTCACGACTCCGGGCATGGCTGGCTTGCCGACGCCCTGGCACGTACATCGCTTCCCAGGTCGGCCAGGTTTCTTGCTGACGGCAAGAGCAGAACGGCGTTGCTGCCAGCTCAGCGGCTTCAGGGCGGCACGGTTGCCAGTTTCCGCTGTTCAGGCGGCACAGGATGCGCAACGGCGCCGGCAAGCCCGTTACTGGACTGGGACATTCGTTGTGCTTGGGGTTGGTCGTTGCACCGGCATGGGGATCAGGTGAGAACGGACAAAGGACATCGGACGTTGCCTCCCCAGCCGACCACGGTGGCTAACAGGATCACGGGTTCCTCATGCGTCGGCCGTCGCCGCAGGCGCCTGACTGCTCGCCGAGAAGGCCCACGTGAGTCGAGAAGCCTCATGGAGTCGCTGAGCCGAACCTCGGGAATCGACATCTCTTCGCCGAGGAGAACCGCAGGTGGCCTGCTACCAGTCCGGGGTCGCCGAAGGAGGAAATCCGGCGGATGCCTGCGCTGGTGACGGTGAGTACGACAATTCCGTACGGCTGGTAGTCCCCGTGCTGGTCCCGCGTGTAGGCCGCCGCGGCGGGCTGTCCGTTGGCGCTGGCGGCCAGCATGCGCCAGTCCCCGGGTGATCCCAGGATGTAGTTACGCAGGAAGGGTACGCAGGTCTTGCGGCCGGCGAACCAGGTACGCAGCGGCGTCGCCTCCAAGGTGGCGTCGTGCACCAGCAGCCGTTCCAGGGCAGCGGCATCGGCGTTCTCGAACGCCGCGA
This sequence comes from Streptosporangiaceae bacterium, assembly GCA_050013055.1. GTDB lineage: Bacteria > Actinomycetota > Actinomycetes > Streptosporangiales > Streptosporangiaceae > Palsa-504. The sequence goes on from JBEKGC010000434.1 coordinate 817, forward strand.
TGTACTGGTCGAGGAGGACCCGAGCCCGCGGCTCGGCTGGCTCGGTGATCTGGTCGGCGGCTGGGGCCAGTTCCTCCAGCCGGGCCCGGGCGCGCTGCAGCGCGCTCTTGACCGACGCCGTCGTGGTGCCGAGCATGACCGCGACCTCGGCGGCGGGAAACTCCAGCACGTCCCGCAGGACCAGCACCGCGCGCTGCCTGGGCGGCAGGTACTGCAGGCTGGCGATGAGCGCCAGTCGCAGCGCTTCCTTTGCCGCGACGATGGCCGCCGGATCAGCGGAGTCCGGGGTCACCAGCGCGTCCGGGACCGGTTCCAGCCAGGCGGCCTCCGGCCCGGCCTCCTCCGGGGCCGCCCCAGGGTCTGGTTCGGGATCGTACAGGCTGGATGGCAGCATTCGCCGTCTCTGCCTGGCCAGCGCGGTCAGGCAGGCATTGGTGGCAATCTGGTACAGCCAGGTGCGCACCGATGACCGGCCCTCGAACCCGTCATAAGCGCGCCAGGCACGCAGGTAAGTCTCCTGAACCAGGTCTTCGGCGTCGAGGACCGAGCCGAGCATGCGATAGCAGTGCGCGAGCAGCTCACGCCGGAACGACTCGGTGTCCTGGACGAATGCCGCGCTGTCAGGCACAGATCACACGCGCCTCCCCAGAAAGGCAGCAAGCTGATCAGCCGGTCCCTCGCCAGCCGGAGCCTCAACAGCAGGCCCGAAAAAAGCCTCACCGTCCGGGCCGCGGTACGGATCGGTAATCGCGAGCCTGGCCTGGGCGAGCAGCCAGACTGCCAGTCCGGGATCCAGCTCGGAGGGATACCCGATGGCCCGCGCCAAATCCCAGCCATGGGTGAACTGCTCCATCGCCGCCAGGTCCCGCAAGACAGCTCCCGGGAACTCACCGAATGGCAGCCGGACCGTCTTGTCCAGCGCCCCCTCGGCGGCGAACGCCGCAACGGCTATCCGGATGCTCTCCTCATATGCGGCAACGAAGTCCCCGGCCGCGTAGTCAGCGTCAGCGGCCGGCTCCTCCCCGGCGATAACGGCGGCCCACCAGCGTGCCGTGCCGACGAAATGGCTGACCAGCGCACGGACATCCCACGACGCACAGGGCGTTGGCGCAGCCAGGTCGCCAGGCCGGACCTTTGTCAAGATGACCAGGGTGCTCTGGAGAGCCTGGTTCAGCGGGCATTCACTCACGTGCGATCCTCTCATCCGAGATGTGCCTACATCCAGGAAGACCCGACGAGAGCGGAAAAGGAATCGCTCCGAATGCCATGGCCTCAGGAGCGGTATCCCGTAATAGAGCCTCCCGGCACGGTGCCGGGCCCGCCAGCCGGAGAATGTCTGCGGCGTCGTGAAGCCCCGTTACCGAATTACCGCGACGACGGGCAGCAGGTCGCCGACCGCGACGGCGTCCGTGTGCTCGTCCACCGGTTCAGGCTCACCGGCCAGGTTCCTTGCTGACGGTAAGAACAGAACAGGCGGTGCTGTCAGCTCAGGGCTGCCGGGCAGCACGGTTGCCGGTTCCCTGGTCAGCCAGCATAGGACGCGCAACGGTGTCGGCAAGCCCGTAACGGGATTGTGACATTCATTCGGCGGCCGACGTCGGGTGCTGACTGGCGTCCTTGCGGGTTACCTGGGCTTCATGCAGCGTAACGCCGCACCCGACCAACAAGGCACACAAGGCGGAGACCATACCCATCACGGAAGCGAAGGCCCGGATCGCCGAACTCGCCGACCGGGTCGCCCGAGAACACAATCACTTCACCATCACCCGCAACGGCCGCGCCGACGTCATGCTGATCTCCGTCGCCGAGTACGAATCCATGCAAGAGACCCTCGACATCCTCAGCCACGACGAGGCACTCGCCGACCTGCGGCAGTCCCGCGAAGACTTCGCCTCCGGCGATACATTCGACGCCGCGCAGGTCCGCGCCGAGCTGGAGCAGCGCCGCGGGACATCATGACCGGCGATCCGCAGGCCCCCGGGCTAGAGGCCGAACGACCCTGCACCGTCATCCTCTCCCGGCAAGCCCGGCGCAACCTGCACGAGAACCTGCCGCTCGACGTCGCTGCCGCGGCCATGGAGACGATCGACAGGCCTCTCACGACAAACCCGCACCGCGTCGGCAAGCCACTTGATGAACCCTCCGACGGCTACCACTCCGCGCGGCGCGGGACCTACCGGATCATCTACCGCATCAACGAGGACAAGCACACCGTACAGATCCACTCCATCCGGCACCGACGAGACTCCTACCGCGCCTTACCGGGAAATCGCCGGGGCACGCGAATCGCTAGTCCTGAGCCGGCCTCCGGAGGGTTCGTCGTGGTCGCAGCTCGGGGTCACTAGCGCCCGCGATTGCCCAGCAGCCACCCGCCTGTCACCTGCCGGGTGGCATGTGGACGGTTTCCCCTAGTCAGGCGGCATAGGAAACGCTCAGGACCGTGCATCCTCCCTGCCGACTATGCGCTGGGTGACAGCCGGTGGCCGGTCGTTGCCGGGCGGGCTTGCCGGTCTGGTCAGGATCGGGGCGGCCGCTGGTATGCGCGGCCCGGCTGCCCGGCCTGGAATGCCTCGAGCTTGGTGACGGCTGGCCCGGCGTTTACGAACATGCGGGCGAGCGCCGATTTCATCCGCGGGTCAGCGTGGTGATCGCCGGTCCCGCGTGCGGCGTTGAGCCGGGCTCGTTCCATCCAGGCTGACAGGTCAGCGTCGCCCAGCCAGGTGGCTAGGGCGCGCTGGGCGATGCAGGTCGCCGGGATCCAGTCGGTGGCGGTGTCCGGGTAGGGGTTCGGAGGGCAGAGCAGGTTCTTCTCCGTATCGTCGTGGCGTGAGGCTTCGACATATCCGGCGAGCGCGGCGCTGAAGGCCGGCTGGCAGGCCCGGATCTGCTGCAAGGTGATCTGGGCGTCGGCGAATACCGGGCGTGCGGGCGCGAGACGCAGGCCGGCCGCCGAGCAGTCCACGTGAACCTGGCCGCCGTCGGTCGGGATCGAACCTTCCTCCAGCACGATCCGGTCAGGCGCGATGTGCACCACCCGGCCGAGGCGAACGACGTTCTTGATGCGCCGCAGGCTGGCGAGCTCGCCCTGGCTGACGGTCGCGCACCGGTACGTCGTGGGCTCGACCGCCGGGTCGAGCCGGACGAGCTGCCCGCAGGCCTCGAGCCGGCCGAACAAGTCGTTGACGTCCTCGGCTTGTGCCGCCGCCTCAAGGCAGAGCGAGATCCCTTCGATGAGCCAGGGGAGGAGATCGAGGGGCTGCTGGAACGCCCGATCCAGCAGCCAGGCGTCCCGCGGCCTGATCCAGCGGATCACCTCCGGTGGCACGCCGGCGTCGAGCAGCCATACGCACGCGTCCATCGCGGTCTTGCCGTCGCCGATGACCGTATACCCGCTCGCCGGGCCGGCCAGCCTGACCAGATCGTTGACCGGGATCAGCCGCACTCCCGGCTCGGCACCGAAGGACGGGGTGTGGGCCGCCGGGATCGAGGTCTCCAGGTACCGGGCGTCAACGACGCGGCGCCGCACCCGCACCGCGGTCGCCTCACCGGTCAGCCGGGACACCAACCGGCACCCGTCCGGCCCCTCGCGCGCGCAGCCGGACATGCCGAAGAAACGGACCTGGCCCGACGCCAGCAGATCCTCCAGCACCCGCTCGTAGTAATCGCAGATCTGCGCCGCCGTCGCCCGCTGGTAGAAACCGGCGTTCGGGCCGGCGCTGTCGATCGAGTCGCTGCCCAGCACCCGCGAGTTGACGCCGTAGTACGCCGACGGCTGGTGCAGGCGCACGAACGGATACGCGTCGTTCCAGTGACCACCCGGGCCATGCCGCCGGTCCACCAGCACTACTTCGGCATCCGAGGCCGCGATCAGCTCATCAGCGAACGCCGGCCCGGCCGCGCCGGCCCGGCGATCAGATAGTCGGTGTCAATCCGCGCCGCGGCCTTCGGCAGTGCCGAAGGCGCCGATCTCACCACCGGCGTCCGCGGTGCGGGCCCATCGCGGCCGCCCTGGCAGTCCACCGGCGGGGTCATGGCTTCGGCGGATGGCATCGTGGGCCTCCTTAGACGAACGATCGTACAAGGATTATATAGACGATCGTTCGTCTAGAATCAAGAGCGGGAGGAGAGAAACGAGCCAATGACAGACCAGGACCAGCCACCGGCCAGGCGGACCCGGGCGCCGGGGCAGCGGTCCCGGGCCCGGATAGTCGAGCAGGCAGCGAAGCTGGCGACGATCGAGGGCCTGGAAGGCCTGTCCATCGGCCGGCTCGCCGAGGCGGCCGGCCTGCCCAAAAGCAGCGTGCATGCCCTGTTTGGCTCCAAACAAGAGCTCCAGCTGGCCACCATCAACGCGGCCCGGGACAGCTTCATCAACGAAGTCGTCGGGCCAGCCCTCGGCTCGGCCGAGCCGGGACTGGAGCGCCTGCTCGCCCTGTGCGAGGGCTATCTGTCCTATGTCGAGAGGCGGGTCTTCCCCGGAGGGTGCTTCTTCATCGCCGCAGCCGCCGAGGTTGGCGCACAAGCCGGCCGCGTTCACGACGAAGTAGCCCGCATCCAGCAGCAATGGCGTGACCTGCTCGCCGCCGAAGCCCGTGCCGCTGCCGGCAAGGGCCAACTGCCAGATGGCACGGACGCCGTGCAGCTCGCCTTCGAACTAGGAGTCATCCTGGCCGGAACCGACCTCGTCAGCGTCCTCCACGACGATCTCCACGTGATCAGCCGCGCCCGGACCGCCATCCGCACCCGCCTAGCCGGATAAACCCGGCCCCTGGCCCCGAGCGCGCGGTTGCGGCAGCCTGCAAGGTGGCCGGCAAAGACCGGTCAGGCTTTCGACGGTGTCGTGTTCGCCTTGGCGGCGTTGCGTGTTTCGGCGAGTTCGGTGGCGGTGAAGATGGTGACGGACAGTCCTATCAGGGTCGCGCCGAGGACCCGGGCGGGGACGGACAGTCCTATCAGGGTCGCGCCGAGGACCCGGGCGGGGGTGAGTGAGTCGCCTAGCCAGAGGACGGCACTGGCCAGGCCGAAGACGGGGATCAGGTTCACGATGATGCTTGCCGGGGCCGCTCGCACTCGGGTGATGGCGTAGTTGTAGAGCCCGAAGCTGGCGGCGTAGCCGATGATTCCCACGATGATTGCGGCGAGCCAGAATCTCGCGGCCACGTGGGTGGGTGCGGTTTCGGCGTGTGTTGCCCACACGAAGGTGACTGCGGGAAGGATGAGGATCGTCGCGGTGGTGAACTGGCAGGCGGTCACCGTGAGCGGGTCGGACTCGTCTCTCATTCCTCTGGCGACGATTGTGTAGGCGGCGGCGCTGAGCACTCCGGCCAGGACGAGCAGGTCGCCGAGTCCGGCGCCCGCGAGCGATCCGGTGCCTTCGAGGGTCGCGACGCCGGCCAGTGCCAGGGCGAGCGCCATGGTGATGCGGCCAGTGATGCGTTCGTGCAGGAAGACGGCCGCCAGCAGGACGATGAAGACCGATTCCAGGCCGGATAGCAGCGCGCCGTTGGCGGCGCTGGTGCGGGCCAGGCCGAGCAGGTCGCCGGCGTAGGCGAGCGCTGGTTCGAAGAGGCCGAGCAGCACCGCCCGCCGCCACGGCGGCGGTGGGCGGTGGCCACGCAGGATCACGACCGTCCACAGCACCGTGGTTCCCGCGATCAGCGAGATGGCCAGCAGCGTGATCGGGCCGGAGCCGCGCAGGGCGTACTTGGTCACGCTGACCGCTGTGCCCCAGAACAGCGACGCGGTGATCAGCGCGGCGAGCGGCAGCCGGGTGATCATCGTCGTCCTGCCCGGCTAGTGGACGAGGACATTCCTGAACTGCCACGGATCGTCGGGGTCGATGTCCTGCGGGAACAACGGCGAGCGTCCTGTCAGCGGCGTCCAGGTGGTGAAGTGGCCTTCGACGGGTCCCAGGCAGGGTCTTTGCACCTGCAGGCAACGGGCGAAGTCGATCTCGTCGGCTTCGACGATTCCGGCGTCGGCGTTCTCCGCCGCCCAGACCATGCCGGCCAGTACCGCGGAGGTGACTTGCAGGCCGGTGGCGTTCTGGTCAGGCGCGAGCTTGCGGGTCTCCTCGGCTGACAGCCGCGAGCCGGACCAGCAGGCGTTGCGGGCGTGCCCGTAGAGCGGGACGCCGACCTCGCCGATGCCGTCGAGGATGCCGGCCTCGCCGAGGATCTCGTGGGTGCGCTGCGGCTGGCCGGGATGGCCGGGCAGTTCGTGCCAGGACAAGATGGCGTCGCCGGCCGGGTGGTAGGCGTAGTGGCACGTTGGCCGGTAGCGGACCTCACCGGAGCCGGAGGTCATCGTGAAGTAGTCGGCGATCGAGATCGACTCGTGGCGGGTGACGCACAGGCCGTATCGCGGGCCTGCGGCCGGGCACCAGGTCCGCACCCGGGTGCCGGCGCCGGGCCGGGCCAGGTAGACCGACGGTGCGGCCGGGTCCTCATGTGCCCGGGCTTGCGGTGGCAGCCATTTCTCGTGGGTGCCCCAGCCCGGCTCGGACGGCTGCAGGCCTTCGGAGATGAACCCGTCGGCCGGCCAGGTGCTGACGAACGTGCCGATGGCCTTGGGCGTGCGGCCGCGCTGGGTGTCACGTTCGGCGATGTGGATCCCGCGGACGCCGGACGCGCGCATAAGCTCGGCCCGCTGCGTACGAGTGGCGGGGCGGACGTAGCCGAGCCCGGCCGCGTCCGCGACGTCGAGCAGGGCCTGCTTGACGGACCAGGAGACCATGCCCGGGTTCGCCCCGCAGGCCGAGACCGCCGTCGGCCCGCCGGGGCGGCGGCGGCGTTCGGCTAGCAGGCTCTGGCGCAAGGCGTAGTTCGTTCGCTGCGCGAGCGGTGCCGCCGGGTCGTCGCTCATAAGGACAGCCGATGATGGCCCACGACCGGGCCGCCTGCTCCCATTTCCCGGCGCGTTCCCCTCACGGAGCTGCTCCCCGAGCTCGATGTAGCAGTCAAGCGCCTGGCGCATGGCATCAGCTGCGGCTTCGAACTGGGTCGCGTCCGTGTGGTGGGCGAGGCGAGCAAGATCAGGCGACCCGGCTGGCGGCTCGGCACGCGCAGCGAGGACGGCACGCTACTGGGCGCGTGCCCGTGCTCACGCCGGACCCGTTGCCCAGTTAGCCAGCGCGGCGACGTCGGCCGCTGGCCGTACTGACCTCCCCGCGGGCCCGGCCCGCAGCGGTGCCGCCCGGCCAGGACCGGCGGCCGACGGCACCGCGTGATCTGCGTGCATGGCTCAGGCAGCTATGCGGACCGCTTGCCGGCGGGCAGCTCGTGCCCGGTCGGCGAGGACCGCCACTGTGGCCGCCAGCAGGGCGGTGCCGACGGCGATCAGGGCGATCTGCCAGCCGGGCATCCCGCCGGCGACGATGGTGCGGTACTGGATCTGGGCCGGGACGGAGGCCGACGCTACGTACACGCCGCCCCCGGGGGGAACGGGCACCAGGGCGAACGCGGGCGTGGCCACCAGAACAATGGCGGCTAGGGTGGCCAGCACGGCGGTGATACGGCGGATGTGACGGAAGGGATTCATGACGGTCTCCTTTTCGCTCTTGGATGAGTTCAAGGCGACCGTATGGCGGCAGGCCCGCATCCTGGATCGGGAGTCGTTACCCAGTTTCCCGGCGGTGTTTCCTATCCTTCCGCGGCGCCGACCAGGCCGAGCCGGGCAGCGTGTGAGGGCCTTCACCGTGTAGAAGACCTCGATGCCCGGCAGAGCAGCGGTCAAGCTGACGTACTGGCGGCGAACGACATGTTGCCAGGCACGACCGAAACGCGGCGGCGAGCGTCCGCTCCGGTAGCAACGGGCGCGGTGGCAGACCTAGGTGACCGGTTCGGCTGAGCGGCGCGCGAAGCCGGCTACGAAAGATGGGTATGCGGCGTCCGTAATTTAGGGAGATGGCTCCGATGCAGCCGCGTACTGCCCGCTCTTACGCTCTAGCTGTCCCGCCTGCGACTACCCCGAGGAGATGGCAGTGCCCCT
>JBEKGC010000435.1:0-6752 GCA_050013055.1 Streptosporangiaceae bacterium
CGATCCGCGGCCGGCGGCGCGAGCTGGGGGTGCTGGCCTGCCTGGGCTGGACCCGGCCCCGGCTGTTCACCGCGGTGCTGGGCGAGCTCGCCGCGATCGGCCTGGCCGCCGGGCTGCTCGGCACGGCCGCGGCGCTGCCGCTGTCATCAGCGGCAGGCCTGCACGCCTCACCCGGGCGGGCGGCGCTGGCCGTGCCGGTCGCAGTCGCGGTCGCGGTGATCGCCGGGCTGATCCCGGCCTGGCTGGCCGCCCGGGCCGAGCCGGCCGCCTCGGTCCGCCCGCCGGTGCTCGGCGTCCGCCGGGCCCGCCATCCCGGCGGCATCACCGCCCTGGCCGCGGTGAACGTGCTGCGCACCCCCGGCCGGGCGCTGGTCGGCGCGGTCAGCCTGGCCGTCGGCGTCACCGCGCTGACCATCCTGGTCGCGGTCACCATTGCCTTCCGCGGCGTCGTCGTCGGCTCCCTGCTCGGCAACGCCGTCGCCGTCCAGGTCCGCGGCGTCGACTACGTCGCCGTCACCGCCACCGTCGCCCTCGGCGTTCTCGCCGTCGCCGACGTGGTCTTCCTCAACATCCGCGAACGCGCCCCCGAACTCGCCGTCATCCGCACCTTCGGCTGGCCAGAATCCGCCCTCAGCCGCCTGGTCATCACCGAAGGCGCCATCATCGGCCTGGCCGGCTCGCTCGCCGGAGCCACGCTCGGCCTGGCCGCCGCCGCCCAGTTCGCCGGCCAGCTCCCCGCCACCCTGTACCTCATCGCCGCCGCCGCCGTCGCCGGCGGCCTGCTCGTCACCACCACCGCCGCCCTGCTCCCCGCCCAGGCCCTGCGCCGCCTCCCCGCCGCCCACCTGCTCGCCGAAGAATAAACACCGCCGAGGCCACCAGCCACGTGCTCGAGGACCGCTTTGATGCCGGGCTCCGGCTGGGATAGCACCGGCGGCGTCCCTGGGCCTGCGGCCAAGGGATGTGCGCGGGGCTGTCCTGGTGGGGTGGATGCCGCCGGGCGGTCATGGTCCTGCTGATCCGGGCTGGGAATGAATCGGGCGCCGGATCGGCTGTATCCTGCGGTCGGGGTTGTCCTGGGTTCGTGCCGGTTGTGCGCTAACAGAGATCGGCAGCTACGGCTTCCGTATCCTGGGGAAACCAGCGCGCGCGGAGCCCGTATGAGAGCTCGCGGCCGGTCCGTGGCGGAGATAGTCCGTCCGTAACGGAGGCGAGCCCGGTACCAGCGTCGTGGCCAGGACATGGCAGGTCACGCGGGAGGTCACCGTCGCGCTGGATGGGTACCTGGCCGGGCGGCCGTTCACAGCGTGGCCAAGGACGTAACCAGTGCGGGAGATACAGGGTGCTTGACGAGCAAGGCGGTTGTTCACTGGCCGGGGAAGACGACGGCGATGGGAGCCGCTTCGCCGAGCTTGGGCTGGCCCCCGGATTGTGCCGGAGGCTGTCTGTCCTGGGTTACGAGGAGCCGACACCAATACAGCGGGCTGCTGTCCGGCCCTTGATCGCGGGCCGTGACCTGGTCGGGCAGGCCGCGACGGGGACGGGCAAGACGGCCGCCTTCGCGCTTCCCGTGCTCCAGCGGATCCTTGGCAGGAGCGGGCAGGCGGGGGTGCTCGCCCTGATCCTCGTACCCACGCGCGAGCTCGCTATCCAGGTCTCCGAGGCGATCCACAGCTACGGGCGCGACATGAGCGTGCGTGTGCTGCCGGTCTACGGCGGGCAGCCGATTGGCCGGCAGTTGCGCGCGCTTGAACGCGGTGTCGACGTCGTGGTGGCGACGCCGGGGCGTGCGCTCGACCACATCGCCAGGGGAACGCTGGACTTGAGCGGCCTCGAGATCGTCGTGCTCGACGAGGCCGACGAGATGTTTGACATGGGCTTCGCCGAAGACATCGAGACGATACTGGGCCACACCCCGGAGAACCGGCAGGCTGCGCTGTTCTCGGCGACCATGCCACCGCGGATCGACGGCATGGTGCGCCGCCACCTGAGCGACCCGGTGCGAGTCGAACTCGGCCGCAAGGCGTCGGCGTCGCCCGAGAGTCTGCTGGTGCGGCAGACCGCCTACATAACGCCACGCGGGTACAAGCCCGCCGCCCTCATGCGCGTGCTCGACTTGGAGACGCCGGCGGCCGCGATCGTCTTCTGCCGGACCAGGGACGAGGTGGACGAGCTCACCGAGACCCTGAACGGCAAGGGCTACCGGGCCGAGGCGCTACACGGCGGAATGGACCAGCGGCAGCGCGACCGGGTCATGGGCCGGCTGCGCGGGGGCAGCCTCAACCTCCTGGTGGCCACCGATGTCGCCGCTCGCGGTCTCGACGTCGACCAGCTCACGCACGTGGTGAACTACGACGTGCCGAGCGCGCCTGAGTCCTACGTGCACCGCATCGGACGTGTCGGCCGGGCGGGCCGCGAAGGTACCGCCATCACGCTGGCCGAACCGCGCGAGCACAAGATGATTCAGGCTATCGAGCGGGTGACGAGGCGGCCGATCGCGATCGAGAAGGTACCGACCATCGCCGGCCTGCGCGCCAGCCGCCTGGAGCGGACGCGCGATGTTCTCCGGAAGATCGTGCTGGAAGACGATCTTGACGCCTTCCGGGCCGTGGTGGAGCCGCTCGGCGACGAGTTCGGCATTTATGAGGTGGCACTGGCCGCGGTCAAGCTGGCCACCGAGGCGAGCGGAACGTCTCGCGACGAAGAGGACCTGCCAGAGGTCGATCTGCCTGCGCCGGGCGACCGCGACGGGCGTCGCCAGGCCACGGGCCGCGACCAGCGGAACGGACGCCTGGCGGCCAAGGCCACGACGCGGCTGTTCGTGGGGACTGGCCGTTCTTCCGGAGTCCGGCCGCAGGATCTCGTCGGCGTCATCGCCCGGAAGTCGTACCTGTCCGGCCGGGAGATCGGCGCGATCGAGATCGCCGATCGCTTCTCGCTCGTCGAGGTCCCTGAGACCGCAGCAGACGACGTAGTCGCAGCGCTCCGGCAGGTCAGCATCAAGGGCCGGAAGGCGACGGTCCGCCGTGAACGCTACCGCGCAGCACGGTAGCGGACCTGGGACCTGGCTGCAGACAGCCACCGCCGCTTGAGAACTGCCACGGATCGCGGGCGCGGCATCCAGGCGCGCCGTCTCTGCGCGCTCAATGCGTGAGGTCTCAGGAGGGCTGTCGCGGCGCTATCCGGCGGCCCGCCGCCGGCAGTCCCGTTCACGCGTGCCCCGCCCGCCTCACCAGAACCTCCCGCCCCGGCCCCGCCTGCCCCGCCAGCGATTGTGGATCGTTACCGTCGAAATCAGAAGCTAACTATCCACGCTCCCTGGCCTGCGGCCCTCGCGTGCTCCCGGCCCTGGTCCGGGCGGCCAGGCATGCTCGGGCGAAGACCGCCACGGCTCCACTTCTGACCCAGGACACCCAGGACACCCAGGACACCCAGGACACCCAGGAGTCACGCGACACCCTCGATGGCCTGCCCGAGCGCGCGGCGAAGCGGGGCGCCGGACATGGCGAGGAGATCGACACCAAGGACGACGGTCCGGATCCCGAACATTCGCAGAGACCGTGTGTCTTATGCAAAAGTCGCGTTAGGCAAAGAACCCGCTGCTGCTGATGCCCGGCTGCGGAACTGTTGACGATCCGAGCTGACCCGGCGCCGGCGTACTGCCATGGCCGACGCGGACAGGGCACGTGAGAGGCGGCGTGGATTCCTTCGCGGCCGCCCTGACGGCGGCCTCGCCGAGCTGGTGGTAAGCCTCGAACTCGGCGGCGTCGTACAGCTGCTCCAGCGTGCTATCACACGGGTAGGTCGAGTGCTCTTGGGCGTAGGCGAGGACGTCCCAGGGTGCTTCCGTCCACCAGCCGAGCTTGCATACCCAGATGTCACCCTCTTCGGGCAGCCCAGGCCGCCCGGCCGGCCTGCTGAACGTGCCGTATGCCCACGGCCGGACCACCTGGCCAGGTTTCAGGCCCGTGCCGCCCTCAACCATCGTGGTGGGATCGAGGGCGATGCTCACTCCAGCATCGCTCCTGGCCAGGGCGATGGATCCGCCGAGGGTGAACCACGTGTCGGCCTTGTCGCCGGAAGCGTCCAGCACCACGATGTGCCGTGCGCCGCGGCGCAGCGCCTCTACCAGGCCGAGGTTGTCGTAGTGGCCGCCGTCGGTCACGTACATCCACGTGTCGCGATAGCTCAGATGGCCGACGGCCTCGGACCACAGCAGGCCGACCGTGGGCTGCATCAGCCGGTACCAGAGTTCCCCGGTGGGCTTTCCGCGGAGCCTGAGGTCGAGGACATGGGCCCAGAGCCTGGCCTCCCGGTCGGCGTTCAGGTCCGGCTTACGGTCCCAGAGCGGGTGCGGCAACAGATACCACAGCAGCAAGAGCAATGGCTGCCGCGTCCACCGATGATCGGGTTGCCCGTCAATGCCCGGCGGATGCGCTTCGATCCGCTTCCGCGCTTCGCGGACCAGCGCGGGATGCGGCAGCCACACGCCGAGGCGCACGTTCGTCGCGGTGAGCAGAATCCGGTAAGCCTGCCGCGTCGCGGAACCCATCAGCGGCGAGATGGCCGCCCCGCTGATCGCCGAGATGTCGAACAGGGTGCTCCGGCGCTGGCCCGCGAGCGCCTCGTAGTCGGAGGTCAGGGCCTGGGCGTCGACCTCGCCTTCGGCGCAGGTTTCGCGGCGCAAGGTGACGTGCTCCGGGTCGAAGCTGACGCAGAAACCGCCGCTGCCCGGTGGCACCTCGCGGTCCGCGTTGATGTTGGCGGTTCCGCAGATCACCAGGCCGGGTTCTTCGGCGGCGCCCCTATCGTTTCGAAGTTCGGACAGGCGGACCGCGGCCGCCTCGGCGAACAGGCCGCGCGCGCGCACCGGGTTTCGCTCCTGCGCTGCCCGCCGCGTGACGGCGAACGCGTTGGCCAGCCGCCACCGGTAGACATCGTGCAGCGACATGCGGTTGATGTTCACAGCGGCACGGCCAAAGATCATCACGGCCAGCGCGGCGATCACCTGCAGGAGCTGGTCCGCGGTGAATCCGGACCGGGCGCCGTCGCTGCTCCACAGCAGCGCGAGCACCGCACCGCCAAGGACGATCACGGCGCTGGCCAGCCACGGCAGCAGTTGCTGGCGCAGCGAGCCGGCCAGTTGGGTGAGGAAGCCTGGCGGCCCGGCCGCCGCCGAGTTCGCCTGACCGCTCAGTGCGTTCCACTTAGCGAGCCCGGCCTGGCAGAACTTCGCCATCGCCGCCACCGCAGCGACCAGGCCGGTCACCGCCGCGGCCGACCAGGCCGGCCTCACGCCGAAGCCGAGGGCGCGCGCGACCGTACCGAACGATCCGGTGCTGCGTGTCAGCCACGAGATCAGCGGCGGGGCCGCGAGCATGGCCAGGGCCAGACCGACCGTCAGGAGAGCAGCCCAGCTCACTACCGTCGCGCGATTGGCGCTGCGGTCCGGGTCGTCCGGCTTCAGCCAGGCCCACCACCGCGCACGGGCGGTGCGGCGGCTGAGCGGCGGCTCGAGCGTCAGCCACCAGAACGCGAACAGCACCAGCGTGAGCCCGGCACCGAACGCCGAGGGTAGCCACCACGCGGTTCCGGTCGCCGCGGCCGTCATCGTGCGCGGCCCCGACGGGACCAGCACGCCCTGCCAGCGCAGCAGCCAGCCCCAGGCATGCGTGAACGCGTAGACGGGCGCGGCCACGATGATGAACGTGACGATCGCGCCGAGCAGCAGCGACAAGGCACCGACCAGAACCGTCGCGCCGTTGGGCGCGATGTAGCGGGTGTTGTCGCGGAGGTTCCGCTCTTCGGCGGTACCGGAGGTGTAGGCGTGAGGCACCGTGCCGGGCGGCAGGTCGTGCGCCACGAGAGCGCGGGAGGAGGCGATGTAGCCTCCGCCGGATACGCCCACTATCCACTTGGCGGCTTCGAGCAGACCGCCGCGGTCGAGACTCTGCAGTGCCCCCAGGCAGTAGGCGGCGGACCGGATGCCGCCCCCCGAGCAGCAGATGGCCCAGTCGCCGCCCGTCTCAGCGGCGGCCACCGCCCCGTCCTGAGCGGCCCGCGCCGCGTCAATCCCAGCTGCCTGTGGACGTGACCTCAATGACTTCATGCCGCCCCTCCCCGGGCCAAACGCAGGCGAATCGCAGTCCGCATTCGGTGGTATAGAGACAGCAGAAATCGTGCTGATACAGGCCAGCGCCCGGAAAGATGATTGGCGATGTTTCTTACCTACGCGATCGCGGCTTCAGCCCTCATGAGGCCGGCGATGGCCGGATGGCGACGCATCTTGTCCAGGCAACGGCGGCGGGTAGGCCCGATGCTCCCGATGGGGATGCCCAGCCTGGCGCTGATCTCGGCGTACGGTACGGGCGGGTCCTCAAGCAGCATGGCTATCAGCCGCTGACCGCATCGTGGCAGGTCGCCGAATGCCTCGCGCAGCGCCGCCTGACGTTCGGCCGCCAGGACCTCCTGCTCTGCCAGCCCGGCCTGGTTGTCCCTGAAGGTCTCGGCGTCCAGCACATGCCCGGCGGCCAGCGGTCGCCCCGCCCGCAGGACCCGCAAGCATTCCCGGCGGGCGGTAGTGGCCAGCCAGCCCGGCAGCGCGGCCGGCTCGTGCAGGTTGTCCAGGTGTCTTACCAGGCACAGCCAGACGGCTTGGCCGACGTCCTCGGTATCGGCACGGTCCAGCCCATGCCGACGGCAGATCGACCATATCAGCGGGGCGTACCGGTCGACGAGTGCGTTCCAGGCCT
>JBEKGC010000436.1:0-8409 GCA_050013055.1 Streptosporangiaceae bacterium
CGCGACGAGGGATGGCTGGCCGAGCACATGCTCATCATCAAGGTCACGCCGCCGAGCGGCGATGCGAAATACCTGGCGGCGGCCTTCCCGTCCGCATGCGGGAAGACCAATCTCGCCATGCTTCAGCCCGCCATCCCCGGCTGGCGGGTCGAGACCATAGGCGATGATATCGCGTGGCTGCGATTCGGCGGCGACGGCCGGCTGTACGCCATCAATCCCGAGGCGGGATTCTTTGGCGTCGCGCCCGGCACCAGTGAGGTCACGAACGCCAACGCGATCGCGACGCTGCGAGGCAACAGCATCTTCACGAATGTCGCGCTCACCGATGACGGCGATGTGTGGTGGGAGGGCCGCACCGATCCACCGCCCGCTCACCTGACCGACTGGAAGGGACGCGATTGGGCTCCCGGCTCGGCGGAACCCGCCGCCCACCCCAATTCCCGGTTCACCGCCCCTGCCTCCCAGTGCCCGGTCATCGCTCCCGAATGGGACGATCCCGCGGGCGTCCCGATTTCGGCCATCCTGTTCGGCGGCCGACGCGCGACTGCCGTTCCGCTGGTGACCGAGGCCTTCGACTGGGCGCACGGCGTATTCCTCGGCGCGACCATAGCATCAGAACGGACCGCGGCAGCCGACGGGAATATCGGGGAACTGCGCCGTGACCCCTTTGCCATGCTGCCGTTTTGCGGCTACAACATGGGTGACTACTTCGCCCACTGGCTCGATATCGGCCGATCTGCGGACGCCGCCAAGCTGCCGCGCATCTACTTCGTCAACTGGTTCCGCAAGGATGAGTCCGGCAGGTTCTTGTGGCCGGGCTTCGCCGAGAACAGCCGGGTCCTGAAGTGGATCATTGAACGACTCTCCGGCGACGCCCGGGCCGCCGCCAGCCCGATCGGCAAGATCCCGGCGCGGGATGCCCTCGATACCGATGGGCTGGACATCGATGAGGACGACCTCAACCTCCTGCTCTCCGTCGACACCCAAACCTGGAAGCGGGAGGCCACGCTCATCCGCGAGCACCTCCGCACCTTCGGCGGTCAGCTGCCCGGCACGTTCTGGGACCAGTACCACGACCTGCTCCGCCGGCTCGGCTGAACCTGCCGGTGCCGGAACCTGTGCTACCCCATGCGACCTGGGAATATTCATGGATCAAGCCACCAAGCCAAAGTCAAGAGAAGCCAGCGACGTGGTGATTCGCCGACCGGCGGAAGGGCGAACCGTGCGTAGCGTCGGGGTGGAAGAGGAACTGCTGATCGTCGAGCCAGGTACCGGCCGCCCACGGGCCTTGGCCGGCGCCGTCATCCGGGCGGCCGACCGGGGCGCGGCGGAGGCGGGCGCGGGCGAGCTCTGTGCTGATGAGCTCTGTGCTGATGAGCTCTGTGCTGATGAGCCCTGGGCTGATAAGCCCTGGGCCGATGAGCCCTGGGCTGATGAGCTCTCGGCGGGCGAGCCCGCGGTACAGCCGCTCGAATTCGAGTTGCAGAAGCAGCAGCTGGAGATCGATACCAGGCCCTGCCACACGCTCGACGAGCTCGGCCGCGAACTGCGCCGGTGCCGGGCCACGGCCGCGGCCGCGGCCGCCCGGGCGGGCGTTACCATTGCCGCGCTCGGCACCTCACCTGTGGTAGTGCATCCGGAGGTCGTGCCGACGAGCCGCTACCAGGCGATGGCCGTGGCCTTCGGGTTGACTGCGCACGAACAGCTCACCTGCGGGTGCCATGTGCACGTCGGGATCTCGTCGGCCGAAGAGGGCGTCGCCGTGCTCGACCGGATCCAGCCGTGGCTGGCGACGTTGCTGGCGCTGAGCGCCAACTCCCCGTTCTGGCAGGGCGCGGACAGCGCCTACGCGAGCTACCGCTACCAGGCGTGGGGCCGCTGGCCCTGTTCCGGCCCGACCAGCCAGTTCGGGTCGGCAGAGGCGTACCAGGCCACGGTACGGCAGATGATCGACACCAGGACACTGCTGGATTCCGGCATGGTGTACTTCGACGCCCGGCTGTCCCAGCACTACCCGACCATCGAGGTGCGCATCGCCGACGTCTGCCAGCACGCCGACGATGCCGTGCTGATCGCGGCGCTGGTCCGGGGGCTGGTGGAAACCGAGGCCCGCAACTGGCAGGCGGACCGGCCGGCCCGGCCGGTCCGTACCGAGCAACTGCGGCTGGCCGCGTGGCGGGCCAGCCGGTCCGGCCTCGATGACGTGCTGATCGACCCGGTCACCTTCCGGCCGGACAAGGCGGCCGCCGTGACTGGCTTGCTGGTCGAGCACGTCCGCGACGCCCTAGCCGACGCCGGGGACACCCGCCTGGTCACCGACCTGCTCGACGCGGTGCTCCACCGCGGCAACGGCGCGACCGCCCAGCGCCTGGAATACCAGCGCCGCGGCCGCCTCATGGATGTCATCACCGCCGCCGCAACCACCACCACCACGGGCTGATCCAAGGAGATGACGCCGCCTCGTCATCTGACTGATCATCCTCCCAGGACGGCCTGGTCCGGTTGCGGCTCTCTCTCCCCCGCAGCGGTGCTCAATCCCGCCGGTGACATCGCCTCCATGGTCGGGATGAGCATCGCCGGACATTGCACCTGGCCCGCGATCTCGGCAACCTGCGAACCGAGGCCGCTATCCTGCTTGAGCTGGCAGGCGCCCAGGCGCCGCCGACGCCTTTCCCGAGTCGCCTGACCGCGATTCCGAAAGCATCATCACGAAGTGTGCGGATTCTGCCGATTCTTGCCGCCTGGGCCTCTAGCGCCGGCCCGATCGAGGTCCGCTACGACGGGATGCACGTCGCCGTTCCCGAATCATCCACGAGCCCCGGCACAGGCATCATCCAGTGGAACTCAGACGGCGGTTCCGAGCAGAACTGCCAGGTCTACGACCCGAACGGCAACTACCTCGGCGACTTCTTGCGCAACCAGAACAGCAATCTGTGCATTCAGACCAACGGCTTCGCCGGCGCCACCCTGTACCAGGAGCCGTGCAACCCCACGAACGGGCTGATGGTCTGGATGCCGCACTATGGGGAACCTGGGGACCCCACCTACGTGACGTGGACGAACGAAGCCGCGGGGCTCAACCTGGACGTCTACGGCAACAGCTACGGCGGGGGCGCGAACATCGACGGCTGGTACCCGAACGGAGGCGCCAACCAGGACTTCCCGGCCTGATTGCTCTGCCTGCGGCGCTGTGCGTCGGGGCAGTCAAGGCGTGCTGAACGGACGCTCGGCAAATTGTGTACAAGCCATCAAGGACGCCATCATCGCGCGCCGCGGGAAGGAAGCCAAGAACATCGCCAAGGTCGCCGCCGCTCGCCGGCTCCTCACCCTGGTCTACTGCGGAATGCGCGCCGAGCAGATCCGCTGCTTGGCCAGGGGCGCCGAGCCACCCATGGCAGCACCGGCCCCATGCCCCCGCCACGGCCTGCGTGCCTGTACGCTAAATCTTGTGCGGTAAGTCAGCGCAAGCATGCGAAGAGTAATGAAGAATAATAGGGACGGCGTTGTTGTCCGGTTAGGGGGCGAGCTTGCCAAGTAGGCGTCGGAGACGAACTGATCTCAGTCGTCTCGGCGCTTCGGGCGAGCCGGGCGTTCCATCGAAGTTCAGCAAGGTAGCCCCCGAACCGCCGGGCCGTAGACAACCGGGCTGCGGGAACGCCGACGTCGATACTATGAGTGGTCCTGATGACGGCCCGCACACGCCAGCCGGGTCCGCGGTGGCCCGCGGCCGGGTGGTCGCCGGCGTGCTGTGGGCTCTCTTGCCGTTGCTCACCATCGGTCTCCTGGCAGGGCCGGTATTCGGGTATGCCGCGGTACGCCTGCGTTCTTGGATACTGGGCGTGTGTGGCTTCGGCTACCTGGCCGCTTCCGTAACCGGAATCGCCCTGGCGGCGACTTCATACAACCTCACCACCTTCCCGTCCGCCGCAGGGGCCGTGACGTGGTTTGCGATTGTCCCGGTCGTCTCCTGCACACATGCTCTCCTCATCCGGCGAAGAGTCTTTAGCCCGCCAACGCCGTACACGGCGGTGGACCGCGCCAGGGAGCGGCTAAGGAGGCGGAAGAACGCCAGGGACCTGCTGCGCGGGGACCCGGAACTCGCACGCGAGCTTGGCGTCGGAAGGCCCGACCTCCGCCTCGACAGTGACTTCAGCAGTTACGACGACGGCGGGCTGCTGGACGTTAATCATGTGCCAGCTGAGTTTATCGCCACCGTCCTTGGATTTGACCGGGAAACGGCCGACCGCATCACTGGGGCGCGGGAATTCGTGGGTCGCTTCGCTTCCGCCGAGGAACTCGCTCTCCAGGCCGACCTCCCATACGACCTGATCGACAGGGTAAAGGACCGGCTGCTCTTTCTGTGACACCCTGACGAGTTCGCGCCGCAGGTCGGCATCAAGATTCCCGACCGCGAGATGAAGCTGCTGGTCTCGCAGTACTTCCACCCGCGCGACTGGCACCGCGAGTGGAACCCAGCTGGGTCAGCATCCCTGCCATCATCCACCCCACCCGCAGCCATCGATCGTTGCAATAATTCTCTCAGAACGAGCTTGCAGACGCACGCGGCGAAATGCCAGAAATCGCAGGTCAACCCAACAAAGTCACCCTGGCGGCGCCCTCTTGGCTCGCCGCCGGGCGGGAGAGGTCGTGCCTGGGCGCGGGCCAGGCGACGGCGTCGGCCGGTTAGGCCGCCTTCCGGCGGCGGGATCTGCCTACTTGCGACGGCCGGTTATCCAGGCGGTTGCCGTCCATGCGACGACGGTCCAGCCGGCGAGCACGGCGTAAGACGCGGCAACGTCGTGGACCAGGCCGCTGGTCACGCTGGCCCGCAGGATCTGTGCCAGGTGGTAGATCGGCAGGACGCGGTGCACGTCGGCCAGCCAGGCCGGCAGTTGGGTGATCGGGTACACCACAGGGGAAAAGAGCAAGATCACGAAGATAAGGGCGTTGACGATCACGTTGGTCACCAAGGGGCTGGGGATGGCCAGGACCATGCCGAATGCCAGTGAGGTGGTAATCAGCGCGGCGAGCACGAACGCCGGCGCGACCATCGGCGACAGGCTCAGGTGGAGCCCGTAGCGCCAGGTGGCAAGGGCCAGGCAGGCCACCACTCCCGGCACCGTCATCACCGTGTACACGGTGAGCGTGGAGGCTATGACGGCGGACCGGGGTGCTGGAAGCGACCAGATGAAATCCCAGCTCCCGGCCAGCTTCCGCTCGGTGACCATGGTCGTCACACCAATCAGCGCGGCGGTGATCGTCGCTAGCGCTGGCGCCCCGCTGACGATGAACAGGGTAATGCTGCGGGACATGCCCGGCCCGATGTAGAAGCCGTAAATGATCGCCGTTCCGGTGCCGAACAGGATCTGCATCATCAGGAACGTCGGGAGCCAGGTCCGCTGGGAGGCGATATCGAACCGGAGCATCGCGGCGTAGCTGGACAGCCAGTGACCCGATCCGCGCCTGATGCTCGACGGGGGCACGCCGGCAGCGCTTCCCGTCTTGTCAATAGAGGTATGCATGCCTTACCTCCGGCGTCCGACTGCCCACGCAGCCACGAGCCCGCACCTCAGATTCCCCACGCGGCCACGACGAGATAGGCCCGCCCTGTACCGCTCGCCTCGCTGATGCCCAGCGCCGAGTGCATGATCGTCGCCATGGAGCCGAATGGCAGCCACTGATTCACCTGTGCCAGCCAGGCTGGCAGTTGCCTGGCGGGGAACATGACCGGGCTGAACCCGAACAGCACGAAGATCAGCGCCATGCTCACCAGCTGCGCGATCATCGGGGTCGTGATGGCGTGGGCGATGGCATAGCCCATCAGGACGCCAGTGAAGCTGACCGCGAGGATGGCGGGAACGATCGCGGGCGTGATGTCCAGGTGCAGGTGGTACCTGAGAACCCCGGACACGAGCGTGAGTACGACGGCGGGAAGCGCCGTGATCAGCGCGACCGTGTACCAGGCGATCGCCGCCATGCTGCGCGGGACCGGCATCGACTGCAGGAACTCATAGCTGCCCGCCGTCCGCTGGCCAGCCACGATCTGCGGTTCGAAGACCAGCCCGGCCGTGATGAGGTTCAGGACCGGGAGCCCGGCCACCACGAAGGCGGCAGCCGCTTGCGGAATGTGGCGGTAGAGCAGCCCGATTCCCAGGACGAACCCCGCGCCTTGCAGCGTGAGTATGGACGCGAGTATCGGCAAGGTCAGCCTGAGATCTGCCAGATCCCATGCGAACATCCACCGGTACCCGTGTAGCCAGTATCGCAGCCTGCCGCGGGCCGCTGGTGAGCCAGGCCCCGCCGGGCGGGCCGCAGGAGTCGCGATGAGAGCCATCGCTAGCCCTCTTCGCCACCGTCGGACGAACCGTGACCGGTCAGCTCAATATAGGCGTCCTCAAGCGATGTGGCGGTCAGCGCATACTCCTCAGCGGCCGTTGTCAATGATGGCCAGGCGGTCCACCGCCTTCTCGGCTTCCAGCACGTTATGGGTCACGAGCAACACGGCGATGCCGAGGTCTCCGAGTTCGCGTACCTGCTGCCATAGCAGCCTGCGGCGCAGCGGATCGACATCATTGGTTGGCTCGTCCAGGATCACGACCCGCCCTGGGCACACCGTGACCATGGCGAACCCGACCAGGCGTTTGACCCCGCCAGACAGGCTGATTCCTCGGTTGTTGCGCCACTGCCCAAGATCGAGCGCCTCGATCAGCCCATCCGTCCGGCGCGCGACCGTGACAGGGTCACCGCCCCGGATCCGGCCGCACAGGACGATCGCCTCTCGTGCACCGAACGAGTCGATGGGAACCGGCGCCTGAGGGAGGTATGAGCAGAGCTGGCGGGCTGCCGCGGGATCAGCCACCAGGTCATAGCGGCCGAGCGTGATACGCCCGGAGGTCGGCCGGAGCAGGCCAATGACCTGCTTCACCAAGGTGGTCTTGCCGGCGCCGTTCGGCCCGAGCAGTCCGTATACCTCGCCAGGCGCTACGTGCAGTGAGATCGAATCGTTGGCCCGGACGTCGTTCGGGTAGACCTTGGTGACATCCGCGGTCCCTTCCGGCAGGAAATCGAAGCCGTCAGGTCAACCGTCAGGCACGCCGTGCAGCGCGACAGAGCCAAAGGTCCTCTTCGAGGGCCATGGACGTACGGCAAGCTCCCCGCTGCAGCTCACCGCCGGTACTCGATTGTCCTACTGCCGTGCACCTCCCTCGCCGCCCGGCTCCCGCCGCCAGCCGATCACTCTCAAGGAAGTCGCCGGTCAACCGCTCAGGCGCCCCGGGAGGAGCAGGCGGCTACGCTAGCGCAGGGGCACCATCAACCTAGCGCATAAGTACAGTTTTCAAAACTATACTTATGCGAAGAGGGTACGATGGATCCTCGGAGGCACAATGACAGTCAAGCCGGAGCGTATCTTCGATCGGGAGCGTGAGTGGGCAGGACTGGATGCCTTCGCGCGGAACGCGTACCCGGGAGCCATGCTTGGCGTGGTCAGCGGGCGCCGGCGGCAGGGGAAGAGTTTCCTCCTTGAAGCGCTCGCCTCTGCTACTGGAGGGTTGTACTTCCCGGCGGTGGAGGCTACGGAGGCGGTCAGCCTGCGTGCCTTCACTGCGGCGCTCGTCCGTCAGGGTGTCAGCGTCAGCCGCCCGGTGCAGAACTGGGATGATGCGATCGCGCTGCTCTTCTCCGCAGTCACGAGGCGGCCGAGGGTCGCGGTGATCGACGAGTTCCCGTTCCTGGTCAAGGCAAGCCCGTCGTTGCCATCAATCATCCAGCGCGAACTCGGCCCTGGTGGTTCGGGGCAGCGCAGCTCCGTACGGCTGCTGCTATGCGGGTCGGCCATGTCCGTGATGGGAGGCCTGCTCGCGGGACATGCCCCGCTGCGCGGCCGGGCCTCACTTGAGCTGCTCGTGCGCCCGTTCGGCTACCAGGACGCCGCGCGCTTCTGGGGAGCAGCCGATCCGGAGCTCGCGGTATTGCTGCATTCCGTGGTCGGCGGCACGCCCGCCTACCGGCGTGAGTTCGTGGCATTCGACGCACCGGACGGGCGCGACGACTTCGACGCCTGGCTCCTGCGCACAGTGCTGAGCTCGCAGAGCCCGCTGTTCCGCGAGGCGCGTTATCTCCTCGCGGAGGAAACAGAGATCAGGGACCCGGCTCTCTACCACTCGGTGCTGGCCGCCATCGCGGACGGCAATCGCACCAATGGGGCCATCGCCAGCTTCGTGGGTCGCAAGTCCGCCGACATCACCCATCCGCTCAACGTCCTGGAGGACGCGGCGCTGATCGCGAAAGAGGCAGATGTGTTCCGGCGTGGCAGGTGGCTCTACCGGGTGACCGAGCCGCTCATTACCTTCTACGAGGTCGTGATGCGTCCCGAGTGGTACCGGCTGGAGTCAGGGCAGGCGGAGGACG
>JBEKGC010000437.1:0-5668 GCA_050013055.1 Streptosporangiaceae bacterium
CGCCGCGCCTGTCGGTCGGGGTGTACTCAGCAACACGCCGGCCGGCTTAAAGAGATTCGAAACCAGCCAAGGACCGTCGCTGCCAGCACTGTTGACAGCTGGTGCGTGACCGATATCCGCCGTTCTGGCGTCTGACTCAGCTGATCGGCAATGGCGGCGGTGCCGTACTCGAATGATTGATATGGGCGCTTTCCGCTTGCGTCGCTGATGTGGGCGGCGGCTGAAATTTCGCGCTGTGACAGCTGACGACGCGGGTGGTCGTCTTGGCGGGTGCTGGCCTGGGTGGATACCGGCGCGGTGGTCATGGCCTCAGGCGCCATCGCGCCCTCAATCGTGGACCTGGCCAGCGGCCGCGCACTGCGTGGAATCCGCGCCGGACGTCCTGCGCCTTTGCCATCGCCCTCCCTTTTTGCAGGCGATGTGCCTGCGTTTCGAGGGCAGACCCGCCGGGCCTTCTCGGTCGTGTCCGCCGGGCGCCCGCGCAGGGGCCGGACCGGCGGTCTGCGTGCCGCTGGGCCAGGCGCGGGTTAGCCGCCGAGCAGGATGAGGGCCTTGGCGATGCCGGGGTCGTGTCCGGTGGACAGGTCGCGGGCGGTGAGCGGGACGTCGTAGTCCGGGGCGACGCCGATGCCGTTGATGAACTCACGGCCGGCGCTGAGCTCGCGGGTGGCCGGAGGCGCAGTTGCGGTAGGTCAGCACGGCCAGCGGCAGGTGCAGCCGCGGGACGCTGCTGCCGGTGTCGTTCGCGGTGCAGCTTCCGTGCACGTCGCAGTCGTAGGACCAGGCTTTGCCGTGGGTGAAGGCGCCCGGGCAGCGTGGAGACCTCTGCGGGTGAGCCGCCGCCGTTGCCGCACAGGTCCAGGATCACCCCGCGCAGCTTGACGCTCGCGGCCAGCCCTTTTACCGCCTGCAGTACCTGGTCGGCTGAGCCGGGGAAGAACCCGGGCAGCTGCAGGTAGGCGATGTCGCCGTGCAGCAGCTGGGAGGATACCGGGGGCGGGGAGGCCTGGTAGAGCGCGGGTGTCATGGTCACTGTCTAGGTGCGGCCGGTGGCGGGCCGGTGCAGCTGCACAGGGCCGGCCGGGCTGCGGGCCGGGGCCGGACAGCAGGTTCATCACCCCGGCGGAGATAGTGCCGCGGGTGAACGGCGGGCGCCGTTGACCGAGACGATGATGTCTCCGGGCCGCAGCCCGGCGCTGGCGGCGGGGATCCCGGCAGGACCGCGGTGATGAACAGCGGCGGCAGCGCCTCCTGCGGCGCGATAGCGACCAGCCCCGGCGACGGCGAGGTAATGATCCCCTACCGGCAGCACCCAGATAAGCCATTCCCAGATGCGCCAGATGAGTGGGCGGATTGCGCGAGGCCGATCGGGGTCGCCATGACGGTTCCTGACTTCGGGTGACTACCGGCAGCTGCGGCGCGGTTCATGATGAGGGGAGTGCGGCTGAGCGGGTGCGCTTGAGCAGCTGGGTGATCCGCCGCCTGGTCTGTCCGGCGGGACGGGAGGCGCGGGCGTGCTGGCGGAGCTGATGCAGCAGGCGCTGCTGGCCGGCCTGTGCCTGCAGGTCGTGGTGCCGCTGGCGGGCGAGCTGGCTGCCGGTTGCTGGGGGTAGGAACATGGCGGTCTCCTGGTTGTTCCGGGTGCGGCCGGGGGTTCCGGCCGCCGTTAGTTCCACCGTGACCGGCGTTCTTGCTGGTCACCACACATGCCGGCCCACAGGAGAACTCACAGGATGGTGCCGCGGCGCCAGTACGGGTGCGGGCCAGGCTGGCCCGCGGCGCCGGGAAGCAAGTTGATCCGGCCGGCTGGTTTGATCCCGGCCGGCTGGCGCTGACGGGCTTTCGCCGGGCTACTGCGGTACTTAACTTAACGGGAGACCGGCCTCCCCCTTGGAGGAGCTGGCTGAGGCGGCAAGCCTGCCCTGCGGTCGGTCAGTGACCTGGCGCGGGGCGTTGACCGTACCGCTCGCAAGGAACCGGCGCCCGGCAGCTGGCCGACGCGCTGAGCTCGCCCGGAGCTGGCTTCATGCCGGTGATAGCGGAAGCGCCCAGAGTCAGCCGCAGACGCTGGGTTGCGGTTCGCCCGGGGCGTACTGGGTCCAGTCCGCCTTGGTCGGCGGCCCGACATCGGCGCACAGCGCCGCGTAAGGATCGGCGAACAGCGGCACTTGCCAGGTTTGCACGGTGCCGTCGCTGTAGGCGCCGGCCACCAGCGTGCCGTCCGGGCTGAACGCCACCCCGTTCACAGGGCCCCCCGCCCCGGTGCCGGCCGTGATGGGGGCGCCGGCCTCCTGCCCGGTGGCGGTGTTCCACAGCCGAACGGTTCCGTCCGCGTCGGCGCTGGCCGCCAGCGTGCCGTCCGGGCTGAACGCCACCCCGTTCACGGCGCCGGTACCGGCGGTGATGGGGGCGCCGGCCTCCTGCCCGGTGGCGGTGTTCCACAGCCGAACGGTTCCGTCTGCGTCGGCGCTGGCCACCAGCGTGCTATTCGGGCTGAACGCCACCCCGTTCACTCCGCCGGTGCCGGCCCGGATGGGAGCGTGGACCGGCTGCCCGGTGGCTGGGCTGGACAGCGTCACGGTGCCGTCGTCGTCGGCGCTGGCTACCAGCCTGTCATTCGGGCTGAACGCCACCCCGTTCACTGCGCCGGTGCCGGCCCGGATGGGAGCGTGGACCGGCTGCCCGGTGGCTGGGCTGGACAGCGTCACGGTGCCGTCGTCGTCGGCGCTGGCCAGCAGCGCGCCGTTCGGGCTGAACGCGACCCCGTTCACGTTGGCCCCCGCCCCCGCGACGTTGCCCGCCTGGAGAGCGCCGGCCGGCTGCCCGGTGGCCGGGTTCCATAGCTGTACGACGCCACCGCCGCCGGCGCTGGCCAGCAGCGAGCCGTGCGGGCTGAACGCCACCCCGTTGATGCCCGTAGCCTGTCCAAGGGCTCCCAAGGCGGGATCAGCCGATATGGGTGCGTGGGGAGCTTTTCCGGTGTCCGGGTTCCACAGCCGCACGGTCCCGTCGTCGTAGCCGCTGGCCAGCGTGCCATCCGGGCTGAACGCCACCGTGTCCGCGGCGGATGCTGTGCTGGTATCGGCTTGGAGGGGAGCGCGGACCTGCCGCCCGGTGGCCGGGTTCCACAACTTCACGGTGCCGTCAGCGCCGGCGATGGCCAGCGTGCCGTCCGGGCTGAACGCCACCGTGCTCGCGCTGTCGCCGACCTCTGCTGGCAGGGGAGCGCGGACCTGCCGCCCGGTGGCCGGGTTCCACAGCCGCACGGTGCCGTCGCCGTCGGCGCTGGCCAGCAGCGAGCCGCCTCGGCTGAACGCCACCCCGAACACGCTGCCTTGTGCGGTGGTGTCGGCTTGGAGGGGAGCGCCAAACTCCCGCATGGTGGCCGGGTTCCACAGCCGCACGGTGCCGTCGCCGCCGGCGCTGGCCAGCAGCTTGCCGTTCGGGCTGAACACCACCCCGTTCGCTGGAGGTCCTGCGAGGATGCCGTCCTCCTGCCTAGTGACCAGGTTCCACAGCTTCACGGTACCGCCGCCGTAGACGCTGGCCAGCGACTTGCCGTCCGGACTGAACGCCACCCCGATCGCGACGGCGGCGCCGCCGGTGATGGTTTGGAGGGCGGCGCCGTCCTCCCGGCCCGTGGCCGTGCTCCACAGCTTCACGGTACCGTTCGCGTCGGCGGTGGCCAGCAGCTTGCCGCCCGCGCTGAACGCCACTCCGTAGACGCCGCTACCCGCACCGGTGCCGGCCACGATGGGGGCGCCGACCGCCTGCCCGGTGGCCGGGTTCCGCAGCTGCACGACGCCGTCGGTGTAGGCGCTGGCCAGCAGCTTGCCGTTGGGGCTGAACGCCACCTCGGTCACGGCACCGCTGGATGAGTCACCGGGCAGGATGCCGTTTTGCTGCTGCTCCGCCAGCATGGTCATCATGGCGGAGCCGGCCTTGCTGGTGGGGTAGACGCGCCAGGCGGCCACGGCGAGGCGCCCCGCGGTCAGCGGATCGCTCGGTGCCAGAGTCAGGGCTTCCTCGGCGAGCAGACGCGAGAAGGCGATGGCGTGCTGGGTGGAGGCGTTGACGGCCGTATTGACGGCGATCCCCGCGGCGCTGGCGGCGAGGACGACCAGGGCCAGCAGCCCGGCGATCACGCCGCGCCGCCGCCCGATGGCGCGGCGCGCGGCACGGTGAGCAGCGCCGAGGAACGCCTCACCGGTGGCGGGAAGCGGCAGGTAGCGGGTGGGCGCGTCCTGCCAGCGAGTAGCCGCGGCCTCGACAGTGGCCAGCCGCCCCGGCCGGTACAGATAGGAGGAATCCCGGCCGCTGGCATCCCAGGTCTGCGCGTCGGAGACCACCTGGCCGTACAGGGCACGGTCGATCTGGTCATCGCCGAGCCAGTCCCGCAGCTGTTTCCAGCTGGACAGCAGGACGTCGTGGGAGATCTCGGCGTAGTCCTCGCCGAGGACGAGCAGGCGGCGGGCGCTGAAGGCGTCCAGGATCGCGTCGATGTCCGCCGCCAGCTCCGCTCCCTGAGCGTGCAGGTCGGTGATGCGGCAGCGGCGCCGCGCCAGCTGACCCTCCGCCGTGACGATGGTCAGCTGGGTGAACACCAGCCGCGCCGCGTCCTGCTGCCCGCTGGTCAGGGCGTCGTAGGCGGCCTGGGCGCCGCGGTTGACCGCGTCGGCGACACCGCCGGCCCGCCGGTAGCCGCGCAGTGTCAGTTCGCGGCCCTCGCGGTGTTCCCAGGTCGCGGCCATTGCCTGCGACATCAGCGGCAGCGCGCCGCTGCCCAGGCCGTCCGTGGTCCCGTCCCGTAGCTCGGCGATCACCGCGTCGGCCAGCGCGGGTTCGACGGCCAGGCCGGCCTCCGCCGCGGGCCCGGTGACCGCGAGCCGCAATTCCGCCTCACTCATCGGCCCGACCGTGAACGGCCCCGCGTCCAGCGCCGCCTTCAACGGCGGGTACGCGATCAGCCGGCCCAGGAAATCGGCGCGGACCACCACGACCACCAGCGCCGGGAGTCCGCGCGGGCCAGCCGGGACGCTGGCCGCCGCGTCCAGCGCCGCGACGAACGCCTCCCGCTCCGCCCGGTCACCCTCGCTGTCCCGGCCCGCGGTGAACAGCTCCTCGAACTGGTCGATGACCAGCACCAGCCGCGGCGGCGCGGCCGCAGCATCGGCTAGGCCGTCCGGCCCGGCGTCCGCCCCGCGGCCGGCCGCTGTTCGCACCGCCTGCTGGACCAGCATCGGCGCCTCACCCGGCGCCGCGGCCAGCGACCGGTACACCGACACCGGATCCGCGCCCGCCAGGTCGGCGAGCTGCATCGCCAGCTCCCGCAGCGGGCTGCCCGCGGGCTGCAGGACCCGCCGCGGCCACCGCTGCGACCCCGGCCCCAGCGCACCCGCCGCCAGCTGCGGCACCAATCCCGCCCGCAGCAGCGACGACTTCCCCGCCCCCGACTCCCCGGCCACCAGCAAGATCCCCGGCCGGCCCAGCCGCTCCGCCACCCACCGCACCAGCTGGTCCACCAGCGCGCCGCGACCGTAGAACAGCCGCTCGTCCCGCTCCCCGAACGGCACCAGCCCCAGATACGGGCATCCCGGCCACACCGGGTCCCGCCCGGATTCCACGCCATCGTGTGTCGTGGTTTCCCCCCGCACGGCGGCCAGCACCT
>JBEKGC010000438.1:0-5667 GCA_050013055.1 Streptosporangiaceae bacterium
ACCGCGTTCCACGCTCGGGAGGAATCCGAGGCGGCGGCGCACCAGTCCGAGGAGCGGATGCGGCGCTTCATCGCCGACGCCAGTCACGAGCTGCGGACGCCGCTGACCGCGATCCGCGGCTTCGCCGAGTACTACCGCCAGCGCGGCGGGCTCGTCCGGCACTGGGACAGGTCGCGGGCGGAGGGCACCGGCGAGGCCCGCACGCCGGAGGCCGCCCGCGCCGTGCTCGGGGCCGGGCTCACCCCGGATGACCTGGACCGGATCATGCAGCGGGTGGAGTCAGAAGCCGCCCGGATGGGCCTGCTCGTAGAAGACCTGCTGCTGCTGGCCCGGCTCGACCAGCAGCGGCCGCTGGCCCGGCAGCCGATCGACCTGCTCTCGCTGGCCGCCGACGCGGTACACGACACGCGGATGCTCGCGCCCGACCGGACGATCAGTCTTGCTGTGCAGCCTGGCGCCGCGTTCCTCATCACCGGCGATGAGCCACGGCTGCGGCAGGTCATCGGGAACCTGATGAGCAACGCGCTCACCCACACCCCGGACGGGACGCCGATTGAGGTGTCCATCAGCTCAGGGATCCTGGACCCCAGGGCGACCGAGCCGTCCCCGGCAGTGATCCTGGACGTGACCGATCACGGGCCCGGCATGACTCCGGAACAGGCTCACCGGGTCTTCGAACGCTTTTACCGTGCGGATCAGGCCAGAACCCGCGTCAAGGGCGGCAGCGGGCTCGGCCTCGCGATCGTCTCCGCGCTCGTCGCCGCCCATGGCGGCGTCGCCTCGGTGCGCACCGCCCCGGACCAGGGTGCGACGTTCCGGGTCACGCTGCCGCTGGCCCCCGAAGCTCAGGGCAGCCTTTCGGCGGACGACGACGCCGATGAGTTCGGGCCGGCCGAGGAGCTTGAGGTGGGCGACGAGGCGAGCGATGTCAGCGTGACGTACGGGACCGCAGTGGGATCCGGGGCGCGAGATGTGGACGAGGCTCGGGCGGTTTAGTCCCAGCATTGCCAGGAGTAGGGGTCGGCGAAGACGGCGAAGCGGGCGACCGCGTCGGTGACGTGGTACACGGTGTCGCACGCGACCGCGGTGTTGACCGGGGCCAGCGGTGTGGTGCAGTACCAGCCGTAGGCGTTATAGGCGACCAGCTCGCTGGTGCCGAATCCGGCGGCGGCGCAGTAGGCGGCGACGTTCAGCACGCCCAGGTCCCGGTTGATGCGCCAGCACTGCCAGGCGTTGGGGTCACCGAAGTTGGTGCTCACGCCCACCACCTGGCCCGCGCTCAGGTGATACGTCCAGGCGCAGACGTCGGCGAGCTGAAGCACCTGACCCGCGTTCAGCGCGCAGCGCCAGCCGTAAGCGTTGCTGGCGATCAGCTCGGCCGTCCGGTCACCGAGGTGCTGGCAGTAGCCGGCGAAGTTCGGCAGGCCGAGGTTGTGCGGGGTGACGCCGCCCCCGCCGCCCGAGCGGTGCGCAGGCTTGGGCGTGGTCTTCGCCTTGGGCTTGGCGGTGGAGATGGCCGGCACCGTAGCGATGGCGGACGAGGGCGTGGCCCGCGGATGAGGCTTGCGGTGGGCCGCGGGAGAGGACGGCGCCGCGGTAGGACTCGCCTGAGCGCTGGCCGACGACGAGGTGGCGGCCGGGCCGGCCTGGAAGCCGAGGCTGGACGCCGACCCCTGGCCTGGGGAAACGAGCAGGAACGCGGCGACCACCACGCCCGCAAGGACCAGCGGGCCAACACAGAAAAGCAAGACGTTAGCGAGCGTGCTCCGGCTGTTTCTCCAGGCAGGTCGCCGGCCGGCGGTTTTTGAAGGCCGAACGGACCGGCCCGATCCCGCCGATTGAGCCGAGCGCGCGCCCAGGCCACGCCGGGCCGGGGTGGAACGGCTGGCGAAGGGCCCCGCGGTCGGCGGTCCGACCGGGCTGCTCGGGTACCAGCCCACCGTGGGCTCGGCTTCCGCCCCGGTCCCCGGTTCGGCCCCGGTCCCCGGTTCGGCCCCGGCCGGCGGCAGGTGCGGTCCGGATTCGGGCGGAAACGCAGGGGACGCTAGGGGTGCAGGGGGTGTAAGTGGCTGGGGGGCCTCGTGTGACGTAGAGGCGGGTGGCGGGGGGGAAGCGGGCGACGAGGGGGAGGCGGGTGGCGGGGGGGAGGACGACGCGCCGAAGCTTGGCGGGATCCCGCCTGGGCTGGCCTGGTCACCGGGGCCTGCGGTCTGCCCGGATGACGAACTGTCGTTACCGGTCACGATGGCGCCGTCTTCCCCAGGAACCCCCTGCTGCATTTCCTGATCTGTCGCCTCATTGCGGGTCAATTGTATGGGCCCGGCCCAGGCGAACACGGGACTTTCGGTCACTGCCGCGAAACCTACTGTGCGAGCAGGGCCCGAGCGGCGGAACAGACGGGATCCCGGTAGGACGCGCCGAACAAGCACGCGTGCACCAGCAGCGGATGCAGCTGGTGCAGCGGGATCCGGTCCCTCCAGCCCGCCGCCAGCGGCACCGTATCGTTGTATCCGGCCATGATCCGGTCCAGGTGCGGCGCGCCGAACAGCGCCAGCATGGCCAGGTCGGTCTCACGGTGACCGCCGTGGGCCGCCGGGTCGATGAGCCAGCCCCGGCCGCCCGACCACAGCACGTTCCCGGCCCAGCAGTCACCGTGGATGCGGCTCGGCCGCTCGTCCGGGCCTGCCAGCGAGCCGATCCGGTCCATCACCGCTTCGACGAGACGGCCGTCGGCTGGCCGCAGCGCCCCGGTATCGGCGGCCAGGCGGAGGAAGGGAAGCAGCCGCCGGGCGGCGTACCACTCGGGCCACCGGGATCCGGGGGTGTTGTCCAGGGGCAAGCTGGCGATGAATCCCCGCCACGGAGCGCCGAAGCTGTCCGCTCCGGCCGCGTGCAGCCGGGCGAGGTCGGCGCCGAAACCGAACGCGGCGCCGGGCGTCGCCTGGCCGGGCTGAATCATGGCCAGCACGAGAGCGGCCGATTCTGCGGCCAGCACCTCGGGCACGGGAACGGCCTTGGCCTCGGCGAGCCAGCGCAGGCCGTTCGCCTCGGCCGCGAACGCGGCGGCGGTCTTGTCCGTACCCGGCCCGTCGGTGGCTACCTTGGCGAACGCGCGCTGGCCGGCCGCGAGCGTGACCATGAGGTGCTGATAGCCATGCTGGGAGCCGACCACGCGCGCCTCCCGCACCGCCAGGCCGGTCAGCCGGGCCAGCTGGCGGGCGGCCGGCGAGCTCACGCCGAGGCGGCGCGGCCGCCGGGCGCGGGATCGAGTACCTGGGCCAGCCGGCCGGCGATGACCGGCGCGGCCCGGCCGAGCAGATCCAGCACGTAGCCGAAGTCGGCCGCGCTGCCGCCGTAGGGGTCGGGGATCTCGGCCCCGTCGACGTCGGTCAGCCCGCCCACCTCACCGAACAAGCGGATCCGGTCGCGGTCCCCGGCACCGGCCATCCGCCGCAAGTCGGCGAGGTTGCGGGCGTCCATGGCGAGGAAGAGATCGCGCCCGGGCAGCCAGGAACGCTCGATCTGCCTGGCCCGGTGGGCCGAGCCGTCGTAGCCGCGGCTGGTCAACGCGGCCCGGGCCGCTGAATTCATCGGCTCGCCGATATGCCAGTCGCCCGTGCCCGCGCTGTCCACGATCACCGCACCGTCCAGGCCGGCCGCCTGGATCGCGGCGCACAGCACCGTCTCGGCCATCGGCGAGCGGCAGATGTTACCCAGGCAGACCAGACAGACCAGGTAAGGTGCGCCCGGCTCGCGCGCGGGCGGCAGGGCGGAGGCCGGCAGATCAGGATTCGGCAACGTAGCCATCACACCAGCATGCAGCAGCCGCCCAGCTACTCGGTCGCCGGGTGAGGGCTATGCGCCAGGGCCCTCGGGGCCGCGGGCAGCTGAGCGGGAATCCGGTCGGGGCCAAACCGAGCGTCCAGCCAGCGACCCACCCGGCGGCCTACGTTCTGCATCGGCCGCTCGACGAAGAGGTAGGTCAGTGAGCTGACCGCGATCAGGATGGCCAGGAAGGCCGCGGCCATGAGCACCTGGAGCCAGAACGGATGGTGCAGCCTCGTCCAGCGGAAGTGCTGGAGTGCCACGATGAGCAGCGGATGCAGCAGGTAGACCGAGTAGCTGATCAGGCCAAGCCAGGTCAGCGCCCTAGGCCAGCGCACGTGCCTGAGCGCCAGGGCGGTCCCGAACGTCAGGGCGGCCAGCACGAGCGTGACGACCCAGCGGCGCTCATAGGCAAACTCGGCGTACGGGCCCATGCCCCAGGCGTGGCTGTGCCACACGCCAGCCGTGATGGTCAGGGCGAGCACGCCCACCCCGGCCGCGATGGCCCGGGGCCACGGATACTGGCCCTGCTCGGCTCGGTAGAACATCGTCCCTGTGAACATCAGGGCCAGGATCGACAGCGCCTCCCACGGATACAGCCAGCTGCCGTTGAAGGCGAGCAGCGCGATCGCGACCACGGCGGCCAAGACCGCACCGAGCAGGCGTGACATGCCGCGCCGCACGACCGCGAGCGCCAGTCCGGCCAGCACGGCCAGGTCTGCCACGAGGGCGATCAGCCGCGGAGTGCCCAGGTTGTGGAGGAAGTAAGCCCGCGGCAGCAGGCCGCCGAGCGCGACCGCGGCGACCGCGAAGCCCAGCCCGTACCAGCTGCTGCGCTTATGCACCCGGGCGATGAACAACGCGGTGATCAGCAGGTAGAAGATCATCTCGTAGGACAGGGACCAGACCACGTTCGGCAGGTTCTGCCCGCCGAGCACGTTCGACATCATCAGCAGCTGAGACAGGACTGATGCTTCCGGGTCCGAACCCTCGCCCCGCAGCGACCCGAAGTGCACCAGGTACAGCGCCACCGCGACCCCCACCGCGAGCAGGTACAGCGGGTACAGCCGGAACAGGCGGCTCACCCAGAACGTGCG
Organism: Streptosporangiaceae bacterium; assembly: GCA_050013055.1. Taxonomy (GTDB): domain Bacteria; phylum Actinomycetota; class Actinomycetes; order Streptosporangiales; family Streptosporangiaceae; genus Palsa-504. Next base: position 4,923 of record JBEKGC010000438.1, read on the forward strand.
CACGCTGCCCTTGCGCTCCAGGGACGCCGGGACGATGTAGCCGCTGATGATGAAGAAGACGAAGACCCCGAAGTTACCCGCGTCGAACCCCAGGTAGACCTCGGCCCGGACCTGCTGGAGGACGTAGTAGCTGAGATGGTCGAACACCACGAAAAGCGCCGCTATCCCGCGCAGCAGGTCGAGCCAGCCTAGACGGCTTCCCGTCCTGGCCGCGGCCTGGCTGGTGAGCGGCGGGGCCGCAGAGGATCCCGGCGCAAAGGGTCCTGGCGCAGAGGGTCCTGACGCAGAGGGTCCTGACGCAGAGGGTCCTGGCGCGGGCGCCGGCTGCGCGACGTTACCTTCGGTCATGTCTGCGTCACCCGCACATACCCCGCTTGCTACCTTCTCGTCATGTTCGCGTGCCGGATCTGGTCCCGCCATGGTAGTTCGCCCCGCCGGGAGCGTTGGCTGGTCCGTGATAGAGGTACCACGGTCCGTTCGGATTAAAGATCCTTTCATTCCTTTCTTTCGAACGTCCCATGGCACTCCCAGCTAACCCGAGCCGCGGGCCGGGGCCGCGATTCGCATCGTCGCGTGGATTGCTGCTACGATCACAGCGTTCTTCACGCGCCGCTAGCTCAACTGGCAGAGCAGCAGACTCTTAATCTGCGGGTTCGGGGTTCGAGTCCCTGGCGGCGCACGCACTCTGACCTGGGGTTTTATGTGTTTGGAGCGGCCTCGTGGAGGCCGTTTCCTCCCCACGTTC
>JBEKGC010000439.1:0-5666 GCA_050013055.1 Streptosporangiaceae bacterium
GTGCGGAACGTGTTCGTGATCGGCCCGGACAAGAAGATCAAGCTGGTCCTGGTGTACCCGATGACGACCGGGCGCAACTTCGACGAGGTGCTGCGGGTCGTCGACTCATTGCAGCTCACCGCCAAGCACAAGGTGGCCACGCCGGCCAACTGGAAGCAGGGCGAGGACGTCGTCATCGCCGGCTCGGTCTCCAACGACCAGGCCAAGGAGATCTTCGGGGAGTGGAAGCAGCCCAAGCCGTACATCCGGATCGTGCCCCAGCCCAGCTGAGCTCACGGTCGGGGCAGGCGAGGTAGTCCCAGGTGAAGTTCGCCCGCCTGGGACGGAGTCGCCGCAACCGGCGGGGATCATCAGGTAGCGGCCGGGAACGACCGCCCAGGCGAACGCGGCGGCCGCGTCGCGGGCGGTCCCGGCCTCGGCGAAGGGCGGGATGCCGCAGGCGGGCTGGTCTCCTGACGCGGTTTACGCCAACCGCTCGGGCGGCGCCACGAGGGCCCTGTCCTGCCCGGAGCGCTCCAGCGCGTCGCCGATGAAACCGCTGGCTTTCAGTTCCTCGATGACCGCCGCGAGGAACCGGACCGTGCCCGGGGCGCGGGTCCTGATCACCCCGACCGCCTGCCGGATCTGCATGAACCGCTCATCGATCACGCGGAACCCAGGAGTGCGGGCAGCGAAGCCGCTGACCACCTGCCTGATGCCGGCGCCGGCCTCCAGGCCCTGCTCGCTGAACACGCCGATCCCGTCCGGCGCGCGCACCACGGTGGCGTGCCGGAGGGTACGGGACAGGAACAGGTCATACGCCGACCCCTCTTTCACGCCGATGCGCACATGCTCGCGGTCGACGTCGGCCAACGTGGTGAAGCCTGCGTCCTCCCGGACCACGTAGACACCCTCGATCAGCACGTACGGCGGGGTGAAAGCGACCTCGGCCGCCCGGGCCGGCTCGATGGCCAGGAAGCAGATATCCGCGCGGCCCCGCACCATCGCCGCGAAGCTCTCCCGGGCAGCGGCGCAACAGACAAAGTCCACAGGAACCCCGAGACGCGCCCCGAGTTCACGCGCGATATCTGCGGTCACCCCGGCCGGCGCCGCGACCGTGCCCTGCGCCAGAACCGGGTTGCCCAGGTTGATCGCGGCCCGCAGCACCCCGCCCGGTACCAGGTCGCTGACCACCGTGTCCTGGACGCTGCCCACGATGGTCACCGTACCAAGCCGCCGCTGCCTGGCCGCCTATGGGCCGCCGCGACTGTACGCTGGCCAAGTGGAAGTGGCCATCCGCGGATACGAGCAGCGCGATGCCGCCGACGTGGCCGCCGTGTTTTTCCGCTCGGTCCGGCAGGTCGCCATCTCCGACTACTCGCCCGCACAGGTGGGCTGCCACGACCGTGGCCTGCGGGTGGTCCTGGCCAGTTCCGCGGATCCGCAGGAACTTAAGGTCCTGTGCGCGGCCCTCGACGTTGACGACGCCGTCCACGCCGCCACCTCCGCGGGTGACGTGGACGCCAGCAAGCCAGCTCCGGACCTGGTCCAGGTGGCTCTTGAGCACGCGGACGCCAGCCCGGCCCAGACCGTTTTCATCGGCGACGCGGTCTGGGATGTCCAGGCCTGCCAGCGGGCCGGGGTGCCGTGTATCGCCCTGCTGAGCGGCGGTAACGGACGCGATGAACTGATCGAGGCCGGGGCCGTCGCCGTCTACGACGGGCCCGCGGACCTGCTTGAGGGATTTCCGCGGCGCCTGCAAGCCGCCTCCCGCTCGTAACTGGCCAAGGAAGTGATACCACCCTTTGTTCGGAAAAAATAGATGTGCCGAACGGGACGTGGTGTCTGCTCGAGCAGCTCCGCATAGCGGCAGCCACACAGGTGATCGGGGTGGACAGGCCCAGGCCGGCTGAATCGCTTATATGCGGGCCCCGCGGCTGCCTCGCTAGTATGCGGTAAAGAGGGGCGGGCGATGCCTGAGCCAACCATCGACTCATCGCTACGTGTTGAGGTCGCGAACGCCGACGACCCAGCCAGGTTCTACCTCTACCGGCCAGGAGAGCTCCTCGTCGGCAGCCGTAGCGAGCCGCTTATCGCGGACAAGCTGGACGGCATCGCCGACGTTATAGGTGTCGACCCCTATCTCCAGGTCATACTATTCCGGCTCTCGCCCGGGGTGAGCGTTCCGGGGTTCGTCGATGAGTTGCTGGCCGAGGACGACAGTCTCCTAGTCGGACCGAATCATGTCTTCTGGGTTTCCGAGGAAGAGGAGGAGCAGCAAGAGCGGGCCATATCGGTGCCTGGGCTCGGCTTCGTCGGACGGGCGATCGACACTCTGGCGCCCGGTGTGCCCATGACGGAGCAGGCTCTATCCGGTATCAGAGTCAGCCTGATCGACTATGAGGTCTACGCCCATTCCGCCTTTTCCCTTTTGGGCCTGCCCAACCTAGCCTCGGGGCCGCCATCCCTCGATCCGCTGCGAACTGAGTCGGCGTACCACGCAACCTCCGTCGCCGGTGCACTGCTTCTTGCTGCTCCCGGCGTTGCCTTCACCGCCGTGCCAGTGACTGACTCCGCGGGCCTGGCCGACGAACTCCAGATCGGGATCGCCATCGCGGGTGCTATTCCCGGCGCGGACCTGATATGCCTTCCGATTGGCGGCACGAGTCACCGTGACCGAGTTCCCGTCGGCCTAGCGTCTATCCCGACGAACGACGCCGCGGTCATTGTCGCGGCAGCAGGAAACCATGGCAGTGAGCGGCCATTCTGGCCGGCCGCGATGCCAGGAATCCTCGCCGTGGGCGCAACCGACATGGATGACCGGGTGGTGCCGTGGAGCGGGCGTGGACCCTGGGTCGACCTATACGGGCCCGGGCTAGCGGTCCCGACCCCCGGACCAGATGACCGTTGGATCCAGGCCTCAGGTACCTCCATCGCGGCCGCGATGGTCACCGCAGGCCTAGCCCGCACGATGGCAGAGCAGAACGTGAATGCGCGGGAGGCGGCCACCGCACTGCGTGCTGATCGAGGCGGGCAACCGTCGTTGACCCGAGGGCCGAGGGCACCTGCGCCCGACGCGACGCCTGCACCCGACACGGCACCTGCACCCGACACGACGCCGCTGCCTACGCCGGCATCGTCTGTCAGTAGTGCCGACGAGACGGACCGGGCGGACTCTCCGCTGGCCGCCGGTTACGCCGCCGACATTTACGACCGCAGCACCTTGGTCGGGGGCGCCACGGACGTCCTGCACATTCGCAGTGACGTCGACGTGCTTGCGTCGGTCATCGCTTCTCAGCGCATCCAACCTCCGCTGTCCATCGGAGTATTCGGCGACTGGGGGGCAGGCAAGAGTTTTCTGATGAACCAGTTGCGGCTGCGAGTCGACGAGCTCGCGGACGCGTCCAGGAAGGCAACCGCCAGCTACTACTGCGGCGAGACGGTGCAGATCGAATTCAACGCCTGGCAGTACGCCGACGGGCAGCTGTGGGCCAGCCTGGTCAACCGGGTCTTCGAGGGAATACGTGACCACCTCGACGGCGATGAGCGCTACCGGGCCGTGATGGACGCCATCGAACGCCAGGACGCCGAGGTAAAACGGGCGGCTGACCAGCTGGCCGAAGCCAAACGTGCCGCCAGCCAGGCTCCGCTGCCGACGGTAGACCGAACGGTCGCCGACGTTGCCGCCGACAATCCAGAGGTGAAGAGCGCTGTGGATCAGTTCACCACCGCGTTGCGGCTTGAAGGGACGAAGGTTGACCTGATCGAAGTCGCAGAAAGAACCCGCGAGCTGCGAACCCTGGGCGGGCGGTTGCGTGAGGGCTGGGCTGTGCAGGGTCGAGGGAAGCGGGCACTTTTCCTCAGCGCTCTGGTCGCCGGCATTGCCCTGATCGCGGCGGCCACTTTGTTGTCCCCGATTTCTCGCCTGCTCGCGACCGTCGCGGGGATCCTCGGCCCGGCCATCGTCGTGATCAGCCAGATTCTCAAGCCAACCGGAGATGCGTTTCGCGCCGGACTGCGCATCCTGGGCGCGAGCGAACGCGAGAAGCAGCGCTACGCCGAGGCGAAATCGAATTATGAGCGGGCCAGCGCTGAGCTGACCGCACTCCGCCACCAGGGCCCGGGGGGTCTTTACGGCTTTGTCGAAGAACGCTACCGCGCCGAGGATTACCGCAGGTACCTGGGGATGATTCCGCTGATCCGCGAGGATCTGAAGCGGCTCACCGATTTCACGGCAAGCTCAGGAAAAGGCCCGGGTATTGAACGGATCGTCCTCTACATCGACGATCTCGATCGCTGCCCGGCGAGTCAGGTAGTGCACGTGCTTGAAGCGGTGAACCTGCTTTTCGGGTTTCCCCTGTTCGTCGTGGTCGTCGCAGTCGACTCGCGCTGGCTTGTCCAATCTCTCCTTGATCAGTTCGGCGGTGTATTCGGGGCGAGTGGCGATGCCTCGCCATCACCGCAGGACTACCTGGAAAAGATCATCCAGATTCCGTTCTGGCTGCGGCCGATGCGCTCGAAGGGCTTTGAACGGCTCATAAAGAGCCTGGTGCCGGTCTCACCAGCGGCCAAGCGCCCCGCCGCCCAGCGGGACGAAGCACCTTACCCAGCGGCCGGCGATCGAGGTCCCGGTCACGAGCCAGCCAAACCCGATCCAGCCCAGCCTGTCGTCGCATTGCCTGTGGTGAGAGCCGCCCACAATCCGGGCGTTGACGTCGTCCCTGCGGCGGCCACCGCCAACGCGACCGACCTCGGCGGGGAGGGGGGCACGACCGGGGAGGGGAACACGACCGGACCTGCCGGGTCGCCGCTTGAGGATTCGCACAACATTGATCTTGAGCCAGACACACTGGTGATTACCCCAGCTGAGCTTCAGTTCCTTAGCCAGCTCGGGTCGCTCATCGACACCCCGCGCGCAGCCAAGCGCCTCGTGAACACGTACCAGCTGGTCCGGGTCTCTGTTGACGATGTTCCAGGATTCCTGCAGCTTAAAGAGTACGAGCCGGTGCTTGTGCTGCTCGCGCTCGTGGTCGGCTCCCCCGGTCTGACCGCGCCGATGGTGCGGTCGCTCCTCACAAGCGCCAGCCCCAGCCTTACGGCTTTCCTCGCCGAGCTGGATGCGCATCGCGAGGATGAAAGTACGATGGCCTGGCTGCGGCTCAAGGCCGACCTCGCTCGTGTGCCGGCTGATGCGGTGACGGCGGCGGCGGCGAAACGCTGGCTGCCGACGGTCAGCCGTTTTTCTTTCCGCCCGGGCCTGGTTGCGGTGGCGGATGAGATAGCGGCCAGCCTGGCCGGGACGGCGGGGGCACCGATGAGTTCGGTCGCGCCGCGGCGTCTTGCCTAGTGTGCGCACCTCCCGCCAGGCAGCGCCGCTGGTACGAAGTGCTTGATCGCAGATCACCGACGGTAAGGAGTGACAGTGACCGCAATGCCGGAGATCGTTTCAGCTGAGAAGTGGCAGCAAGATCGCGACGAGCTGCTCAAGGCCGAGAAGGATGCCACGCGCGTGCTTGACGCGCTCGCCGCGCGCCGCCGCCGGCTCCCGATGGTCAAGTTCGACAACGCCAGGTACACGTTCGACACGCCAGACGGCCAGAAAACGCTGCTCGACTTGTTCGCCGCACAGGAGCAGCTCGTCGTCTACCAGTTCATGGACAACGGGCCGGACGAGTACTGCCCGGGCT
>JBEKGC010000440.1:0-5663 GCA_050013055.1 Streptosporangiaceae bacterium
CTCAGAGCGTGATCCAGCCGGTGAGCACGTCGGTGCCGTCCGCTGCCCGGCAGCGCAGCCGGAACGGGCTGGCCGGTATGGGCTCGACCGCGAAACAGCCGATCTCGTCGACCGGGGTGCTGGTGATCGTGCCCGCCCCGGTCTGCGTCTCCAGCGTTCCGGCCCGCGGCGGGATGACCTGGCCGAGCAGGGAGCTGTCGGTGACCTCGAGCTCCAGGGTGATACGGGCCGAGGTGAAGGTGAGGGCCCGGATCGAGGCGGTCTCCGAGCGCAGCCCGACGGCCAGCTCGCGGCTGGAATCATAGGTCAGCTGGGCCAGCTCGGCGTCGATATTGTGCCAGGTGTAGGTGCTCTTGGCCGTATCGACGAACGCGTCAGGCACCATCCGGCGCGCTCGCATCGCTTCGCGCAGGGCCGCCAGGAGCCGCTCGTCGTCCCATCCGTTAAGCATCTGGCTCGCCTCCTGGCGTATTGGCTGTGTGGTTATCCGCACCGAGGGCCACGAGGGCGTCGGACCGGCGCAGCCGGTCCAGGCAACGTGCGCGCTGCGGGCCGATGCTTCCCATCGGGATCCCCAGCGTCTCGCTGATCTCCGCGTACGTGTGGGGCGGGTCGCTGATCAGCATGGACAGCAGCTGCTTGCAGTGCGGCGGGAGCTCGCCCAGGGCCGCGCGCAGCCCCGCGTCCCGTTCGGCCCGCAGGATCTCCTCGTCGATCACGACGTCGTCCACGAACTCCGGCACGTCATCGAGCCTGATCCCCAGCCGCTGTGCCGTGGTGACCACGCGCAGGCATTCACGTTTGGTGGTGGTCGCCAGCCAGCCGGGCAACGCGGCAGGCTCGCGGAGCTTACCGAGCTGCTCGACGAGCGCAAGCCAGACGTTCTGACCCACGTCCTCGACGTCATGGTTGCTCAGCCGGTACCGGTTGCAGATCGCCCACACCAGCGGTGCGTAGCGCTCGACCAGCTCGTTCCAGGCCCCCTGATCACACCCGGCCGCCCGGGTGACCAGTGCGACCACATACGGGTCATCACGCATGGTCAGATCCTGCCTGCTCGCTCTCCACCATCATCGGCGCCTCGGTCAGTGGCAGTAAACCCTCTTTCTCGTCCGGAGCGGCACCGGATGCTCCCTGATACACCTGCGCGGCGATTTTCGTCAGATCGCCGCATGTCACGCCCGTAACATGATCGGGTGACCGAACGCGACTGGTATGCCTGGCACGATGAGTACGATAACCCGGCCACGCCGCTGGGCCAGCGGCTGGCGGCCGTGCAGCGTCAGATCCGGCTTGCGCTGGACACGGCGCCTCAGGGCCCGCTTCATGCCATCAGCATATGCGCAGGCCAGGGGCGGGACCTGATCGGCGCGCTGGCCCGCCATCCGCGCCGCGCCGACGTGACGGCCCGGCTGGTGGAGCTCGATCCGCGCAACGCCGAGGCGGCCCGCCGGGCGGCCGGGCGGGCGGACCTGCCCGGTGTCGAGGTGGTGACAGGGGACGCGTCGCTGACCGACTCCTACGCCGGGATGGTGCCGGCCTACCTGGTGCTGGCCTGCGGCGTGTTCGGCAACATGACCGACGACGACGTGCACCGCACGGTCGGTTTCTGCGCTCAGCTCTGTGCCCGCGGCGGCACGGTGGTGTGGACCCGCGGCCGGTGGCAACCGGATCTGCTGCCGCAGATCTGCGCCTGGTTCGGCGCCCGCGGCTTCCAGCCCCTGTGGGTGTCGGACCCGGCGTACGGCTGGGGCGCCGCCGCGCACCGCTTCAACGGCACCCCCGTCCCGCTCGAGCCGGGAGCCCGCATGTTCACCTTCACCGGCCATCACCCGCTGACCGGCCCGCCTCGCCAGCAACCTTAAAGATCTTTTTCCCGAACGGCCGTCGGTGCTCGCCCGGCCTGAGGACTTAAGCCCCTGTGCGGATAATCACCTGGTCTGGTCAGATGGGGCAGTGAGCACCCCGGCCGCGGCCACGCACGCGTTGCTGACCGATGGCAGCACGGTGGAGGTCAGGCCGGCCCGGGCGCAGGATTCCGAGGCGGTGCGCGCGATGCACGCTGCCATGTCAGAGGACAATTTTTACCTGCGGTTTTTCAGCATGAGCCCGGGCGCGGCCGAGTGGGAGGCCAAGCGGGTCTGCCGGGCGCCGGATTCCGGGCATGTGGCGCTGCTGGCCTGGCAGGGCGACCGGCTGGCCGGCGTCGCCGCTTACGAGCCTGCCGGGAAGCCCGGCGTGGCGGAGGTCGCGTTCGCCGTCCCCGATGACATGCACGGCCGCGGTATCGCCAGCGTGCTGCTCGAGCATCTGGTCTGGCTGGCGCGGCAGCGCGGCCTGGAGACGTTCACCGCGGAGACCCTGGCGGGGAACTCGGCCATGCTGCGGGTGTTCGCGGACGTCGGCCTGCCGATAAAGCGGCGGATAGCCGGGGGAACGGTCGAGCTGACCTTTCCCTTGCCCGCCGGCCAGGACGATTACCGGCTGGGCAGCTATCTGGAGGTCGTGGCGAGCAAGGAAAGCCGGGCGGATGTGGCGAGCCTGCGCCCGCTGCTGCAGCCGCGATCGGTCGCCGTGGTGGGCCTGAGCCGCCGTCACGACAGCGTGGGCCGGGCGATCTTGCGTAACATCGTCACCGGCGGCTTCACCGGTCCGGTCTACGCGGTAAGTCCGCACGCCCGGACCATGGTGGGGGTGCCCTGCGTGGCCTCGGTGGAGGACCTGCCCGGTCCGGTGGACCTGGCGGTGATCGCGGTGCCGCCGTCCGCCGTGGTGGAGGTGGCGGCGCAGTGCGGTCGCCACGGGGTCCGGGGCCTGGTGGTGATAAGCGCTAGCCGGGGCGCCGCGGGCGCGGAACTGCTTGCCGTCTGCCGCCGGTATGGCATGCGGCTGGTCGGGCCCGGCTGTTTCGGGGTGATCGTGCCCTGGATCGGCCTGGACGCGACCTTCGCCGCTGACCACCCGGTCCGCGGCGTGGCCGGCCTGGTGGTGCAGTCAGGCGGGGTGGGCATCGCGCTGCTTGAGCAGCTGTCCAGGCTGGGTATCGGGGTGTCGTCTTTCCTGTCGGCCGGCGATAAGTACGACGTGTCCACGACCGACATGCTCACCTGGTGGGCGCAGGATGAGGTGACTCAGCTAGCGGTCCTGTACGTGGAGTCCTTCGGCAACCCGCGGAAGTTCGCCGGCACGGCCCGCCGGGTCGCTCAGCGGATGCCGGTGCTGACCGTCGTCGGCGCCCGGTCCCCGGCGGGTCACCGTGCGTCCTCGCACACCGCGGCGGCCGCGGCGCCCCCGATGACCCAGGAGGCCATGTTCGACCAGGCGGGCGTCATCGCCACGAGGAGCCTGGGTGAGCTTGTCGACACCGCGGCGCTGCTCGCCTGCCAGCCGTTGCCGGCCGGCAACCGGGTCGCGATCATCGCCAACGCGAGCGGCGCGGGCGCGCTGGCCGCCGACGCCTGCGCCGACCACGGCCTGCAGGTCGTGAAGCTCGGCTCGGCCACGCGGCGCGCGCTGCGCAGGCTGCTGCCGCCTGATGCGGTGGTGACCGGGCCGGTGGACACCACCTCGATGGTGACGACCGAGACCTTCCGGGCCTGCCTGGAGGAAGTGGCCGCCGACGAGGCCGTCGACGCGGTGCTCGCGGTGGCGGTGCCCACGGCCTTTTCCGACCTGAGCGCCGCGGTGGCCGAGGCGGTGGTCAGCAAGCCGCTCGCGGTTGTCCTGCCGGGCCGGGCCGAGTCCGTGCGGCGGCTCAAGCGCCGCCCCGTCGCCGGGCCGGCGGCTGCCGTGAAGGCCGCGGCCGTCATCGACGTGGCGGCGGCGGCCATCACCGGAGTGCCGTGTTACGCCGACCCCGAGAATGCGGCCCGAGCGCTGGGCCACGCGGTCCGCTACCGGGCCTGGCGCGGGCGGCAGCGCGGGACGGTCCCCAAGCTGGACGGGCTGCGCGCGGCCGACGCGCGCGCCCTGGTCGCCAGTTTCCTGGCTGGCTCGCCGGCCGGCGGCTGGCTGCCGCAAGCCAGCGCAGCCGAGCTGGTGTCCTGCTACGGCGTCCCGCTTGTGGCCACCGTGGCGGCGGCCACGGAGGAGGAAGCGGCCGGGGCCGCCGAGCAGTTCGGCGGCCGCGTCGTGCTCAAGGCCGAGGCTGACGGGCTGGTGCACAGGACAGGCGCCGGGGGCGTCCGGGTCGACCTGCGCACCCCGCAGGAAGTGGCCGAGGGCTACCGGGCGCTGGCGGCAGGCTCCGGGCCGCGACGGTCGCCGGTGCTTGTCCAGCCGATGCTGACCGGCGGGGTCGAGGTGATGATCGGCGTGGCGGCCGAACCCGTCTTCGGGCCGCTGGTGGTGTTCGGGTCCGGCGGCGCGGCCACCGGGGTGCTCGGTGATCAGGTGGCCCGGCTGACCCCGCTGACCGACGTCGATGCCGACGAGATGATCCACGCGGTGCGCGCCGCGCCGCTGCTGTCCGGTCACCAGGGAACGCCGGTGGACACCGCCGCGCTCGCTGACGCCCTGCTCCGGGTGTCCAGGCTCGCCGATGATCTACCTGAGGTCAGCGAGCTTGACCTCAACCCTGTCGTCGCCCGGCATGACGGCGTCTGGGGCGTCGACGTGCGGGTGCGGATCAGCCCGGCCGAGCCGAGGGATCCCTTCCTGCGCCGGCTGCTCTGAGCACGCCCCAGCGGCACAATACGGGACGGCCAATTTAAGCTAGCCCGGACTTGGAGTGCGGCGATGAGCGCCAGGCGTACCTGTTCGACGACCGCGTCGTGGCTGTCGACCGGGAGGGCGGCTTCCAGCTGGGTCAGGTCGGCCGCGAGCGCCCCGTCGCGGAAGACGCCCGCCACCCAGGCGGAGAACTCATGGCGGGGGCAGTGATGGCGCAGCACGCCCCGGTCGCAGTGGCCGAGCTCGGCTTGAAGTTCTTCGAGGTTGGCCGCGACCGCTCCGGTGGGGATATCGGGCTCGGTCCGGAAATAGAACCGGCGAGCGGGCTCGACGCCGGCCTGCTCGTACTTATGCGCATGGCGCAGATGGGGTGTGGTCCGGAGCCCGAGGGTGAACGCCGCCGCCCGGCCGGGGCGCTGTCGCCAGGCCAGCACCGCGCGGCCGGCTGGCCCGGTGAGAAGGCGGGCGACCTCGGCGCGAGGCATATCGGCCACCGCCGCGGTGATGTCGATGAACCAGCTTTCTGGCCGGGCGGAGCCGAGGGTGATGACGGCGTCGAGGGCGAGCAGGGCGTCGGCCGACAGCTCCGCGGGCCGCCAGGTGACGAGCAGGTAACCCTTGGCGGCGGGGTCGAGCATGCGGCGCGCGCTCACGTCCCGCCCGATGGGCACGTGGGCTTCGTCGATGACCACCCACTGCGGCACCCCGGTTACGGTCCGGTGGGCTTCGATTGCGCTGGCGAGGTCCGTCACGTAGGCAGCGCGGGCGGCGGCGTCGAGGTGGGACAGGTCGGTGACCACGCTGGTGTGGGCGTGCCGGAGCAGCCGCACGACCTCGGCGGGGTCGGCGAGGCGCCCCTCGTGACCCCCGGTGATGATCACGTCACGTAGCTCGCCGAGCCCGTGATGGTCGCCCTCGGGGTCGAAGACGACCAGGGAGTAGCCGAGGCGGATCAGCTGTTCGCAGACCAGCCCGGCCAGGTAGGACTTGCC
>JBEKGC010000441.1:0-5659 GCA_050013055.1 Streptosporangiaceae bacterium
AGCCAGATGTCGTCTTCGGCCACAAAAACGACCTGATCACCGTGAATGTGCGGGTACCGCAAATATCCAGATGAAGTCACGCCGTTCATCCTACGGTCTAGAGCCAGCCCCGTTCGGAGGCAATCCGCCGTGCCTCGGCCCGGTGGCGGGCAGCGGTCTTCCGGCGGGCAGCGGCCGACGGCGTAGCCCTTGGGCGCCTGGGGTCAGCGGCCGACGGCGTAGCCCTGCATGCCCCGGGGGTTGGCGGCGGCGTACAGGACGCCGTGGCGGCGGGCGACCGCGCTGACCCGGCCCAGCGACCAGGCCGGCCGGACGTTGACCAGGTGACCGCGCCGCCGCAGGTCCTGGACGACGGCGGGGTCTACCCGCGACTCGACGTCGAGCACCCGCGGCTGAGCCTGGCGCGGGTAGAACGAGGACGGCATGTGCGCGGAGTGGAACGACGGGAAATCGATCGCCTGCTGCAGGTTCATCCCGAAGTGCAGGTGGTTCAGCAGGAACAGCAGCGACCACTGATCCTGCTGATCGCCGCCCGGGGTGCCGAACGCCAGGTACGGCTCACGGTCACGCAGCGCGAGGCTCGGCGTGAGCGTGGTCCGCGGCCGCTTGCCCGGCGCGATGGTGGCGGGCAGCCCGGGCGTGAGGGTGAACATCTGCGCCCGGGTGCCGAGGCAGAAGCCGAGCCCGGGAATGACCGGGGAGGACTGCAGCCAGCCACCGCTCGGCGTGGCGGACACCATGTTGCCGAACCGGTCGGCGACGTCGAGGTGGCAGGTGTCGCCGGCCCGGTAGCTTGACGCGGCCGTCGAGCCCGGCCCGCTGGTGCGCATCGTCGGCTCGCCTGTGCCCGGGTCCAGCCGGGGCGCGGGGGGCCCGGTGTCCAGGCTGGGGGCTGCGCTCGCATCGTTGGAGGCCCCAGCGGCGAAGGCGCGGGTGATGAAGTCAGGTAGCCGCGGCGCCCTGCCGTCCGGAGCGCCGGGAACCAGCTCAGCCGACGCCTGCGGTCCCACCAGCGCACGCCTGGCGTCGGCGTAGCCGGCCGAGAGCAGCGCCTTGACCGGGACATCGGTGAAGTCAGGGTCGCCGTACCAGGCTTCCCGGTCGGCGAAGGCGAGCTTGCCGCACTCGGTCACGGTGTGCGCGAAGTCCGCGCTGCCCGGCCCCATGGCCGCCAGGTCGAAGCCGTCCAGGAGCGCGAGCTGCTGCAAGAACACAGGTCCCTGCCCCCACGGCTTGGTCTTGCATACGGTCAGGCCGGCCACGTCCAAGGTCAGCGGCTCCTCCAGCCGCGGGTGCCAGGACGCCATGTCGGCGTAGGACAACAGCCCGCGGTGCCGCTCGCCGGTGACGTCCATGACGTCGGCGGAGGCGACGTAAGCGGCGATCGTCTCGGCGACAAAGCCTTCGTAGTAGACCCGCCTAGCCGCCTCGATCTGCTCGTCACGGTCGGGGCTCGCTTTCTCGGCTTCGTCGAGAATGCGCTGGTAGGTGGCCGCCAGCGCGGGGTTGGCGAAGAGCGAGCCCGGGGCGGGCGGCTGACCGCCCGGCAGGTAGACCTCGGCCGAGCTCGGCCAGTGGTCGCGGAACAGCTCAGCCACGCTGGCGATGCCCCAGCTGATCGCGGGTAGCAGCGGGTAGCCGGCCGACGCGTACCCGATCGCGTACCCCAGCACGTCACGGAGCCTGAACGTGCCGTACTCCCGCAGCAGCATCATCCAGGCGCCGAACGCCCCGGGCACGCAGGCGGCGAGCAGCCCGCTGCCGGGCACCAGGTCCAGGCCGAGGTCGGCGAAGGCCTCGGGCGTGGCGGCGGCCGGCGCGGTGCCCTGGCCGCAGAGCACGAACGTCTCGCCGCGGCCAGCGTGGTAGGCGATGACGGGGACCTCACCGCCGAGACCGTTCAGGTGCGGTTCGACGACCTGTAGCACCAGGCCGGCGGCGACGGCCGCGTCGAAGGCGTTACCGCCGTGCTCGAGGGTGGCCAGGCCCGCCGCGGAGGCGAGCCAGTGCGTTGAGGCCACCATGCCGAATGTCCCCGACAGTTCTGGCCGGGTCGTGAACTCCGGAATTTCGCCCATGGCCCGATCTTCTCACTAGCGGCGTGACAGCCCGCCGACGGCCGGAACGGGCCGGCCCGGGGTCCGGGGGACCACGCCGCGGGGTCAGGTAACGTCTGGCTCATGGATCTTTCCCCGCGGGTGCGCGCGGTCTGCGATCTGGACGTGGCCGAGGCGCGTGAAGCCGGCGGCCGGCACGAATACGACGGCAGGCCGCAAGATCTGTCCCCGGCCGGCGTCCGTGCCGGGCTCGCCCGGATGGCGCAGGCCCGGGCGGCCGGCCCGCGAGCCTCGGACCCGCACGACGAGGCCCAGCTGGCGGCGGCGGAGGACCACAAGCGTGTCATCTTCGCCTCACTTGAGCTGCACCGCAGCAATCCGCTGCTGCACCTGTCCGAACTCGACCTGGCCTGCTACGACCGGGACTACGCGCCCGCGGCCGAGCGGGACGCCGCCCGGGCGGAGCATCTCGCCGCCTGGCCGCGGGTGGCCGACGCGGCCGTCGAGTCACTGGACCAGGTGAGCGCGCCCGTCGCGCAGGCGCTGCTGGAGGCCGTGCGGGGCCTGGCGGCCGGCCTGGCCGGTCCTGGCGGGGCTGGTCCTGGCGGGGGCGGTCCTGGCGGGGGCGGTCCTGGCGGGGGCGGTCCTGGCGGGGGCGGTCCTGGCGGGGCCGGTTCCTCCGATGCCGTCCGGGAGGCGGCGCTGGCCGCGCACGCCCGGCTGGTCACGCACGTGGAACAGGCGGCAGCGACCGGCCACCCCGATCCGGCACTGGGCGGACCGGGGCTCACCTCGTTGATGAGCAGCGCCGAGGCGATGCCGGTGGACCTGGGCCGGCTGGCCGAGCAGGCCGACGCGGAACGGGACCGGCTGCACGCCCTGCTGGCCGACGGATGCGCCCGGCTTCAGCCAGGCGCACGGGACCGGCCCCCGCTCGAGGTGGCCCGCGAGCTGGTCCGTGACCATCCGGACGGGGATGGCGTGATCGAGGCGGCCCGGCTGTGGACCGAACGCGCCATCGAGTTCACCCGCGACCACGACCTGGTTCCCTATCACGACGGCATCTGCCTGGTCGGCCCGGCGCCCGAATCCCGGCGGTGGGCGATGGCGATGATGTCCTGGGCGGCGGCCGGCGAACCGGAAGGGCCATCCTGGTACCACATCACGCCGCCGGAGAAGTCCTGGCCGCAGCGCGCGCAAGACGAGTGGCTCGAGGTGTTCAGCGCCACGACGCTGCCCGGCATCACGGTGCACGAGGTCGCGCCCGGGCACTTCTCCCACGGTCGCGCCATGCGGCGGCTGACGTCCGAGGTCCGGCGCAACCTGCGGTCCTACGCGTTCGTCGAAGGCTGGGCGCACTACGCCGAGGAACTGTGCGTCGAGGAAGGCTTCGGTGACGGCGATCCCCGGATCCCGATCGGGATCTGGCTGGAAGCGCTGGTCCGCGTGACCCGGCTGGCCTGCGCCATCGGCGTGCACACCGCCGCGATGTCGGTCCAGGACGCGGCGCGCAGATTCGAGGCGGACACCCACCTGTCCGGGCCGGCCGCGCTGTCCGAGGCCAGCCGCGCCACCTTCGACCCGACCTACGGCCGGTACACCTGGGGCAAGCTCGAACTGCTCAAGCTCCGCGAGCGGGCCAGGAAGGACTGGGGCGCGGGCTTCACGCTGCAGCGGTTCCATAAGGCCCTGCTTGACCTGGGCTCTCCCGCGCTCGGCCTGCTTGGCACCGCGGTCGACCGCGGCTGAGGATAGCCTGAGACCATGCGCAGACTGAGGTCGGTTCTAGGCGCCGCGAGCGCGGTTCTGCTGGCGGCGCTGGTGGTAAGCGGATGCGCGGCGGCCAACGCCGCGTCGTCGATCGCCGTCGCCAGCGCCTACGTGCCGCTGCCGACGACACCGGGCACCACCGTGGCGTACCTGGACATCCGGAACAACGGCAAGGCCGACCGGCTGATCTCGGTGCAGACCAGCGTGGGCGGCACGGTCCAGCTGCGGGCGCCGGTCAGCCCGCATGCCGCCGTGCTGGCCATGCGCACCGTGCCTGCCATCGCCATCCCGGCCGACTCGATGACGCTGCTCAACCCGGACACCGATCACCTGCTGATCAAGGGCGCGGGCCCGATGCACGACGGCAAGGACATCATGCTGCGGCTCACCTTCGCCAACGCCGGCACGGTCACGGTCATCGCCATGGTCACCAACCCGCAGTCCGGCGGCAGCAGCTACTTCCTCAACTGACGGCCCCGGCGGGTCAGCGTCAGCCTGGCCCGGGTGTCGTCATCACGCGGCGTGTACACCTGGATGCGTGCCTCCGGCAGATCAGGGACGTCGAGCTCGCTGACGGCCAGCCTGAGCGGGCCGGCTTGCGGGTGCAGGTAGGTGAGCACCCGCGGCTCCGGATCGGCCACCTCGTGCCGCGCCCACAGTTCGGTGAACTCCCGACTCAAGCTGGCGAGCCGGCGGATGTCCTCCTCCCAGTCCTGGTCGCCAAGGTGCCTGCTGTAAGCCGACCGCAGCCGCGCCACCAGGTAACGGACCTGCGTGTCGTATTCACAGAACCTGACGCGGGCAGCCGGCTCGGTGATGCAGCACCACAGCGTGTTCTTGTGGATGCACGGCATCGAGTGCCATTCCCAGAACAGCTCCTCGTGCGCGTCGTTCGACAGCAAGATGTCGAACCGGCTGTTGACCAGGGTCGCCGGAAGCGGTTCGAGGGAATGAACGATCTCGCGGATGGTGTCGGGCACCTGTGTGCGCACGCACTCGGTGCGCAGCGGCGTCGCCTCGGCCAGCCGGTACAGGTGCTCCCGCTCGGCCTGGTCGAGCCGCAGGGTGCGGGCCACCGCATCAAGGACCTGCATGCTGGCGTTGATCTGGCGGCCCTGCTCCAGCCAGGTGTACCAGGTGACACCCACCCCGGCCAGCAGCGCGACCTCCTCGCGGCGAAGCCCGGGCGTGCGCCGCCGCGAGCCTCGCGGCATACCGAAATCACCGGGGCCGAGCCGGGCCCGGCGTGCCTTCAGGAACTCACCAAGCTCAGCTCGCCGCTGTTCCCCGGCCCGCCGCTCCCCGCCCCGCCGCTCCCCCGCCCGTCGTGGTGCTCCGTCCGGAGTTCGTTCCGTCGTTTCGTATGTGACCAAGGCTTTTCCCATCACCCAATCGTCCCGGTCACAACTTATCGGTACCGACTGACATTACGGAGGCTCCGCTCGAATGCGTCCGCCATCCAGTTGGGCATAGCCATCACGGTACGGAAGGGACACGGACGCTAGGTTCGGCGGTATGACGAGAAGCTCGGCGACCGTGACCATCGGCTGCCTGCTAGCCCTGGCCGTCGCCGGGTGCACCAATGGGGCCGGGAATCACCGTAACGCTCTGACTCCCACGTCGAGCCCGACTCGTGCCTCCGCTCTACCCGCCAAGCGGGCGGGCCCCTGGACCGTGGTGGCGTCGAAACGGTCAGAGGCCACCGCCGTGGTGCACGTTGTCATCACGTTCGCCAAACCCTAGGAGCAGCGGTCGCTCAGCCGCCGTCCGGGGATCGGCCTCAGCCCGGCACACCGGACCCGCCCGCCGCACGGGCCTGCGCTGACGCGTTC
>JBEKGC010000442.1:0-9182 GCA_050013055.1 Streptosporangiaceae bacterium
ACCTCGGTGAGGTGCTGCATGATCTGGGCTCGTTCGCCGGAGTGTTTCCCGTATGGGTTGCTTGTCCGTGCCGCGATCCTGGCCAGGAGGACGTCGGCGGGCGCGCTGAGCAGCGCGATGTGGTCGAACTTGGGGTAGAGCTTTCCCTGGTTGGTCTTGCATCCGGCGATGAACAGGTGGCCGTCCTGGTGGCTGGCCAGCAAGGCCGCGATGGCGTCCTCACGCCAGATCCAGTCCGGTGAGCCGTCCGGCAGGGTGACCCAGTGGCTCCATTCATCTGTGTCGGTGTCCACGACGCAGTGGCCGCGCCCGCCAAGTATCTGGAGGGCAGCGGACTTGCCGGTGCCGGACATTCCGGTGACCAGGACCTTCGGCATGTTCTGAGGTTACGGGAAACAGCTCAGGCTGGCCTGACCGGGCAGTAGCGGGGCTTCCACATCAACGCCCTCACCTGGCCGGCGAGGTCGGCGTCCAGCCTGGCAGACGCCACGCCTTCCGCCTCGGCGGCCCTGGCCACCGCGGCGGCCACCGTGACCGACGTTTCCCGCAGGGCGGCCACCTGCGGCAGCAGCGGGGCACCCGGGGTCGAGATGTCCACCAGTTCTGCGACCGCGCGGGCGGCTGCCAGCAGCATCGCGTCGGTCACGCGCCGCGCCCGGGCGGCGATCACGCCGAGGCCCAGGCCGGGGAAGATCAGAGCGTTGTTGGCCTGGCCGATCTCGTAGCGGATGCCGCCGTAGTCCACGGCACCAAACGGGCTCCCGGCGGCGACCAGCGCCCGGCCGCCGGTCCACCTGATGAGGTCGGCCGGCGCCGCCTCGGACAAAACGGTCGGGTTGGACATCGGGAGGATCACCGGCCGCCCGGTGTGGGCCGCCATGTCGCGGACAATCGCCTCGGTGAACGCTCCTGCCCTCGTCGAGGTCCCGATCAGCACCGTGGGGTGCACCCGGAGGATCACCTCGGCCAGGCCGAAGCCGCCCGCCACGCCTGGCTCCAGATGGTCGGCCGGCACCGCGCGCTCCCCTGGCACCGCGTTCTTCCCCGGGCGACCATCAGGGCACCAGTCCGCTAGCTCTGCCGGGTCGCGGGCGTAGCGGCGTTGCGGGTCACTGAGCGCCGTCATGTCCCGCGTCAGCAGGCCAGGACGGTCGACCACCCAGAACCGCCGCCTGGCCTGCGCCTCCGGCACTCCCTCGGCCACCATGGCCGCGGTCAGCTGGTCGGCGATGCCTGCCCCGGCCGTCCCCATCCCGAAGATCACGATCCGGTGGCCGGTCAGCGGCACCCCCGTCGCTCTGGTCGCGGCGAGCACGGCAGCCAGGTTCACCGCGCCCGTACCCTGGATGTCGTCGTTGAAAGTCAGCCGTTCATCCCGGTACCGCTCGAGCAGCCGCCTGGCGTTCGCAACCCCGAGATCCTCCCAGTGCAGCAGCGCCAGCGGGAACAGCTTGCCGACGGCACGGACGAACTCGTCGAGGAAGGCGTCGTACTCAGCCGCGGACACCCGGGGATGACGGTTACCGATATAAAGCGGGTCGTCGAGCAAGCTTTGCCGGTCGGTCCCTACATCCAGCATGACCGGGATCGTGCGGGCCGGATCGATCCCGCCCGCGGCGGTGTAGACGGCGAGCTTGCCCACCGCGATGTGGATGCCGCCGACTCCCCAGTCCCCGATCCCCAAAATGGCGCCTGCGTCGGTCGCCACGATCAGGTCGACCTCGTCCGGCCCGAGATCGGAGGCCAGCAGCGAGGCCTCTATCAATTCCGGGTGGTCCACGGAAAGGTAGATCCCGCGGGGGCGCCGGTACTCATGGCTGTAGTGCTCGATCGCCTGCCCGACCGTTGGCGTGTAGACGATCGGCAGCATCTCACTGAGGTGGCCGGTCAGGAGCCGGTAAAACAGGACCTCGTTGCGGTCGCGCAGCGCGTTCAGGGTCACGTTCCTGGCCAGGTCGTCGGGCTGGTTCCGGTACTGCGCGTAGACGCGCCCGACCTGATCATCCAAAGTGAAGTGGGCGGCGGGGATCAGCCCGGTCAGGCCAAGGTCGCGGCGCTCGCTGTCGCCGAACGCCGTTCCCTTGTTGATCCGCGGATCAGCCAGCACCTGCCGGCCGCGCAGCGTAGTCCGCCACGCGCCGTCCTCGTCCCGCCACAACGTCCGCATGCCGTCCCTCCGGCTAGCTATCCGTGATCCATGATGACGTCCCGGCCTGCGCCATCGCTACCTGCTGCCGGTAACTGGCCGCAGAACTCTGACATGCACGTGGTGCCGCTACGGCACATCAGCTGAGATCGGAGCGTGGCGATGAGCGAGACCGCCGGCCCAGGTACCGCCCCCGGCTACCTGTGCCGGTACGGCCGGCTGAGCTCGGATGCGAGCGGCCCGGCCTGCCCGAACTGCGGGGCGCCGCCGACGTCACGCTACTCCTGCCGCCACCGGGCCCGGCCGAACATGGTGCCGTACATCTGGTTCCCGTACCGGCCCGCATAGGCCTGCCGGGACGGGCCTGCCTGGTCGATGGCGTTAGCGTAGAAGACCGGCGCGCCGGAAGGCGGCTGGAGCAGCGCGACCTGCGACCGGTCCAGGTCGCACCGGATATTTCCGGCGGTGATCATCGCTACCTTGTCCGCCTCGACGAACCGCAATTCATGGTGGCGGAACGTTTCAAGGAAACGGGCGGCGGACTGGTGCCCCATGCTGAGCTCACGCTGGATCTTGCGCTCGGCCCAGCCTCCGCCGCCGACCCACACCACGATGCCCTCGAAGATGTCTTCCTCTTCCACCGCGAGGACATGCTCCAGGATGCCGAATTGCTGGCCGTCCTTGGTCAGCACCGGAACACCGAGCGTGACACCCTGGTAGGAGGTCTGAAATTCATCGTCCATAACAGCTAACGCTACAGGTAGCGCCAGATTGCCGTGGCTTGACATGAAACCAAATGGTTTCCTATTATGGGCTCGTGGAACTGGTCTTCAAGGCGCTATCGGACCAGACGCGGCGAGAGCTGCTCGACGAGTTGTTTCAGCACGACGGTCAGACGCTCAAGGCGCTGGCTAGCCGATTCAACATGACCCGGGTGGCAGTGGCCAAGCATCTGCGCCTGCTGGAGGCGGCCGGCCTGGTCGTCAGCCGTCGCAGTGGCCGCGAAAAACTGCACTACCTCAACCCAATCCCGATCCGGCTTGTTCACGACCGGTGGGTGAACAAGTACACCGAGGGCTGGGCCGCTAGCCTCGCCAACCTCAAACACGATATGGAGGCCACCGTGGAGAAGGTGTTCGAGATTTACATCCGCACCACGCCGGAGCAGCTTTGGCGGGCGATTACCGATCCAGACGTCCGGGCACGCTACCAGTTCGGCGCGCGCGTCGAATCCAGCTGGGCAGCAGGGTCCTCCTACCAGGTGACACACCAGAGAGCACCAAGGTCGCTGATCGAAGGCGAGAACCTCGAGGTCGACCCGCCGCGCCGGCTGGTGCAGTCATATCAAGCCGTCTGGGACGACGACATCGCCGCCGAAGGCACCAGCCGCGTGACGTGGGAGATCGAGCCCGTCGGCGACTCCTGCCGGCTCACCATCACGCACGACCAGCTGCGCGAGAACGCAGACCAGCACCTGTACGGCGGATGGCCAATGATCCTTTCTGATCCTTTCGGGCCTGAAGACCTGGCTCGAGACCGGCCAGGAACTCACCACCCCTGGCTCTCTCACGTACGGAGACACAACGTGACCCGGCTGGCGCACGTTTCCCGTGTACCTCGGCAAACGGCTATCACCCACACCGCGAAGGAGCACGCAATGACCGCCGCACCGACCCACATCACCGGTATCCGCACGGTCAGCATCCCGGTCGCCGACCAGGACGCTGCCCTGCGCTTCTACACCGACACCCTCGGCTTTACCGTCCTGCGCGACAACCCGACCCCCAGCGGCGGCAGGTGGATCGAACTCACGCCCGGCGGCGGCAATGCCGTCGTCACACTTGAACCCGCGGCAACGGAAATCACGCGTGGATCCATCGGCATCCGATTCGCCACCGACGATGCCGAAGCTGCTCACGCCGCGCTCCTTGCCGCCAGCGTCGATGTTGACGAGATCCTGCGCTGGCCCGGCGTGCCCGCCATGTTCGCCTTCCGCGACCCCGAGGGCAACGCCTTCTCCATCACCGAAACGGCATAGACGCAGGCAGTGCTGGCCTACCCGGTCACCAGGACTGCCCGCGCACGGCCGGTGAACGGCCCGCGCGTCGCTGGACTCAGGTGCCGCTCGCCGATGCCCAGTCGCTGTCCGATTTCCCTGTTCGTCAGCCCCTCGGTGACGAGTGCCGCCACCTCACGCTGCCGCCTGGTCAGGGTGGCGCCGTCGGCCGGTGGCGCGGCGGCAGGCCGAGGAAGTCCCGGGCTGTTGCGACAATCGCGTCGACGTCTCCGATGTAGGGAAGGTGCGACCGGCCGGGAAGGACCCGAAGCCGGGCGCGGGGGATGCGTGCGGCGATGAGCCGCGCCTGCTCGAGCGGGGCGGCACGGTCGTGTCCCCCTGACCATGCAGCACCGGCAGCAGCGACCGGAGATCTGACGATGAGATGGGTACGCCGAATAAGCGGCATCCTATGGATATTTACCTGGCGCACAATCTATCTTGAGATTTTCCGGTGGCACCATATGACAAAATCGTTCCGTTTCAATCCGCCGCCACCACTTCCCGGAACAGATATCCGGCCCAAAGCGGGCGCCCCGCTCATAGCGGTGTGCGTGGGCGCCGTGGCATCCCCGCTTGTCTTCGTCACGGCCACGGTGGCGGAACGAGTACGTTGGCCGGCATCCATATGGCGGCAACGCTCACCGTGTCAGAACAAGTGACCCGGCTTTAGTCAATGGGGCCGAGGTAGGTCCAGTGTCTGTCTTGCCGGACGAACCTGCTGGTCTCCGCGAGGACGCCACGCTGGCCCCGATGGACGTACATGGCACGGAACTGCACCGTGCCGGTGGCGTCGAAGAGCCCGCCGTCGCGTGTTTCCAGGACGGCGAGGCGGGTCCACCGCAGGGCCGGGTCGAGGCTGAGGGTCCGCGGACGGCCTGACGGGTGCCAGGTGCGCAGCAGGTAAGCGGCGTCCCCGACGGCGAATGCGCTGTAGCGGGAGCGCATCAGCGATTCAGCGGTCGGCGCCGGCGCGCCCGCGTGGAGTCGCCCGCAGCACGACTCATAGTCGTCTCCGAGGCCGCAGGGGCACGCGAGTCCGTCCATGCGGACATTCTCGCAAGGGCACATCGATGGCCGGAACAGCAGGTGGCCGGGCGCGGGCGGACTGGACCGAAGCAACCGGCAAAGTGCGCAAGTTTCCGATGCGGCAGAGCCGCCTGGCCAGCGAAGGGTAACAGGACGCCTTCCGGTTCCCCATAATAATTGGTCTTTCAGTTTGTCAGTGCGCACCGTAGTCGAACGCGTTTACCGAAGTCGGTAGGCATCTCCGCAGGTAAGGCGTCTCCAGGAAGAGGTGGCATGAGCAGCCCGCACGCCGATGATGATCCGGTCGAGCCGCTCGTCCGAGCGGGTATCGGCCCGCACTGGCAGGTCACCGACGGGCCGGTCTGGCTGGCCGTCGTCCCGGCCGGGACCGCGCTGGCGGCGCACGGGTGGAAACTGCACGTCTCGTGCCGGGCGGCAACATTCCCTGATCTGGTCACGACGCTCGTGCCGGTGCTGGCCGCCGAGGGTTGCTTGTTCAAGCTGGCGCGGTCACAGCAGGCCCTGGCCCGGCTCAACGACGGTACGACCTCGCCCGCCAGCGTCGGCAAGGCCGTCACCATCTACCCCGACCAGGAGCGAGTACGCCAACTGGAAACCTGGCCGCCTTGCTGCACGGGCCTGAGGGCGAAGTGTTCGACGGGTCAGCGACCCTGGCGTACCGCCAGCCGCCATGGGTGACCGACCCGTTTACCGGGCAGGCCGGGGATCAGCACACAGAGGCGGATCGGCACGCGGACGAGCCCGCGATCGTCGGGGAGTACTACCGGATCACCGGCGGCTTGCGCAAGTCGGCCCGGGGAAACGTCTACCGGGCCCAGGACGTACGCGACGGGACAGCGGTGGTCATCAAGCAGGCCCGTGCCCTGGTCGCTGAGCACGGTGACCAGGTCGATACCCGGATGCGGGTACGCAACGAACGCCGCGTGCTGCAGGCCCTGGACGGCGTCGCTGGCGTACCCCGGCTGCCGGACCATTTCCGGCACGCCGACGACGAGTTCCTGGTCACCAGCGACTGCGGTCCGGCCAGCCTGGCCGAGGACGTGCTGGTCAACGGGCCTTACCATACGGCCGAGACCACCGGCTCGCGCGGCCTGGCGCGGCTGGCCCGGCAACTGGCCCGCATTGTCAGCGACCTGCACAGCCATGGGGTCATCGTCCGGGACCTGTCCCCGAAGAACGTCGTGATCGGAGAGGGCGGCGCCAGCATCGTCGATTTCGGCATCTCCGCCTACGACGGCCTGCACCTTCCCGGTGCCACTCCGGGGTATGCCCCGGCCCGGCAGTGGCACGGCGAGCCGCCGGAGGTGGCGGATGACCACTACGCACTCGGCATGACCTTGCTGTTTGCCGCGAGCACCCTAAATCCGGTCATCCTAGGCGACGATCCCGACCTGCCCCGGCTCCGGGCGCTTCAGACGATCCGGGCCACCCACGGCGAAGCCCCTGCCGGACTCGTCGCCGATATCGCCGACCTGCTCAACGACGATGCGGCCACGGTCCGGGACGCGTTCCGGCGGCTGGTATCAGGCGCCACGGCAGGCAGGAATCGCCCCACGAGTCCGCTGCCCGCGATCGGCGCCCTCACCGCGCAGACGGCTGAGGAGATAACCGCCTCCCTGCTCGAAGACCTGCTGAACCACACGCAGCAACTGGTGGACAGGCCGCCTTCCTCGTCGACCCCGCAGGACGCGAGCATTTACAGCGGCAGTTCCGGGATCGGACTCGAACTGCTCCAGCATGACCGCTCCCCGCGGATCGCGCGGATCCTGGCCGACCTGGCCCGCTTTACCGCGCTGGCGGCGGAACGGGTGGCGCTGCCGCCCGGCCTGCTCACCGGCATCACGGGGGTGAGCGTTTTCCTGTCGGAGGCGGCGGCCTGCGGGATCGACGGGCCGGCGATCGGTACGGCCGTGCCAGGACCGGACTGGCAGCCCGCAGGCCACGACCTTATTTCTGGTGCCGCGGGCGTCGGGCTCGGCCACGTCCGGCTCTACCAGGCCACCGGCGATCCGGCGCATCTTGGCGTCGCGCAGCGCTGGCGGCGCTACATCGCGTCCCTGCCGGCCGACCTGCCGCTGCCGAGCAGTGGCGACTGGGACGTACCTGGCACCGACCCGGCCGCGGGACGGGCTCACGGCCTGGCCGGGGTCACCGAGTTCCTGCTCGCCCTGGCCTTGATGACCGGCGGCGAGCCGGCCCGCGACGCAGCCCGCCAGCCAGCTTGCTCAGTGCACCCGCCGCCTGCTCCCGCTGGCCAGCCAGCCCACGGTGCCGCCGTTCGCGATGTCCTGGTGCCGTGGGCTGGCAGGCATCGGCCAGACCCTGCTGCGGGCCAGCGGCGAGCTCGGCGACGCATCGCTGGCCGGCCTGGCCAGGGAAGCGGCGGATATCTGTATCGCCCACCTGCCGCGCGTCGGCGTACTCGGCCGGTGCTGCGGCGCGGCCGGGATCGGCAGTTTTCTCATCGACCTGGCTATCGCCGGGCAGGACGATCGTTACTGGCGCGCGGCCGAACGCGTCAGCACCCAGATGCTTCTGCGCAGCGCCGGGCCGCCCGGATATCCCGTGTTCGTTCGGGAGTCCGCCGAACACAACGCGGCCGGCTGGGCCGCCGGTGTCACCGGCCTGCTGTCCTTCTACCGGCGGCTCGCCCGCCCCGGTGAACCCGACCGCATCGGCCTGACACCAGGTCTGGACTTCGGGGTCATAGCGTCAACCCCGAGCGGGGCGCGTGGTGGGCCCGCGTTCTGGACAAGGGAGGATCTGATGCACGCGCTGATGAGCCTGGAACCACGGGAAGCCGGGACAGAAGTATTGGACCCTGTTGCCGATTTTGGCGACAGCTAAGACGACCTGCACAAGCTCAACGGTTGCATAGAAACCCTTTGCCTGAATCACACCGAGGTTTGCGTGAGCAGTTTCCCCCCACTTTGACGTTCTCTGGCTGTGCTGTTGTGCGTGCCGAAAACTGCGTCACCTGAACAGATGCGTCCTCCGGGCGTCGGTGGCCCCTCCCGCGCGGGCGCGGGCCCTGCTCCGCGACGTCTAGACCTCGCGGGCCAGGTCGAGCATCAGCCGGGTGAGCCGGACGCGGCGCGCGAACAGCGCAACCGTGTCATCGTCCGGTTCCGCGTTGCTGAGCTGCTCGGCGGGGATCGCGCACAACGCGGAGCGTGCTGCGAGCGAGCCGATATACCCGGTACGGACATGTGCCGGGTCGGCCTTGTAATCTTCGCTGGCCAGTCCGTCGAGATAGGCGGGGAAGATCTCCGCGTCGATAGCCGGGAGCTGGGACAAGTCGGTGTCGCGGGCATGGGCCAGGCCGACCAGCAGCTGGCCGAGGTCGAACCCTACCGGCAGCAGCGTACCGAAGCCCCAGTCGATAACCGCGATCGTGCCGGGTTCGTCCTCGGGGAGCAGCAGGTTCTGCGGGCTCGCGTCGCCGTGAGCGTGGGTCTGCGGCAACTCGTCGAGCATGTCGAGCAGCCGCGGCAGGCGTTCGCCGAGGGCCAGCATGTCAGCTGGCAGCGCCGGGTCGCCAGCCTGCCCGAGTGCCGCCTGCAGAACGGGGTGGTGCCAGATCTCGCCCGCGCGCAGCGCAGGCAGCACACCCGAGATGACCCGGCGGCTGGTGTAGAACCGCAGCGCCGACGCTCGGTTGCGCGCGATCTCCGGCAGCGCCTTGTTGACCTCCGCGCCTGCGCGGCGTCTGGCGGCGAGCTGGCCGAGCAACCGGGCGGCGAGGCGGTAGTCGGCCAGCTCCCAGCGGCCGGGCCGCTCGCGGATGAACTCCCACCACAGGCCCATGTGGTCGTCGTCGGGCCTGGTCACGTGATGCAGGACCGGCATGCGCATCCCGTCGGGCAGCACGGCCTCGATGCCGGCCTGATGAATGTCCAGCTCATAGTGCCAGGGGTAGTAGCTGACGAA
>JBEKGC010000443.1:0-5614 GCA_050013055.1 Streptosporangiaceae bacterium
GAGATCGTGCTGGGCAACCGGGACTGGCTGCTGGCCACGGCCGCGCCGGCCGGCCCGGCGTTCGAGGGCGCCGCGATCAGGTGCGGGATGCGCGCCGCCGACGGCGCCATCGAGGTCGTCACGATCACCGCGGAGCAGGTGAGCCTGAAGGTGATAGGCGACGCCGAACCGCAGGGGCTGTGCGGGTCCGGCCTGGTCGACGCCGTCACCGGCCTGGTCAGGACCGGCCTGCTCGACGACTCGGGCCGGTTCATCGCCGAGACAGAAGCTCAGGCCAAGGCGCCGGGGCTGGCGGGCCGGCTGACCACGATCGGCCAGGAACGCGTGTTCGTGCTGCACTGGCGGGGTCCGGACGCGGCCGACAGCATCTACCTGTCCCAGCGTGACGTCCGCGAGCTCCAGTTCGCCAAGGCGGCCATCGCGACCGGCTGGCAGATCCTGCTCGAAGAGGCCGGGCTGACCCCGGCCGACGTCAAGCAGGTGCTGCTGGCCGGGTCGTTCGGCAGCTAC
This sequence comes from Streptosporangiaceae bacterium, assembly GCA_050013055.1. Lineage (GTDB taxonomy): Bacteria > Actinomycetota > Actinomycetes > Streptosporangiales > Streptosporangiaceae > Palsa-504. Next base: position 511 of record JBEKGC010000443.1, read on the forward strand.
CTGTCGGCGGCCAGCGCGATCAGGATCGGCCTGGTCCCCAAGGTGCCCGTGCCCCGGGTCGTCGCGGCGGGCAACGTGGCGGGCGAGGGGGCGAAGATGGCGCTGCTCAGCTTGCGCGAGCGGGCCGGCGGCCTGGCGTTGCTTGAGGAGGTGAGGTATGTCGAGCTCTCCGACCGCGCCGACTTCAACGACCGCTTCATCGAGCAACTCGCCTTCCCCCCGGCTTGAGATCATCGCCTGCGGGGCGCTGGCCGGGCCGGTGAGGGATATCGTGGCCAGGCGCGGCTGGCCGGCCGCCGTACGGTCGCTGCCCGCGGTGCTCCACAACCGGCCGCAGAACATAACCATTGAAGCCGAACGAGCCGTGGTGTCAGCCCAGCGGGCAGGCCGGACGGCGGCCCTGGCCTACGCCGACTGCGGTACCTACGGCGCCCTGGACGAGCTGTGCGCCAGGTACGGCGTCCGCCGCCTGCCCGGCCTGCACTGCTACGACGTGCTGGCGGGCGCGCCGCGGCTGGCGTCGATGTTCTCCGCCGAGCCGGGCAGCTACCTGCTCACCGACTTCCTGCTGGCCGGCTTTGACCGCCTGGTGCTGGCCGAACTCGGCCTGGACCGGCACCCGGAGCTGTGGGATGACTACTTCGGGCACTACCGGCGGCTGATCTGGCTGGCCCAGGCGCCCGCGGGGTCCTCCCGGGCGCTGGCGGCGCAGGCGGACCGGGTGGCGGCGATGTTCGGCCTGCCGCTGACCCGGATCCAGACCGGGGTGAGCCGGCTGGAAGCGGCCCTGGCCGCGCTGGTGCAGGAGACCGGATCCGACCAACGACTAATGGCAGGATGACCATGACTGATATTCCGGGCCGGGCCAGCGCCGTCATCATCGGCGCGGGCATCGTCGGCAACAGCCTCGTGCACCACCTGGCCCTGCTCGGCTGGCGCGACCTGGTCCTGGTGGACAAGGGGCCGATGCCGAACCCGGGCGGCTCCACCGGCCACGCCTCCAACTTCATCTTCCCGATCGAGTACGCCAAGATGATGTTCGAGCTGACCGAGGACAGCACCGCGCAGTATAAGGACCTCGGCGTGTTCACCCAGAGCGGCGGGATCGAGGTGGCGCGCACCCCGGAGCGGATGACCGAGCTGCGCAGGCGGTGCAGCCAGGCCAAGGCGTGGGGCATCCCGGCCGAGCTCATCACGCCCGGCGAGGTGAGCAAGCTGGTGCCGTACCTGGACGAGTCGGTCATCTTGGGCGGCGCGCACTTCCCCACCGTCGGGGTGGTCGACTCGCTGCGGGCCGGCACGCTGATGCGGGAACGGGCCCAGGCCTCCGGCGCGCTCACCGTGCTGGCGGGCACCGAGGTCACCGGCATCTCGGTGTCCCACGGTGCTGGGCTGGCCGGCGGTTCCGGCGGGCGGGTACAGGCCGTGGCGACCAGCCAGGGCGAGATCGTGACCGACCACGTGGTCATCTGCTGCGGGGTCTGGTCGCCGCGGATCGCCCGGATGGCCGGGGCCAGGCTGGCGCTCACCCCGACCGTGCACCAGATGATCAGCGTCGGCCCGATCGCGCTGTTCGCCGACACGCCGGGTGAGATCTCCTACCCGATCGTGCGGGACGTGGACACCAACATGTACGAGCGCCAGCACGGCGGCGACCTGGAGGTCGGCTCGTACGCGCACCGCCCGATCATCGTCGCGCCGGACGAGATCCCGTCCATCGAGGAGTCTGTGCTCTCGCCGACGGAGATGCCGTTCACCTCCGACGACTTCGACCCGCAGCTGGAGCAGGCGCTCGAGCTCATGCCCGAGCTGCTCGGCGACGAGCGGGCCGGCATCAGGTACGCGATCAACGGGCTGATCTCGATGACCCCGGACGGGCACCCGATCCTCGGCGAGCTGCCCGAGGTCAGGGGACTGTGGGCGGCCGCGGCCAGCTGGATCAAGGAAGGTCCCGGCTGCGGCCGCGCGGTCGCCGAGCTGATGTCCGGCCGGGTGCCCACCGTCGACGTGCACGAGGCCGACGCGGCCCGGTTCTACCCGCACCAGCAAACCGCCGCGCACGTCCGGGCCCGGGCCCGGGAGGGCTTCAACAAGATGTACGGCATCGTGCACCCGGCCGAGCAGTGGACCTCCGGCCGGCCCAACCGGGTCAGCCCGGTGTACGAGCGGGAACGTGAGCTCGGCGCCGTGTGCTACGAGACGGCGGGCTGGGAGCGGCCGTTCTGGTACGGCGTGAACTCGTCCCTGCTCGACCGGTACACGGGCCGGCTGATGGAGCGGACGGCCGAATGGGAATCCCGCTGGTGGTCGCCGGTCATCAACGCCGAGCACCTGGCCATGCGGGACGCCTGCGCCCTGGTCGACCTGTCCGCCTTCGCCATCTTCGAGATCTCCGGGCCGGCCGCGCTCGAGGCGGTGCAGACCCTGTCGGTCGCGCAGCTCGACGTGCCCGTCGGGCGGGTGGTCTACACCTCGTGGCTCGACGCCAACGGCGGGTTCCGGGCCGACCTGACCGTCATGCGGCTGGCGGAGGACCGGTTCCGGGTGGTGACCGGCGGCGCGACCGGGCGCTCCGACGCCAAGTGGATCAGCGACCACCTGCCGTCCGGCGCGTTCCTGGCCGACCTCACCTCAGCCTGGACGACGATCGGGCTGTGGGGCCCGCGGGCCAGGGACGTGCTGGCCTCGGTCACCGCCGACGACGTGTCGCACGCCGGGTTCGGCTTCGGCAGCTGCCGCGAGATCGAGGTCGGCGGGATCGTGGTGCTCGCGTCGCGCATCTCCTACGTCGGCGAGCTCGGCTGGGAACTGCACGCGCCGGCCGAGCAGGGTTTGCGGCTCTGGGACGTCCTGTGGGAGGCGGGCCAGGCGCACGGCCTGGTGCCGGCCGGCATCGGCGTGTACGGCACGACCGGGCGGCTGGAGAAGGGGTACCGCGCGTTCGGCGCCGAGCTCACGCCCGACTACACCCTGGTCGAAGCGGGCATGACCAGGCCCAGGGTCAAGCCGCAGCCGTTCGTCGGCAAGGAGGCGTACCTGCGGCAGCGGGCCGAGCCGCCGTGCGCGGTGCTGTGCACGCTGACCGTGGACTCGCACGTCTCGGCCGACGGTTCTGTCCGCTACATGCTGGGCGGAGAGCCGATCTTGTCGTCGGCGGGTGAGCGCCTGGTCGACGCCAAGGGCCGGCCGTCGTACGTGACCAGCGCGGGCTCGGGCCCGTCGGTGGGCAAGCACCTGCTGATGGCCTACCTGCCGGCCGAGCATGCCGTCGAGGGCGGCTCGCTGCGGGTGGAGTACATGGGCGAGCCGTACCCGGTCACGGTGGCGGTGGCCGGCGCCACCCCGCTGTTCGACCCGGCTAACGCGCGGATCAGGAGCTAGTCGTGCACATCCTGGTCTGCGTCAAGCGCGTCCCCACCGTGGGCGGCAAGATCGCGGTGACCCCGGACGGCCAGGACGTCGACAGCCGGATGTCCGGGTTCTCCATCAGCCCGCACGAGGAATGCGCGGTCGAGGAGGCGGTGCAGCTCACCGAGCGGGTGGGCGGCACGGTGTCCGTGCTGACGCTGGGACCCGGGGCGGCGATCGAGCAGCTCCGCGGCGCGCTCGCGCTCGGCGCCGGGCGGGCGGTGCTGCTGGAGACCGACGGCCGCGAGTTCGGCCCGATCGCCACCGCGTCCGCCATCGCCGCCGAGGTCCGCTCGCACTCCTATGACCTGGTGCTGCTGGGCAACGAGGCGGCTGACACGGGCGACTACCAGGTCGGCATCCGGCTGGCGCACGAGCTCGGCTGGCCGGTGGCCACCGGCATCAAGAACCTGTCCGTGGCCGACGGCGGGGTCGTGGCCCGCCGGGAGTACCGCGGCGGCCAGGAGGCGTACCAGCTGCCGCTGCCCGCGGTGATCACGGTCAAGGAGGGCATCAACCTGCCGCGTTACCCGTCGCTGCCGGGCCGGCTGCGGGCCAAGCGCGCGACGGTCGAGCGGTCCGCGCCGGCTTGGGGCCCCGAGGGGCTGCGCAAGGAAACGCTCCACGTACCCGGCACGGCCAAGCACCAGGCCGCCGTCCTCGGCCACGGCCCCGCTGCGGTCCCTGACCTGGTCCGCGTCCTGGACGAATGGGGAATTCTCTGGCGAGCGGGAGATTCAGCATGACCGTGCTCTGCCTGACCGAACTGGACGGCACCGAGCCCGCGGACGCCTCGCTGCGGGCGCTGACGCTCGCGCGGACGCTGGGTGACCCGGCTCTGGGCGCGGTGGTGTTCGGCGACTCGGGCGGCGTGCCGGTGGCCGCGCTGGCCGACTACGGCGTCACCGACGTGTACGTGATCGAGCCCGCCGCGCTCGACGGGTACGCTCCGCAGGCCTGGGGCCGGGTGCTGGCCGGGCTGGCGGCGGAGACCGGCGCCACCGCCGTGCTGGCGGCCGGCACCGACCGCGGCCACGAGGTGCTGGCGCACACCGGCGCGATCACCGGGCTGCCGATGGCCGCGAACTGCACGGTGGTCACCCCCGACGGCGGCCGCACGCACCGGATCGTCAGGCACCGGTGGGCCGGGTTGCTGCTCGAAGACGCGGTGATGCAGGCGCCGGTCGCCCTGTTCACCGTGGCCACAGACGCGGTGGCCCCGGTGCCCGCGGGTGTTTCCGCGGAGACGCTGGTGCCCGCGGGTGTTTCCGCGGAGACGCCGGTTCCGGCGGGTGTTTCCGCGGAGGCGCCGGCCGCGATCAAGGTGCACGTGCACAAGCCGGAGCTGGCCGATGCGGACCTGGTGGTGCGGGCCACCGAATCGGCCGGGCGGACCGGCGGCGTGTCGCTGGCCACCGCCCGGGTGGTGGTCGGCGGCGGCCGCGGCGTGGGCGGCCCGGACGGCTTCGCGCCGCTTGAGGAGCTGGCCGGGCTGCTCGGCGGGGTGGTCGGGGTGTCCCGGGTGGTCACCTCGGAGGGCTGGCGGCCGCACCGGCAACAGGTGGGCCAGACCGGCACCAAGATCACCCCGGAGCTCTACCTGGCCTGCGGCATCAGCGGTGCCATCCAGCACATCGCGGGCTGCGCGGGCGCCAAGCACATCATCGCGATCAACACCGACCCGGGCGCCCCCATC
>JBEKGC010000444.1:0-5614 GCA_050013055.1 Streptosporangiaceae bacterium
CGGCTGGCAGGCTGAATACCGCGAATGTAGCTGCAGCCACAGTTGCGAAGGCCAGCGTGGCCCCGCCTTTTCTCTTCATTATTCCGCCTCCGTGTTAACCGTTGTGGCGCCAGGGCGAGCGAATATCGCCGGTCTAATGCTTCTGTTCGTATCGTCATCGGCGTGACGTCATTTCTGTCATGGCGAGCTCGTTGGCCTCCCATGCGGTCTGCTTTCCGGCGCCTTGATCTAGCCGAAAGACCGGATTGATACCGACGCTAGACGCGCCGTTCCGGCAGTACCATGAAGGAAACCCACAGGTGGCCCACAGGTCCGCAGTCAGCCCTTACCAGTGCTTCCTGGCATTGAAGCTGTCTGGCGGTCTGAAATGCCAGGTCAGCCGCCCAGGGGAGTGAACCGCCCTGTAATTGCCTGTCAGGCGGAAACGGCGGGCGTTACAGTCCGCGGCTTCGCAGCGTTTCCTCGATGCGGTGGGTGCGCGCCGGGCTGAGCGGCTGGTAGATGGCCATAGCCCGGCGGAAGCTGGTGGCGGCTTCGAGCCGGTCGCCGCGGTACAGGCTGCAGTGCGCGAGTCCTTCGAGGGCGCGCGCCTGCTCGGGCGGCAGGTCGATACGGTCAGCGATAACCCGTGCCCGTTCGTGGTAGGAGCGAGCGTCGGCCTCCCGGGCGTCGGCCAGTGCCAGTTCGCCCATCGTATTCAGTACCTCGGCCTCACCCTGCACGATGCCCAGATCCTGGAATAGTGCCAGCGCCCGCTCGAGCAGGGGAACTCCGGCAGCGTAGTTCCCGGTCGCTGTCGCCAGCGAGCCCATTCGGTTCAGGACGTTGGCCTCGCCCATGCGGTATCCGAGCTCGCGGTAAAGCTCCAGGGCTCGCTGCTGGCTTGTGGCGGCGGCGTGGTGGTCTCCGGATCCCTGCTGTGCATTGCCGAGCCAGTGCAGGGCGTTGGCCTCGCCGAAGCGGTTCCCGAGCTCGCGGTGTAGGGCTAGCGCCTGTTCCTGGTTGGTTGCCGCCGCCGGATACTCTTCGAGGGCGTCTTGCACTGCGCCGAGGAAGTTGAGTGCATTGGCCTCGCCGTATTGATCGCCGAGTTCACGGTGTAGGGCTAGCGCCTGTGCCTGGTTGGCGGCTGCCGCCTTGTACTGGCCGTTCGCATGCTGGACGACGGCGATGTAGCCGAGCACGCCGGCTTCCTCGATTCGGTTACCGAGCACGCGGAAACAGTCAAGCGCCCGGTTCAGGCTCGTGATTGCCGCTGACCTGTCCCCGGTCTCGTACCGCACGAAGCTCAGGAACCTAAGCGCCTCCGCTTCCGACAGGAGGTTGCCTGACTGGCGGCTCAAGGTCAGTGCTAGCTCCAGGCTGGCGGCAGCAGCCGCATAGTCGCCGTTCATGTACTGCATGTCGCCGAGGTCGGTCAGCGCCCCGGCCTCACTGGTGTTGACGCTCACCTGAATTTCCCCAGTCCTGCTCACTGAATTTCCCCATCTTGGGCGACACGCCGCCTGGGTCCTTTGGGCCTGGGCGGCTCCCCCCGATGCTGCCGGTTGTCACAGTCCGGTAGCTCAGGGGGAGCTCATCGTCAATGCTCACACAGGGGGAGTCAGTGGAAGCGCATGCGCTGCGGGAAAGAGGCTGGTCGGTGTCGGCGATCGCCCGGCACCTGGGAAGGGACCGCAAGACGGTCCGGGCGTACCTGTCGGGGAAGCGGGTTCCCGGACAGCGGGCGCTGGCGGGGCCGGACCGGTTCGACGCGTTCGAGCGGTACTGCCGGCTCCGGTTCGGCGGTGATCCGCACCTGTGGGCCACGGCGCTGTTCGAGGAGGTCCGGGACCTGGGTTATGACGGGGGGTACTCGTCGTTCACGCGGGCGCTGCGGAAGCGGGGGCTGCGGCCGCGATGCGAGGCGTGCGCGGCGGCCGGGACGCCGGCCGAGTTCGCCGTCATTGATCACCCGGCGGGCGAGGAGACCCAGTGGGACTGGGTCGAGCTGCCCGGCCCGCCGCCGTCGTGGGGGTGGGGGAAGGACGCGCACCTGCTGGTCGGCGCGTTGTCGTCGTCGGGGAAGTGGCGGGGGGCGCTGGCGGAGTCGGAGGAGCAGCCGTACCTGGTCGCGTCGCTGCACGGGGTCAGCGCCCGGCTGGGCGGGGTGACCCGCCGGTGGCGGTTCGACCGGATGTCCACGGTGTGCTTCCCGGAGTCGGGGGATCTGAGGCCGTCGTTCGCGGAGGCGGCGAAGTACTACGGCGTGGCCGTGGACGTGTGCCCGTCGCGGCGGGGATGGCGTAAGGGCGTGGTGGAGAAGGCGAACCATTCCGCGGCGCAGCGGTGGTGGCGGACGCTGCCTGATGAGGTGAGCCCGGTGCAGGCGCAGGCCAGGCTGGATGCCTGGTGCGCCCGGGCGGGGGATGCGCGGCGCCGGGTCCGGGACGGGCAGCGGGTCACGGTCGGGGAGCTGGCCGCCGCGGAGCCGCTCGCGCCGCTGCCGCCGGTGCCGTTCCCCGCGGTCATGGAGGACACGCGGACGGTATCGGCGCAGGCGCTGGTGTCGTGGCACGGGAACCTGTACTCGGTGCCGCCCGGGCACGGCGGGCAGCAGGTGGCCGTCCGGCACCAGCTCGGCGCGGTGACGCTGGACGTGGTCACGGCGGCGGGGACGGTGCTGGCCCGGCACCGCCGCGAGCTGGACCACGCCGGCGCGGTGGTCCGCAGCGAAGAGCACGTGGCGGCGCTGGAGAAGAAGGTGCTGGCCGCCCGCGGCCTGGCCGGCCGGCCGTGCCACCGCAAGGAGCGCCGCCCGCCGTCGCCTGCGGCGCTGGCCGAGGCCGCCGCGATCCGCGGCGATGCGGCCGGCGCGGGGGCGCCGGTGACCGATTTCGCCGCGTGGGCCGCGGCGGCACGGCCGCTGCGGCCCGGCGCGGGCCAGGACTGACGGCCCGCGTCTGCCAGGTGAGGAAAAGACCAGTTCTGAAGGGGGATTCATCATGTCGTTCACCGTTCCCGCCGCCGGGCAGGACGAGCCGGACGCTGCCGTGGCGGCCGGGACCATCGGCGAGGCCGCCGAGATCCTCGCCCTGATCAGCGGGCTGCTCGCCGCCGAGCCGGAAGCCGGCACGGCGGCCGCCCGGTATCTGGGCGCCTTGGGCGCGTACCCGCTGCCTGCCCTGTCCTGGCTGATGGAGGGGGCCGGCCGCCTCGCCGGCGAGCTGGAGGCCGCGCTGGCCGCCGAGGGCATCGCCTGCGACCGCGTCCTGCCCCGCTACTGGCGGCGGCCGTCATGACGGAGGCGAAGCGAAGCGAAATGAAGCCAAGCGAAGCGGAACTCCTCCCGGAGGCCGCGGCGATGGCCGCAGCGCCCTCCGGCGGCGGGCGCTGCAAGCGCGCGGGCTGCCCCGCGCCGCTGCCGCCCCAGGAGGCCGGCCGGTCCCGGCAGTTCTGCAGCGACCAGTGCCGGCGCCGGCATTACAACGCGCTGCGCGGCGGCGCCGCGCCCGTGCCGCCGCCCGCGGCGGACGGTGCCGGGGCGGCGCTGGCCCGCCTGGGCCAGCTGCTGGCCCAGGCCGGCCAGCTGGCCGCGCAGGTGGCCGGGCAGGTCGCCGGCGCCGCTCCCGAGCGGGTCGCCGCGGCCGCCGCCGACGCCGAGGCGGCCCGCCGCCGGGCCGAGGCCCGCGCCGCGGTCGCCGAGGCCCGCACCGCGGAGTCCGCGGAGTCCGCGGCGGCGGCCTGGGAAGCTGCCGACGCCGCCGAGGACGCCCGGGCCGCCGCGGAAGACCGCGCCCTGGCCGCCGAAGAGCAGGCCCGCGGGCTGCAGGCCCAGGCCGCCGGCCTGGCCGGCCAGCTAGAGGCAGCCCAGCGGCGCGCCGAGGCCGCCGAGGCCGCCCGGGACGACGCCGCCCGCGAGCGCGACACGGCAGCAGCCGCCGCGCGGCAGGCCGCCGCCGCGCTGGAAACCGCACACGGCCAGCATGACCGCGAGCTCGGCGCCGTCCGGGCCGCCTGCGCCGACCGGGCCGACGCGGCCCGCGCGCTGGCCGACGCCGCCGGCGGGCGCGCGGCCCGCGCGGAAGCCGCCCTGGACGCCGAGCGCGCCGAGCGCCGCGCCCTGACCGACCGGCTCACCGCCGCCGCGCCCGCCAGGAACCGCAGCCGCACCGCCACGGCCGGCCAGCAGTAACGCCGGGCGGCCGGGCCGCCCGGCCCGGCCGCCCGCGCCGGCACCAAGAACAGGAAAAGGAGAACCCGGATGACTATCACGCCCGCCGCGAACGACACCGCGGCCGCCTACCAGCGGCTCCGCGGCCACCTCGCCTACCTCAAGCTCACCGCCGCCATCGAGGCCCTGCCCGGCCTGCTGGATGCCGCCCGCGACGGCGGGCTGTCCGTGCTGGACGCCCTCGAGCAGCTCATGGGCACCGAGGCCGCCGCCGCCGAGGCCCGCAAGCTCGCCTCCCGCCTGCACTGGGCCGCCCTGCCCGCCCCCTGGCGGATCCAGGACTACGACTTCGCCGCCCAGCCCGGCGCCGACGAGAACCTCATCCGCGACCTCGCCGCCCTCCGGTTCATCGACGAGGCCGCCAACATCGTCTTTATCGGCCCCCCGGGAGTGGGCAAGACCATGCTGTCGGTCGCCCTGGCCCGCGCCGCCGCCGAGGCCGGCCACAAGGTCCTGTTCACCACCTGCGAAGACCTCGTCCGCCGGCTCCGCCGCGCGATCGCCGAGCACCGCTTCCCCTCCGGGCTGCGGTTCTTCACCAGCCCCCGGCTGCTGGTCATCGACGAGCTGGGCTACCGGATCCTGGACGAGGAATCCCGGTCCCTGCTGTTCGAGGTCATCAACGCCCGCTACCTCAAGGGCAGCATCATCACCACCTCCCACGTCGGCATCGCGTCCTGGGCCGAGCGGCTCGGCGACCCCATGCTCGCCGCCGCTACCCTGGACCGCCTCCTGCACAGGGGCGTCATCGTCGGCATCGACGGCCCCTCCTACCGGATGCGCGCCCACCAGCAGCGCGCCGACACCCTCCGCAAGGCCGCCGCCGGGACAGCCCGGTGACCGCCGAGCAGCGCACCTGCCCCTCCTGCGGCACCGAATTCACCTGGACCCCCGCGGCCCCCCGCAAGAAGTTCTGCAGCATCCGGTGCAAGCACCGGTGGCACACCGCCCACCGCAAGCCCCGCAGCCGCCGCCGCGGCCGGCCCCCCGCGGCCCGCGACGACCCGCGCCCGGCCCCGCCGGCGACCGGCGTCGCCGCGACGGCGCCCGTCGCACCGCCGCCCGGCCCCGCCGGGCTCACCGCCGCCCCGGCCTGCCCGCACTGCCGCCAGCCCGTCGCGCTCGTCGCCTGGCTCGTCCCCCCGGCCGCGAGCGTCACCACCCCACCACGACACGCCGACACAATCCGTGATAACCAATAACTAAACGTGTAACATAAAGCCCAGTCAAGCGGGGAGATTCACCAAGCAACACTGGGGACTTCCGGTGAGCGCCATCACAGGTCCGCACCTGGCAGGCCATGAACAGGCACACCGTCCTCACCGCGCTCGCCCAGGCCAGGGCCGCCGCTATCCGCGGCGCCCTCGCCGGCACCGTCACCCTCCCGGGCAGTCCCGGTGA
>JBEKGC010000445.1:0-6527 GCA_050013055.1 Streptosporangiaceae bacterium
AGCTCCCTGTTTACTGAACTACCTAGCGGGTTTCCGCAGCTCACAGGACATGCCGGCGGTTCCGGTGTGCGTGACTTTTACTTGCGGTCCGGTTACGTTCTGTTGCCATGTTCGAGGAGGCTGAGGTTTCCCGTGACCTGGTGAGCCTGGTCGTGCCGCAGCGGGGTGGCCTGGTTGGCACGGGCGAGCGGCAGGAGCCGTTCCGGCTGGTCGATGGGGACGGCCTGGTCGTTGCGGCGGCTGCGGAGTTCTTCTGCGATCTTCAGGCGGCAGGGCGGCCGGATTCGACGATCCGGTCTTATGGGCTGGACCTGCTGCGCTGGTTCCGGTTCCTGTGGGCGGCGGGGGTTCCGTGGGAGCGGGCGACGCGGGCGGAGGCGCGTGATTTCTGCCGGTGGATGATCGTGGCGGGGAAGCCGGCGCGGGCCGGTGCGGGCAGGATGGCCGGGGGGCGGGAGCCGTACTCGGCGGCGGTGCGGGCGCACGCGGAGACGGTGCTGCGGGGGTTCTACGACTTCCACCTGGAGGCGGGGCGGGGGCCGATCGTCAACCCGTTCCCGCTGGACCGGTCCCGGCGGGGCGGCCGGGCGCATGCGCATCACAACCCGGTGGACCGCTACCGGGATGAGCGGGCCGGGCTTTACCGGCCGCAGGTGCCGTCGCGGGTCCCGCGCAGCGTGCCGGACGCGGAGTTCAACGAGGTGTTCGCCCGGCTGCCGTCTGACCGTGACCGGGCGCTGGTGGCGTTCTACGTGTCCACCGGGGCGCGGGCCTCGGAGCTGCTGTCGGCGGTGCAGGGCGGGGTCCATCCCGGCCGGGGCGTGATCGCGGTGACGCGGAAGGGGACGCGGCGGGTGCAGGAGCTGCCGGCGTCGGCGGATGCGTTCGTGTGGCTGCGGCTCTACCAGGCGGAGATGGACGGGCTGGTCCCCCGGGGGGCGCGGGAGCCGGTGTGGTGGACGCTGCGCCGTCCTGCCCGGCCGCTGGGCTACCACGCGGTGCACCGGATGTTCGAGCGGGCCGCCGCCGCGGCCGGGGTGCCGGTGACGCTGCACGCGCTGCGGCATACGGCCGCCTACCGGATGGCCGAGGACCCGGCGCTGCCGCTGACCGACGTGCAGTGGGTGCTGGGCCACGCGCAGCTGACCACCACGCAGCTCTACCTGGCACCCCGCCGGGACGACGTGATCCGCCGGATGCTGGCCCATCACGGTGAGCAGGCCAGGCAGGCCGCGGCCCGGCGGGCCCCGGTGCCCGCCCCGGGCTATGAGCCCGGCACGCTGGAGATCCTGTTCGGCGCGGGTGCCTCGTGACGGCGGCGGCCGGGCCGCAGGCGCCCGCCAGGCCAGCGTCGGCACGAGGGCGGGACCGCCAGTCGCTGTGGCAGCCGGCCCGTGACCGCTTTCCCGCCCGGCCCGACGTCACGGACTGGCCGGGGACTGCCCTGCCGCACGCCGAGGCGCAGCGGCAGCTGGCCCGGGTGCTGGCGGGCGGGAGGTCCGCGGGCCAGCGCCATGCCCGCGTCGGGCCCGGCGCGCTGCTGGACTGGCTGGCCGGCCAGCCCGGCGCCACCTGGCAGGAACGGTGGCTGGCCAGCGGCGCGGACCAGGCCGGGACGCCCGGGTGGCGCGAGCTGCCCCGCCGCTGGCTGGCCGAGCGGGGGCGCCCCCCGGCTTACTGGCTTTCCGGCATGTCCGTGGCGCTGCGCTCGGCGGCCGCCGCCGACATCATCCGCCCGTCCATGCACTGGCTTCTCAGCGGCGGCGCGACCAACAACCACTTCACCCAGGCCCTGGCGGCGGAGCGGGATCCGGCCGGCTTCGCCCGGCTGCAGGGGCTGCTGGACGCCGATCCCGAGCTGTCGGCGGCCGCCCGCCGGGTGACGGTCCACCGGGCCGCCGTCATCGTCGCGGCCAAGGGCGGCACGCTCGGCGAGGTCACCATCGGCGACCTGCTCGCCGAGTACGCCGCCGAGGAACAGGCCCGGCGCAGGCCATGCCAGGGCATGCAGGTCATCTACGGGGCGCTGCGGGCCATGGGCGTCATCGACGGCCCCGCCACCTTCCGCCAGCTGCGCGCCGCCGGCCCGCGGACCCCCGGGCAGATGATCGACCGCTACCACCTGGCCTGCAGTCCGGTCCGGGACCTCCTGGTGGACTACCTCCGCGAGCGCCAGCCGGCCCTGGACCACTCCACCCTCACCCAGCTCGGCTACGAGCTGGGCAAGCTGTTCTGGGCCGACATCGAGCAGCACCACCCCGGCATCGCCGGCATCCAGCTGCCCGATGACGTCGCCCGCGCGTGGAAGCAGCGGCTCCAGGTCAAGGACGGCTCCGGCGGCGCTGCCCAGGCAGGCACGGAGCGCATCAGCGCCCGCCACTGCCTCACCACCGTCCGCGCCTTCTACCTCGACATCGCCCAGTGGGCCCTGGACGACCCGTCCCGCTGGGCCCGGTGGGCAGTGCCCTGCCCGGTCCGCCCGCAGGAGATCACCAGCCGCAAGGCCGCCCAGCACCGCAAGTCCCGGATGGACGCCCGGACCCGCGAGCGGCTGCCCGTCCTGCCGGCCCTGGCCAGCGCCCTCAGCCGCCAGCGCAAGGACGCCGCCGCCCTCCTCGCGGCGGCCCGCCAGGCTCAGCCGGGGCAGGAGTTCACCGCCGCCGGCCGGACCCTGGCCCGGCTCCCCGTCCGCGGCGGGTCCCCCCTCAAGGTCTGGGCCAGCGACCCCGCCACCGGCGAGCGCGCCGACCTGACCGTCCAGGAGAGCTACGCGTTCTGGGCCTGGGCCGCTGTCGAGGTGCTCCGCCACACCGGCATCCGGATCGAGGAGCTCCGCGAGATCAGCCACCACAGCCTGGTCCAGTACCGGCTCCCCGGCACCGGCGAGCTCGTCCCCCTCCTGCAGGTCACCCCGTCCAAGACCGACGCCGAAAGGCTGCTGCTGATCAGCCCCGAACTCGCCGACGTCCTGGCCGCCATCATCAGCCGCGTCCGCGGCCCGTCAGGCACCATCCCCCTCGTCGCCGCCTACGACCCCCACGAGCGCCGCTGGCTGCCGCCCGCCCCGCTGCTGTTCCAGCGCCGCTTCCGCGGCTACGACCAGGCCCTCGAGGATTCCACCATCCGCCGCATACTCACCGCCGCCATCACCCGCGCCGGCATCGCCGGCCCGGCCACCGGCCAGCCCCTGCACTACACCCCGCACGACTTCCGCCGCATGTTCATCACCGACGCCGTCCTGAACGGCCTGCCCCCGCACATCGCCCAGGTCATCGCCGGGCACCGCGACATCAACGTCACCATGGGCTACAAGGCCGTCTACCCCGACGAGGCCATCCAGGCCCACCTCGCCCACCTCGCCCGCCGCCGCGCCCTGCGGCCCAGCGAGGAATACCGCGCCCCCACCGACGCCGAATGGCATCAGTTCCTCGGCCACTTCCAGCGCCGCAAGGTCGCCACCGGCACCTGCGGCCGGGCATTCGCCACCCCCTGCGCCCACGAGCACGCCTGCATCCGCTGCCCCATGCTCTGGCCCGACCCCGCCCAGCAGCAGCGCCTCACCGAGATCCGCGACAACCTCACCGCCCGCATCGCCGAAGCCGAAACCGAAGGATGGCTCGGCGAGATAGAAGGACTAAAGATCAGCCTCGCCGGAGCACAGGACAAGCTCGCCCAGATCAGCCGCCGCACCAGCCACGCAGCCGACCTCGGAATCCCGGCAATTCCCACCCGCTGAAACAACCCAACCAGACAAGACGGACAAATCTTCAAGTTCAGAGAATCCCCGGCGATGAGCACCATGTCATCGGCGGCCGGGGATGGTCCGAGGTAGGCTGCGATCTCATGGCGGACGCGGGCTGCTTCCTCTGCCCGGCCGCTGAAGGTGCCGGTGAAGCCCGGCGCCGTCGCGGTGCCCGGCAGGTTCGCGGCCAGGTGCTCATCAAGCCGGCGGGGGTGCTCGGCCGGGCGGCCGGGGGGCTGGCCTGGGGATGGGTGTCTGCTGCTGGTTTCATGGGCGGTGTTCCTGAGCGGGGGTGGCGGGCGGGATCTTGCTATCCAACGTGTCAGGCCGGTGACAGAATCGGCAGTAGTTACCTGGCTACCGATCCGGCATTGAACGCGGTAACGGGAGGTGCGCACCATGGCGACACCGAGAGAACAGCTCGCTGAGCTGCTTCGTCAGGCCCGGCTGGATGCTGGCTTCGGGTCGCATGGCGAGCTGGCGCGGAAGCTGAACGTCTCGCGCCCGGTGGTCACCAGGGCGGAAAACGCGGCTCACCCGGTTCCGTCCGACGCGGTCCTGGCGGCCTGGGCGGGCGCTACCGGCGCGGGGCTGGACGTGCTGACTGACCTGGCGCAGCGGGCGCGGTCGGGTCCGCCGGGGTGGTTCGCGAAGTGGGCGGATATCGAGGCGCGCGCCAGCGTGATCCACTGGTTCGAGCCGCTGCTCGTCCCGGGCTTGCTCCAGACCGAGGCGTACGCGGGCGCGGTGCTGGGGTGGAAGCCGGACAGCGCTGCCGCCGGAGCGAACCTGAGGAGCCGGCTGGCCCGCCAGGTGGTGCTGGACCGCGCTGAGCTGCGTGTCGTGGTCCTGGAGTCGGTGCTGTACAGGGAGGTGGGGGATGCGGCGACCATGTGCGAGCAGGTCGAGCACCTGCTGGCCGTGGGGAGCCGCCCGTCGGTGATGTTCCAGGTGGTGGCGGACACGCCGGCGGTGGCGGGTGCCCTGGGCGGGGCGTTCGCGATCGCGGCTGAGGGCCCCGCCGATGTGGCCGCGTACGCGGAGTCGAACATCCAGGGCGCGGTATATACCGATCCTGACCTGATCGCGCGGGCTGCCCGCGTGTTCGATGGGCTGCGCGCGGACGCGCTACCGTGGACGCAGACCCAGGATGTTCTGAGGAAAGCAGGCGAGCGATGGACGCTTTGAACTGGCGTAAGGCCAGCTACAGCGCGTCAAACGGCGGTGGCTGCGTCGAAGTGGCCGGCTACGAGGGCATGATCTTGGTGCGGGACACCAAGGACCACGGCCGGGGGCCGGTCCGCCGGTTCACCCGCGCCGGATGGGAAACCTTCACGGCCGGTATCCGGGCCGGCGAATTCGACTCGGACGAGACTGGCTGCCTGCCGTAGCAGCCCCGGACGCGAACTTTAAAGGGCCTTCTCGTGAGGGAGCGCCCTTTGAGAAGGGTGTGTGCGGGTCGTGAGTTCTACGGTGATAGGTGCTGTATGAGTCTTGGTAACGTTCGTTAGCCAATATCTGTCACGTCGCGATGAGAAATAGCGCATGATAGTTGTCATGCTATCCCTAGCGGATCTATCGGCTGCTGAACGGCGGGTATGGGATGCCTTCCCGGAAGGTGAAACCGTCACCTTTGCAGCCCGAAGCCCAGAAGAAGAAAACCTAACAAAAGGAACGGTAAGTCTGATAGATGGCAAAGTTGGCAGGCTGGCAGACGAGGAAAACTCGTGGCCTGATCACCTGAAACTAAATGGCCTAGTCTATGAAAGCATTATCGATGTTGGAGTTACCGGACGCCTGGACTGGTTGAATAGATCCGGTGAACACATTGCTCGGAACCTGGGCGGCCGGTGTCTTAGCCTTCAGTCAGAAGCGGGCCAGGCGCCCATGCTGCCGGACGGTTAGGCTGGCATGCATCCTGCATGCAGACCGGCGTACACTGAGAGTATGGACACGACCGTAGTACAAGTCCGCGATGTCCCTGTCGACGTCGTCGATACGCTTAAGACTCGGGCTGAGGCGCGTGGCCAGTCGCTTACCGCCTATCTTCGTGACCTGCTTGCCCGCGAGGCACAGACGCCTCCCATCGAGGACGTGATGGCGGGCATCGCGTCCCGTGAACCGGTCAGTTACACCATCGAGGATCTGCGGGCGTTCGCCAGCGACGGCCGGCGGTGAGCTACGTCGCCGACTGCTCGATCATCATCCGGCTGCTGGCCAGCCGTCCCGGCGACGATCTCCTGCGCCAGCGACTAGCCCGCACGATCCACGCTCCGGCCCTGCTCGACGCCGAGGTATCGAGCGTCGTCCGTGGGCTGTCGATTACCGGCTCGGCGAAGCAGATCACGGTTGTCCGTGCAAGTGAGATGCTGGCCGACTACGCGGGCCTGCGGATCGTACGCCATCCCATGCAGCCACTTCAGGCCCGCGTCTTCGAACTCCGGCACAACTTCACCGCTTATGACGCCATGTACGTGGCGCTGGCCGAGACCCTCGGCCTGCCGTTGCTGACCGACGACGGAAAATTCGAGAGCGCACCAGGACATCATGCCGAGATATACCACTACACCTCGAATGAACCCGGAGATCAGCGCTTAGCTGGCTGAGGCGGGAAACGTGCCCAGCTCGGGACCTGGTAGCCGTCGGGGTAGCTGCGAATCATGTCAGCTCCCCGCCAGGTGGCGCATGTTGCGCAGGGCCACGGCCATGATCGTGTTGGTCGGGTTGTGGGCGCCCGAGGTGACGAAGACGGAGCCGTCGGCCACGTAGACGTTGTCCAGGCCGT
>JBEKGC010000446.1:0-15445 GCA_050013055.1 Streptosporangiaceae bacterium
GGTGGGTAACCAGTTCGCCTACCAGGGCACTCCCGGCACCCACCAGTGGTACGACGGGACACCGCACCCGTGGGAGTTCGCGCGGGTCTGGCACCTGGAGCCGTCGCTGGACGACCCGGACACGGTGTACGCCGGGGTCGAGGACGCCGGGCTGTTCCGCTCCGGTGACGGCGGGCAAAGCTGGCAGGAGCTGCCCAGGCTGCGCAGTCATGAGTCGGGGCCGTCGTGGCAGCCGGGCGCGGGCGGAATGTGCCTGCACACGATCCTGCTGGATCCCGAGCACCAGGGCCGGATGTTCGCCGCGATCTCGGCGGCGGGCGCGTTCCGCTCCGATGACGCGGGCCAGAGCTGGCGGCCGGTCAACCAGGGTCTGCAGTCCGAGGGCATCCCCGACCCGGACGCCGAGGTCGGGCACTGCGTGCACCGCCTGGCAATGCATCCGTCGCGGCCGGACGTGCTGTTCATGCAGAAGCACTGGGACGTGATGCGCAGCGATAACGGCGGCGAGTCCTGGCGGGAGATCTCCGGTAATCTCCCGTCTGACTTCGGCTTTCCCATCGACGTGCACGCCCACGAGCCGGACACGATCTACGTGGTCCCGATCACCAGCGACACCGAGCACTTCCCGCCCGAGGGGAAACTGCGGGTCTACCGCAGCCGCACCGGCGGCGATGACTGGGAGCCGCTGACCACGGGCCTGCCACAGGAGCACTGCTACGTGAACGTGCTGCGCGACGCGATGGCCGTGGACTCGCTGGATTCCTGCGGGGTGTACTTCGGCACCACCGGCGGCCAGATCTACGCCTCGGCGGACTCCGGTGACAGCTGGGCGCCGATCGTCCGGGACCTCCCGGCCGTGCTGTCGGTCGAGGTCCAGACGCTGCCATGATGATCCGGGTTGTGCTCCCCGCGCATCTCCGGGCCCTCGCCCGCACCAGCGGCGAGGTGCACCTCGATATCACCGGCGCGGTGACTCAGCGGTCAGTGCTGGACGCCCTGGAGGCCCGCTACCCGATGCTGCGCGGCACCATCCGCGGTCACGACGGCGGCCCCCGGCGTGCCTTCATCCGGTTCTTCGCCTGCGGGCGGGACCTGTCCCATGACCCGCCCGACGACCCGCTGCCCGGTGCCGTCGCCGCCGGGACCGAGCCCTATCTCATCGTCGGCGCCATGGCAGGGGGATAGGAGCGCCGGCCAGCCAGGCAGCCCGCGCACGCTCGGCCTGTCTGAGCTGTCGGCCAGCTCGCGGGCGCGCTAGGACTTGATCCTGGACGCGGGCCGTGGCATAGGTTAATGTCCTTGACAAAAGCGGGGCTGCCAAGGCGGGGCTGCACAGGAGGCGCGATGGCGGGCGCGCGCTGTTGCCTACGGATTCTCGGAACTCGGGCCACAGATGAGCAGGGCCCGGCTCGCTCCACCGGAGCGGGGTCATGACCGGCGCCGACGAGCCCGGCTCCGCGCAGCCGCCTTCCGGCCAGGTCCCGGCCATCGACGCAGCGACCGCACCTCCGGTCGCCTACGTCGTGACCGGAACTGTCAGCAGCCCGGTCAGTACTGCGGTCGGCGGTCTCGACCTAGCACTCGTCGACAAGAACGTTGGCCGAGACGTCGTCCTCGTGACGGGGGCGACGGATGCGCTCGGGCAGTTCAGCCTCACCGCTGAGCTGTCACCTGCCTCCCTGGCCGCACGGCACAAGACCAGCCCGGATCTTCAGGTCCAGGTCCTGCAGGCCGGTGCGATCAGCGCCAGTTCCATCGTGCGCTACAACGCCACCACGGTCGAGGAGCTCGACGTCGTACTCCCGGCGACGGCGGCCCTGCCGAGCGAGTACGAGACACCGCCCGCGAGCGCGACCCGCTCGGCCAGGCCGATGAGCCCGGCCCCCGTCCCGGAGGGCGGCGGCATGCCCTGGGCCCCGGTGCCGACCGGACGGCGGCTGATGATCTCGACGAGCAGGTCACCGCGACTGGGGCGCCGGGCGCGTGCTTGCGCGCGTTGGTCAGCCCCTCCTGCACGACCCCGGTAGGCTGTGCGCCCCGCCCCGGCAGGCAGCGACCCGGCGTCATGCAGGTCGATATGCGCCCGGAGGGTCATCCCGGCCGCGCGTGATTCCTCGATCAGGGCCGGGAGCTGGGCCAGCGTCGGCTGGGGCGCCCCGGCGGTATCGTCGGCGTCGTCGCGGAGCACCGTGATGACCTCCCGCAGATCATCGAGCGCGGCGGCGGCTGATGTCCTGATCACTTCGGCGGCCCGGGTGATCTCTGCGGCGGACGCGTCCGGCCTGAATTCAAGCGCCCCGGCGTACACGCTGAGCAGCGACAGTCGGTGGGCCAGGACGTCATGCATCTCCCGGGCGATGCGGCGGCGCTCGGCCTGGCGCGCCAGTTCGGCGCTGCGTTGCTGGTCGGCCTCCAGCCGCTCGGCCCGCTCGCGCAGCGAGGCGACCTGCTCGCGCCGGGCGCGCAGGTAAAGCCCCCACACGAAGGCGATCAACGGGACCACGACGGCGGGGAACGCCTGTTTCACCGGGATCAGCTCCCCCACCGCCGGGTTGACGAGCGGGAACACAATGCTGCCTGCCACGGCCAGGAACACGGCCGCGGCCAGGATCCGGCCTCGCGTGTGCGTGGCAGCGCTGCAGATGGCGACGAGCGCGGCGCCGATAGCCAGCGGAGAGAAAGCGGCGGCTGCGATCACTGCGAGCATCGCCGTCGGTCTCGAGCGCCTGATCCAGAGCGCGAGGCACGCCAGGACGCCGAAGGCCAGGTCGAGGGCGTCCAGCACCGCGCCGTGGCTATGCCACAGGTACCGCAAGGAGAGCGCACCCAGCAGTGCCGCGGCTGCGAACAGCGCCGCGTCGGCCACCCATACGCCCGCTGACCAGCCGCTGGCCGGCTTGCGCCGGCCGCTCGCGGTCAGCGCGCGCCGCCAGGATGCCCGGCGCCCGCTGAGCTGCGCCGACTCGCTCGTCATGCCACGAGCGTACGTCCCCGGCGGCCCGGCCGCCCCCTACCAAAGTCGATCGGGGACCGACCGGAGTCTGCCCCGAAGTGGCCACCCGGCCGACGCGCTAGCAGGCATCCGGCGGCAATCGTGGAATCATGAACAGAACAAACAGATACAGCACCCGGCCAGCAGGCACCTGTGCCCTGGCGGTACCCAGCCGCCCGCCCCTGACACGGCCCGCCATCGAGGTGGCCGGCCTGAGCAAGAGGTTCGGGACGACGGCGGCCGTCGACGGCCTTTCCTTCACCGCCTCCTACGGCCGCATCACCGGTTTTCTCGGCCCAACGGCGCCGGAAGCCCGTAACGGAATTGTGAGAAAGCGCCGGGATAAACCGGCATGGAGGAGGAGATGGAAGAGCTCTACGTCGAAGGGCTAGCGACCCACGGCGACCCCGAGTCATGCGTCGATGTCCCGCGAGGGCGTGGCGAAGCGTTGACAGGGGCACGTGCAGGCCGGGCTATTGAGCCGCGAAATCAAGCTTCCGGGGTGCCCACGCGGTTCACAACGTGGAAGGCAGCACTGCCAGCAGCGCTATCGCGAGCTGCTGGCGGGCCCCGCGCGGTCGGAGAACCAGGGTAGGTGCGGAACCTCCATGCGCGAGAACCGGGAGAGCCCGTGCCTGCCCGTCCGCCTGATCAGCGGGCGGGCCGCCCAGGGAACGCCGAGGCGGTAATCCTGGGATGAACGGTCACGGGCAGCCGGATCGCTTCGTAGTACCTGCGAACCCGCCGGACAAGGCTGCGGCTGCGGAGGCGGGGGAGGAAAGGGAGCGAACCAAGGGGATCACGGACAGCGAAACACGCTCCGGACGCAGTGCCGGGCTAGGCGTGTCAAGTGAGCTGGGCCGTGTGCGGCAAGTAGCGCAAAGGGACAAAGAAGCACGGTTCACCGCGCTTTTGCATCATGTCAGCCTGGAACGGCTGGTGATGGCCTACTGGGACCTGAGCCCGAAGGCCGCGCCGGGCGTGGACGGGGTGACATGGGGATCCTACGGGCGGGACCTGGTGGCTAACCTCCGGGACCTGCACGCACGGGTGCAGCAGGGGCGCTACCGGGCGAGCCCGTCTCGGCGGGCGTACATCCCGAAGGCGGACGGGCGGCAGCGGCCGCTCGGCATTGCCACGCTGGAGGACAAGATCGTCCAGCGGGCCGTCGCCGGGGTGCTCAACGCCATCTACGAGGCGGACTTCCGGGGTTTCTCTTACGGGTTCCGGCCGCGGCGCGGCCCGCATCAGGCGCTGGATGCGCTGGCGACCGGGATCATGACCAAGAGGGTGAACTGGGTGCTGGACGCGGACATCCGCGACTTCTTCGGCCAGCTTGATCGCGGCTGGCTAGAGAAGTTTCTCCGGCACCGGATCGCGGATGAGCGGGTCCTGCGGCTGATCGGCAAGTGGCTGGCCGCAGGAGTCATCGAGGACGGGGAATGGACGGAGAGCGAGAAGGGGTCACCGCAGGGAGCGTCGGCATCACCGCTGCTCGCGAACGTGTACCTGCACTACGTCCTGGACCTGCGGGCCGATTGGTGGAGGAGCCGGCACGCGCATGGTGAGGTCATTATCGTGCGTTTCGCAGGCGACTTCATCGTCGGGTTCGAGTACCAGGAGGACGCTGAGCGGTTCCTGGATGAGCTGCGCGGCAGGTTCGCGGAGTTCGGGCTGGAACTGCATCCGGGCAAGACGAGGCTGATCGAGTTCGGGCGGCACGCCGCCCGGCACCGGAAGGCACGCGGGCCCGGGAAGCCGGAGACGTTCGATTTCCTGGGTTTCACGCATATCTGCGCGACGGCCGGGAGCGGACGGTTCCGGGTGAAGCGCATCACGATCTCGAAACGGATGCGGGCGAAGCTGAAAGTGGTCAAAGGCCAGCTCACGCAGCGCATGCATCTGCCCGTTCCGGAGCAAGGCCGCTGGCTGGCCAGCGTGGTGCGCGGGCACATGGCGTACTACGCTGTGCCCGGCAACATCCAGGCAGTAGCGGCCTTCCGTGACCAGGTAACCCGGCACTGGCGGCGGACGCTGCGGCGCCGCAGCCAGAAAACCCGGATCAACTGGGAACGGATGGACCGGATCGCAACCCGGTGGCTACCGCGCGCCCGCGTGATGCACCCCTTCCCGGAGGTGCGCTTCGCCGCCACGTACCCAAGGTAGGAGCCCAGTGCGGTAATTCCGCACGCTGGGATCTGCGCGGGGGGCCGCCCGTAAGGGCGGTCCCTACCGCGACCATTCATTGCTGGCACGCCAAGTGGCTGTCGTTCACCTCGGCAATAGTAACGAGACCTGACGGTGGCGGTGCGCTGTCCCGGGAGGCTGATCGACACATCGCACGAGGGCCGGCAGGATGTGGCGTGATTCTGGCACAATCAGTTACATGACCCTGGAGGAACTGCGGAGACTGCGGCCGGCCCTGGCGGCGCTGGCCGCGAGGTACGGGCTGGCGGAGCTTGCGGTTTTCGGCTCGACGGCACGGGGTGAGGCCACGGCTGCCAGCGACGTGGACTTTTTGTACGTCCGGGGACCGGAGGGCCCTAAAGGGCTTGCGTTCCTTGCGCTCCAGCCTGACCTGGAAGAGCTGCTCGGGCGGCATGTCGACCTGGTGCCCAAGGACGGCCTGCACTGGGTGATCCGGGACCAGGTGATCGAGGACGCCGAGATCCTGTATGCCGCGTGATCCTCGGCGAGAATTCCTGTACCTGGCCGACATCATCGACAGCGCGCGTACGGTCGCGCGCTGGCTCGTTGAGCGCGGTGAGCAGTGGGACGACGACGAGATCCTGCGCAACGCGGTGCTGCGCCAGCTGAGCGTGGTCGGCGAGGCGGCGGCGTGTCTCAGCGACGACGTGCGCGGGAGGCTCCCGGACATTCCATGGCGGGAGATCCGGGGATTCCGTAACATCGCGGTGCACGCCTACTTCAGCCTCGACTGGGACGTGGTGCATGAGGTCGCGACGGTGAACCTGCCCGACATGGCGCCGAAGGTGCTGGCGCTGCTGCGGACCGAAGATTCAGAGATAGCCGCCAGATTCGACACTGATGATGGGGACGAGGCAGATGACAACGGGCCAGACTCAGAGTCGGGTGCCAGTTAAGGCGAGCTGACGAGTCCGTAAGCCGGACTCCTGGTCGTCCCTGGCCGATGACACTCCGGCACCTGATGTAGCCAGGTTCCCTGTCGACCGGTGGCACGAACAGAACGGCGTTTGCTGTCAGCTCAGGCTCTGCCGGGCGGCACGGTTGCCGGTTTCCCCTGGTCAGCGGGCACAGGACGCGCAGCGGCGCCGGCAAGACCACGACGCTGCGCATGCTGCTCGGCCTGATCAGGCCCAGTAGCGGCACGGCGGTCATCGACGGCCGCCGCTACGGGGAGCTGCCCGATCCAGTGCGGACGGTCGGCGGGCTGCTCGACGGCGAGGCGTTTCACCCGGGCCGTACCGGGCGCGATCAGCTGCGCGTGCACGCCCCGGCGGGTACTCGCTGGGGATGCGGCAGCGGCTGGGCCTAGCGCTGATGCTGCTGGGCGACCCGCGGATACTGGTGCTCGACGAGCCCGCCAACGGCCTGGACCCGCAAGGCATCCGGTGGCTGCGCGATCTGCTCCGCTCCCAGGCCGCCGAGGGCCGCGCGGTCCTCATCTCGAGCCACGCCCTGGCCGAGGTCGCCCAGACCGTCGACGACGTGGTCGTGATCAGCAGCGGCCGCTCTGTCCTGCAGGCCCCCCTGGACCGCATGCTGGCCGGCATGTCGCGGGCGTCCGCGTCACCGGGCCGGACACCAGGCAGCTGGGCGAGATCTTGCGCGCCCAGGGCGCGCACGTAGTGACCGGCGAGCCGGGGACCATCGTGATCCGCGACCGTACCGTCACGGAGATCAGCCGCACCGCTGCCACCGGCCAGCTGGTGATCAGTGAACTCTCACCCGCAAGCTCCTCCCTTGAAGACATCTATCTCGACCTGACCGGCAACCCGAATGGAGGCCCGTCATGACCAGCCTGATCCGCGCCGAGGCAGTCAAGCTCGGCACCACCCGCGCTTTCTGGCTGCTGGCCGCGGGCACCCTCGCCCTGATCGCCGTCGCGGTCACCGCGACGGCCGCGGCCGCCAGCTTCACCTCCGACGGCAACCAGGTCCGCGCCACGCTCGCGCTCGCCGGCCTGGCGCAGACCTTCGCGCTCGTAGCCGGCACGCTCACCGTCACCAGCGAGTTCCGCCACAAGACCATCATCGAGGCGGTCCTGATTACACCCCGGCGCACCCCGCTGCTCACCGCCAAGCTCACCACCGTCACCACCGCCGGACTGGCCTTCGGCCTGATCGCCACCGGCGGTGCCACCGCAATCGCGATGCCCATCCTGGCCGCTCGGCACCTGGCCAGCCAGCCCGACGGCGCGCAGCTAGCCGCGATTATCGTCGGCGGCACGGTCGCCACCGCGCTGTTCGCCGCGCTCGGCATCGGCACCATCATCCGTAACCAGGTCGGCTCGATCATCGCCGTCCTCGGCCTGCTGTACGTGGCCGAGCCGCTGCTCGGGTTCCTTCCCGGCATCGGCAACACCGTGCAGAAATTCGGCCTCGGCAGCCTATCCAGCGGCGCGAGCGGCACCGTCGGCTTCCCCGCCAGCACCCACCTCCTCGGCCAGGTCCCCGCCGCCCTGACCCTCGCCGCCTGCGCGCTTGCCGTCCTGCTCACCGGCGCGGTCCTGCTACGGCGACGCGACATCACCACCTAACCCGCCCAGACCGCACCAGGCCGCCTGGGCCAGTGCGGGGCCCGCCTTACCCGCGCTACAGCAAGCACCAGCCAGCATTTCTCAGGATTCCGGCCATGCCGACTGGACCGAAGGGCCCGCGCAATCGCAGGGATACAGCCGCGGCAGGGGGCGTGACACTAGCGAGGGTGTCGCGTGACTCCTGGGTGTCCTGGTTCAGAACTGGAGCCGTGGCGGTCTTCCCGCGTACATGGCAGGCCGCCCGGACCGGGGCCAGGGGAACGAGCGGGGCCGCAGGCCGGAGATCGTGGATAATTAGCTCCTTATTTCGACGCTTATTATCCACAATCGCTGGCGGGGCGGACGGGGCCGGGGCGAGAGGTTCAGGTGAGGCGGGCGGGAACGGGGCTACCGGCGGCGGGCCGCCAGATAGCTGTGCGACAGCCTCTAGCCTCTGCGGATCCCTATGCGAAACTGATCCGAATCCAGCGCGGCTGGTCGCGCAGGACGACGTCATCGAAGCCTGGATCGTCGGCCTCGCCGGCGGCGACGAGCCGGTCCACGAAGTCCGCGAAGTCGACCGGTGACACCTCTGGCCGGACGCTGGCTGGAAGCCGGTTGTAGAGGACATCGGTGTTGACCGGCTGCCCCGCCGCGGCCCCGGCGTTGGCGCGCAGCAGGATAAGGAGCTTGCGGTCGCCGCGGCTGAGCTTGGCGCGGTCCAGATCGACTACGAGTGGGAGAACCGCTGGCAGGACGTATGCGGGAAGCTGAGTGTACCCGCCGGCGTACATGACTGCGGTTAGTACCGCTGCCGTCAGCGCCCCGCGGACAAGCGAACTCGTGGTGTTGACCACCCACCCGCCTGGGCGCACTTCGAGCACCGCGGTCCCTTGCCCGTCGGC
This sequence comes from Streptosporangiaceae bacterium, assembly GCA_050013055.1. Classification (GTDB taxonomy): domain Bacteria; phylum Actinomycetota; class Actinomycetes; order Streptosporangiales; family Streptosporangiaceae; genus Palsa-504. The sequence continues at coordinate 8,618 of JBEKGC010000446.1, forward strand.
CGCCAGCGCGTCCTCGGCTGCCGCGACGGCAAACGGATGAGTGTCCGGGCCGATGCCGGTGACGTCCCGCAGGAGGTCGAGCAGGGCCGACTGATCCAGCTCCTCGGGGACTCCCGCACTGATGGCATCAGTAAGTATCAGGTAGCCCGTCGCAGCCATGCCTGTTCCCCGGCGTCCAAGCCGAAGAGGCGCTCCTCGGCAAGCACATGATTGAGTGTGATATTCATCAGCGCCTGGTGCTCGTCGAGAATGTTATCTGAGCGCTCGGCCCGGCCGCAGACCTCGGGATGTTCTTCGACCCACATGTCGAAGGCGCGCATGTACGTCCGTGAGCCGACGGCGAGATGCAGCCTGGAGCGCCCGCGCCCGCCATCGGTTGTCCGGAAGACGAGGCAATGGACCAGTCCCCACGGTGTCTGGAAGCCGGCGAACGTGTACTGGAGGTAGCGCGTTCCGGTAGCGAGCCAGGAGACGATATGGCGGGAGACTGGAAGGTCGCAGAGTATGGTGCTGTTCGCCTGGGTCATGACGGGACGCCACTTGGCCATGACCGTCTCGTCTGCGGTCGAGCGCCACGACGCGCTGACGATCAGCGGAACCCCGGGTGCGGTGAGCGAAGCGGGATCGGCCGTGGTGACGTCTTTCAGGAGCACGGTCCGCTGGCCGTGCACGGCACCGACCGCCCGGAGCACGGCGGCCTGCTCGGTGAGCCACTCATGGTCCAGGACATACTGGGCCGAGATGCGGGCACTGGGCCGCAAGGCGACAAAGAGGTGCAGGTCGTCCTCGCCGGTGACCAGCGCCTCGGTCTGCGTGTCCGGTGCGACAACGATGGCCGGCAGCGGCGGGCGCAGCGCGATTGTCTCTGATTCCTGTGCGCCGATGACCACGTCGAGGACTTCGATCTCGGATGTCTCATCCGAGCGAAAGTAGCCAAGGCTGGAGCCGCTCTGCATCTCGAGCGAGCGGTGCAGCGCGGAGATGATCGGCACCTGGGCATCGTGGTCAAGCGTCGGCATGCCCGCATCGCGGAGCAGCAGCGCCGCCTGGTCGTAGTACCAGCCGTCGACCGCCGCGAAGTTGTCATCTCCGCGTTCAGCGAATTCGTGGAGCGGAACGTCAGCCGCGAGGTGCGCGGGCACCTCACCCCATCCCGTCTGCTGGAGCGAGCGGACCAGCACAGGCAACCGATGGTCCGGGCGCATCGACCGGTCCATGGCCGCCATCGTCAGGTTGGCTACCCCAGTCGCCGTGACAAGATCCCCAAGGTGCATAGGCTGCATGCACGCCCGCGCGACGGCACGAATGGCGTGCAGCTGGTGATAGGGACTATCGATGCCGGCCACAGCCAGCCTCGCTCGGCGCGCATGCTCCGCATAGACCGGGTACTCATGTGCGAGATCCTCTGCCCGCAGGTGCCCAGTGATCATTGACGTGAATGTGGCAAATTGCTCGTGAACGTGCCGGCATGCCGCCAGCATGGATATGGCTGTCGCCCGAGGTGAATCTTCTCCGGTCACTTCCGCGTACGCGAACGACAACTGGATAACCCAGCCCCAGAGAGTTGTGTGCTGCAGGCGCTCGTGAGCCGCCTCATGCATGGAGGCGACAGCCGTCATATCCGAGCCCGCGTCCGAGCCCATGTCGATATGCCAGCCCTGCGGATGGAACGCCCCGTGCGCCGACGAACTCATGGCCCAAGGGTAGGGCCGACAGCAGGGCACTGTCCTCTCCACCGATCTGACTACGGCCATGGCACCGCCCCGCCTGCGACAATAACGGCAATGGCATGACCGCAGGCGGCGACCAAGGCGCCTGGCCCGGGCCGCGACCGGCAGCGTAAAAGATCGTTCCCAAAGGCTGATGTGCGCGCCATGCACGGCGCGTACGTTTGCTCTGGTGCTAGCGGTGGAGCCGGCGTGCCGGTCCAGCTGGCACTCGCCGGGCGTGCCGTCGCCTCGACGGCTCTGGGGTCAGGAGGAGTAGTGGAGCTGAACCTATGGGAGGAACGACAATGAGCACGATGACCTCCGTGCGGGCGAACGGCGTCGAACTCGGCGTCGAGACCTTCGGCCGCGATGACGATCCACTCGTGCTGCTGGTCGGCGGACCCACGATGTTGTCGTGGCCCGATTCGGTGTGTGAGCGGCTCGCGGCGGGTGGCCGGCGGGTGGCCCGCTACGACCTGCGCGACTGCGGAGCGTCGACGACCGTCGACCCGGAGGCGCCGGGGTACGATCTGCGCGATCTCGCCGCGGACGCGGCGGCGCTCGTCGGCACGCTCGGCGCCGTGACGGCTCACCTCGGCGGCGTCGGGGTCGGCGGGATGGTCGCTCAAGTCGCCGCGCTCGACCACTCGACCGCGTTCTCGGCGCTGACGCTGGTGAGCACCCGGCCGGTGGCGCCCGGCCGGGTCGACGACGATCTGCCGGATCACGACGCGGCGACCATGCACGCGTTGTTCTCGCGCCCGATGCCCGACTGGACCGACCGATCTGCCGTCGCCGCGTTCGCCGCCGACGGCGCCGGGCTGTTGGGCAATGACCCGGAGCAGGCGCGCGCGACCGCGGCACGAATCTGGGACCGCACACCGTCGAGCGAACCCTCGGTGCAGCAGGCTAATCAGCTCGGAATGGTGTTCGGTCGGCTCGACTGCGCACCGCGGTGGCGTCAGCGCCTCGGCGAGCTCACGCTGCCGACGCTCGTCGTGCACGGCCGCGCGGACCCGTTCTTCCCGGTCGGCAACGGCGAGGCGCTGGCCGGCGCGATCCCCGCCGCGCGGCTGCTCATCCTCGACGACATGGGCACCGCCCTGCGGGACGCCGCGGCCGGCGAGGTCACCGCCGCCATGCTCGCCCTCTGACTCCGCCGACGGACCGGCCCGCCGCGGCCGGCACCCTGCGACTCGCCTGCTCCGAGGCGCAGGCGCGATGGGGCTGACCGGCTGCGGCGGTCAACTGTCCTGCCGCGTGCCGCGCGCCAGCTAGGTCCGGACTCTGCCTTCCCATCCAGGCGATGGTTGCCCAGGACTGCGCGTTCATGCGAATAATGGCGACATGCCGACTCCCCCCCGCGCGGACGACTTACATGGCCGCCGACCGTGACAAGTTCCCGCTCCCCGAGCGGCTCTTCCTCGCCTATACCGCAGTGTCACGATGGGCCACCAGCGGCTCGATCACGAGCCCGGACAGCCCGGGAAGCCGGCGGGGCTGCGCCAATCCGTTCGCCTTGTTCAAGGGACGCCAGTCATTCCGGTACGGCGCGTCGGTCGATATCACCGCTGGCGACGAAGCACGCTGGGGGCATGGCATCTTGCCGCCTGTTCCGGGCGACGCGGTCATCAGGTCCGGCGGTACGGCCATCGCGAACGGCGACCCGGGGTTCCGCGTCACCGCGCTTACCGACTGGGCCGTCGCCGTGACGGCGCTGACCTGCCAGAGCCTCGTCTCGGGCGACGCGACCTGCACACGGACCTTCATGGCGAACGGCCTGTACCGAGCTCACCAGGCCCTGCTCGAGTTGCGGGCCCGTTCGGACGTATCCTGCGCCGGGGCGTGGCGGGCGGTCGGCGCCGCTGTCGTCGGGGCCACCCGGAGCCAGCTTGTCGAACAGGTGCGGGTTCGGGTGCGCTGCGAGGGGTGGCGAATGGAACGGCACGAGCACACCGGCCTCACGCTGCGCGGCGGCCCCGAGGCAGCGAGCTGGTCGGAGGACCTGACGTTTGCCCGTTCCGCCGGCGCGGTTACCCCGGCCTCCGGCGGCCTGCCAGCCAACCGCTGCCCGTCGTGCGGCGCGCACCTCGACCTCGATCCCGGCGGGGCATGCCGGTACTGCAAGGGAGTCGTCACCGCCGGACATGACGACTGGGTCCTGGTCTCCTGGCAGCGTGAGCCATGGTAAGCGGGATGGCCCTTGAGGCCGGTGCGGGGAATGCGGCCAGATCCGCTGCCGGAGTGCTGATCCTCGTCGTCATCGCGGGCTGGGCGCTGATGTTCGCGGTGCTGTTCGGCATGCTGATCTACCTGACCGTGCTGCGCGGCAGGAGGCGAAGCCGCAAACTGGTGGAGCCTGGGCCGGCCTTTTCCGCCGACCCGGACCTGCCCGCCGTCCTGGCGCAGGCCCGGCAGGCCGATCCGTCTTTCGACGAGCAGCTCCTGCTTGACGCCTCGCAGCTGATCTGCCTGGTCATATTCGCCGCGATGTCGACGGGCGACGAGGAGGCCATCCGCTACCTCGCGGCCCAGTCGTTCTGGTCGACGTTCTTCGGCCGTTACGTACGGAGCTCCGCGCGTTCCGCCCGGCTGCAGCGCATCCAAGAGCAAGGCAGTCGCGCCGGTTCGCGCCGCCAGGCGCGGCTTCCCGTGGACTACCAAGCGCTGGCCCCTGAGCTGATCAGCCTCGACCTGCGCCAGCAGCGCGCGTGCATCCGGGTCTCGTTCAGCCAGCTCCGCGCGGTCGTCGCCCCGGGCGCCCCGGGCCAGACCGCCATGGCGTCGGCCACCAGCCTGCCGTCGCTAGCGGTGTCGTTCGGCGGGGCGATGAGCGAGCGGATGAGCAATTCCAGCCCCGGCCTGTCGTGGCTGTCCTGGGCTGGGAAGTACGATCTCGTATTCACCCGGCCGCCCGGCACCCGGACAGACCCTCGTGCGGCGATCGCCAACCGGACCTGCTCCAGCTGCGGAGCGACCTACCGGTCCGAACTCGCCACCACCTGCGCACACTGCCATACCGCACGGCCGGCGGCCTGGGACACGTGGCGGCTAGCCGACATTGCCGTAGTTGAGTGAGGCCGGCCTTCTTGCTGTCGTCACGCCGCCAGCCGGCGCCCCCGTCTGCCGAAATGAGGGCGTTGCTCGGATACACATGTGCCGTTCGGCATACTCATTCATGATTCATCTCGCTGCGGTTGAATTGAGTTTCTTCGGCTATCACATTTGCTGTCGACGAAAGTGCCTGGGCTAGCAGCCGAAAGACGTCGCTAACCCCCGCGCGTCGCATTCGTTTCCGAATTAGTGAAGCAGTCACGGATCATATTAGATTCGTCAATACACTACGGCGGCGTCGTGTCCGGCTCTATAGGTCAAAGCATCTTCCGATAAGCCTTGGGACCGAGTAGTTTGTGATATGAGCCAAGTTGGAGAGAAATCACATGGGCACGCAACGCACCTACCGCATAGCGGGTAGTCAGTTGGCGATCGACTTCGGCAGTGTGCTGGATGTCCCGACCGAGGTAGTGGTGAGCTCTGACGACTACCAGTTGTCCATGGGCGGAGGGGTATCGGCCGCTATCCGGATAGCCGCGGGGAACGCGCTGGTTCTAGATGCCGCCAAGGCGGTGCCCAGGGAAGCCGGAGATGTCGTGGTGACGACTGCAGGCGCGCTGCCTGCGCGATACGTGTTCCATGTGGTCACGATCGCCCCGGGCTTTAGGGAAGACCCCGGGGGGCCTGCCAGGGAAGTCACCGGCCTGGTGCGGCGCGCCACCCGGACCTGTCTTGAGCTCATGCAGCCCCTGGGTGTTAGGTCGATTGTCTTTCCCGCCCTGGGTACCGGTACCGCCCGCTACCCGATCGAAGCCTCGGCCGCCGCGATGGCAGAAGTGATAAGCGATACTCTCAGTCAGAGCAGCTGGCAGCTCAACGTGTCGATCATGCTCATGTCTCGGACTATGGCTTCGCCGGTGCAGTACGTGGCCTTCTATGAAGAATTCGCGCGCCGAGTGCCTCGGATAGCTGCATACGAAACCGCGCAGCCACCGCCGCCGCGCCCCGATCGGCCACAGGCGGTCGTCTCCGACCTGCTCGGCCTTGAACAACAGCGGCAGACACTTGAGCAGCAGCTAGTTGACCTGCAGCAGGGCCGGGGAGGCGCCGCCCGTGAGGCCGAGCTGCGCGCAGCCCTGGAGCGAAACACTGACCAGCGCCTTCGTGCCGCGCACCGTGAGCAATCAAGCCGCCGAAGGGCTGCGTCCGTGTTTGTTTCCTATGCCCGCAAGGACGAGCAGTTGCGCGACAAGCTTTTCGACCATCTCGGTGGGTTGCGTTCCGGCGGCTATATCTCAGCATGGAGTGACGGTCAGGTCATTCCGGGTCAGGAATGGCTCCCGAGATCATCCGGCGGCTGGACGAAGCCGACATTATTCTCCTCCTCATAACGGCCAGCTTCCTCGGCTCCGACTACATAGGCAGGGTCGAACTGGTCAGGGCCTTGGAACGGCATCGCCGCGGCGAGGCCATCGTGATCCCGGTCATCCTGAGGCCGGCGGACTGGCAGACTGCGGGCCTGGAGGGGCTTCAAGCACTGCCTAAGGATGGCAAAGCCGTCAGCACCTGGTCAGACCAAGACACCGCCTTCCTGGACATCGCGCAGGGGCTACGCCGGACCGTCGACGCGTGGCGCGTCAGCGAGGGAAGTCCGTAGCCTCGGCCAGGCGGCGCGCAGCCCTGGGTGAAGGCCGGGATGTTCGGCAACCCGGTCGGCTGGCACCCACGCTAGCCCGGCGGTCTCCCACGCCGAGCGCCCCGGAGCAATCCGGGCACTTGGCAGGTAGCCCGTCCCCGTGTTCGAGACCCGCACGGCGAACGTGGTGTAAGACCACCCGCAGCCATGCTCGCAGGGAACCTCCAGTTCGGAGGCCACGACGCCTAGGCACGCGTCGATCCCGTCAATCTCCTCGCTGGTCTCGCGGACGGCCGCGTGCCACGGCGTCTCGCCGCCGTCAATGGCGCCGCCGAAGGTCGACCAAGTGCCGCCCGCCTGCACATGCGGCGAGCGGTGGCTCAGCAGCACCCACGTGCGCCCATCCGACGTCACCGTCCACGGCAGGAT
>JBEKGC010000447.1:0-5587 GCA_050013055.1 Streptosporangiaceae bacterium
TTCAAGCCGGCCAACGTGCTGCTCGGCCCGGACGGCCCGCGCGTCGTCGATTTCGGCATCGCCCGTCTCATCGACGCGGCCACGATCACCAGCGGGCTCATCGGGACCCCTTCGTACGTGACTCCCGAGCAACTCGCCGGCCAGCGGCCGACCAGCGCCGTCGACGTCTTCGCCTGGGGTGTGACGATGATCTTCGCCGCCACCGGCCGGCCTGCCTTCGATGCCGATACCGTGCCCGCCGTCATGCACCGCATCTTGTACGAAGAGCCCGACGTGAGCGGCTTGCCGCCGTCGTTGCGAGCGATCGTCAGCGAGTGCCTGAACAAGGACCCGGCCCTGCGGCCAAGCGCTCGCGATCTGCTGCTCCGCCTGGTCGATCCTTCGGTGTCACGGCACCCGGCCGGCCCCCCGGGCCCGATCTCCCCGACCGGCCCGATCTCCCCGACCGGCCCGATCTCCCCGACCGGCCCGACCGGCCCGATCCCCCAGGAGGCGCCCGAGCTCTCCTGGCCCGGCGCCGGGTACGAGCCGCCTGGGCCGTCACGGCCTGCCCCGGAGCGGTCCCTGCGGGGAGCAGTCCTGGCCGTGTGCGGTGCCGTCATCGTGGCCGCCCTCATTGTCGGCGGCGTCTTGCTGTTCACCAGGAATTCGCCCCCGGCTACGGCCAGCCGTACCGGTTCGGTGGCCGGCCGGGCCAGCTCGTCAGGTCCCGGGCCTTCGAGCAGTTCGCCGGCCGCGTCCACTCCCGTCACCGGACCGACGATCCCGTCCGCTTTCGCAGGCGACTGGACCGGCACGGCGACGATGTCCCCCGTCGGAACGCCCAGCATCAGCCTGCAGAACGCCATCGAGTTCACCTTCGCCGCCAGCGCAAGAACAGCTCACGAGATCAATCAGAGCTGCGTCAATACGCTCACCCTGAGCCAGGAAACGGCTTCGGTGCTCACCTTCAGCGAGCCCCAGACCGCAGCCTGCGAGGGTGGCACCGTAACGTTCACCCGCCACGGTGCCACCCTCGCCTACCTCTGGACCAACAACGTCGAGCAGAACACCGCCACACTGCACAAGGCCTGAGGCCCCTGCTCGCCAAGTTTCGACGATCTTTACGTCCCGTCTGCGCCGCAGGCGGCGAACTGCGGCAAGATGCTCTTAATCGCACCGCCACCAGGAGCAAACTGCGGGGAGACCTTAGTGAGACCTCGCTTCCCCCCGCGCTTCCCCCTGAGCACCTTGCGCTTCACCTTGCGCTACGCCATAGCGTCGCCGGGACAGCACACCGACCTGACAGGGCGACGTTATGCAGGAGCTATTCAGCCGCCGGCCGGCCACGGCGGACAGCAGGCGGCCCAGGGCCAGGGCCCCGCGGTCCCAGCTGGCGGCCGCCGCGGCGGCCCGGCCGGCGTCGGTCAGCCGACCGGCCAACGCCGCGTCGCCGAGCACCGCCACCAGGGCCGCCGCCCAGCTGGCCACGTCCCGGGGCGGCACCATGAGGGCGGCCGGCCCGGCCACCTCGGCCAGCACCTCGATGTCGCTCATCACGACGGGTACCCCCGCGGCCATGGCCTCGAGCACCGGGAGGCCGTACCCCTCAGCCAGGGAGGGGAAGGCGAACACCGACGCCGCGCGGAACACGGCAGGCAGCCACTCGTCGGCCACGTCAGGCACCAGCTGCACCCTGGATTCCAGCCCGAGCTCGGCGATCAGGCCGGGTAGCGGGTCATGAAAGCTGCGGTCGAAGTAGCCCACGATGACGAGCCCCACATGATCAGGAACGGACGCCAGTGCCCGCACCAGGACCTCGTGATTCTTATGCGGGCGGTGGGCGCCGACCGCGAGGATGAACACGGGCGGCAGCTGGTAGCGATCTCGCGCGGCCGCCACGGCGGCGGCGGTGACCTGCCCGAACGGCCTGACGTCGACTCCGTTCTGCACCAGCGTGGGGTTCGGCGCGGTGGGGTAGCGGCGGCGGATCTCGGCCAGGCTGGCCCGGCTGGGCGCTGTCATCGCGGCGGCTCTCCGCAGCACCATCCCGGTCACCAGCCGAGTGCCGGCCTGGCGCAGCCGGCCGCCCGCGAAGCCCACATCGCTCTCGATCGTGCAGTCATGGACCGTCACCACGAACGGGCACGGCCGCACCACCGGGGTGAACGTCGGGTGCGGGACATACAAGACGGCCGCGTCCAGCGTGCGGATCAGCCCGGCCAGCTCCCGGCAGCGGTGCACCGCGCCCACGGTGACATCCGTGCCGATCACGTCCGCATAGGGCGGCAGCTCAGACAGCGGAAAGATCTGCGGCTGCCCGGGGTTGACGAGCACTCGCAGGGCCAGGCCGTCGGCCGGCTCGCTCATGTGCGCGACCAGCTTCATCACCGACCGGGCGAGCCCGTGAGCACCATGAAACCCGTTAACCCGCGCATCGATGAGGATCGAGCGACGACCACCCGCCATGCGTCCACCCCGGCCTGTCTTGCGTTAGGGGATCAATTGTGCCTGCACCCGTGATGATCGAAGCCCGCGGCCTGGTCAAGTCGTTCCGCTCCGCCCAGGCGCTGGCCGGCTTGGACCTGACGGTCCCGGCCGGAACCACCATGTGCCTGCTCGGGCCGAACGGCGCAGGCAAAACGACCGCGGTGAGAGTGCTCGCCACGCTCCTGCGTCCCGACGCCGGCTGGGCCAGGGTCGCGGGTCACGACGTGGTCGCCGACGGTGCCGCGGTGCGTCAGCGCATCGGCCTGGCCGGGCAGTACGCGTCCCTGGACGAGTGCCTGACCGGCCGCGCCAACCTGATGATGATCGGTCGGCTGAGCCGGCTGAGCCGGCCGGAGGCCAGGCACCGGGCGGCTGCACTGCTGGCCACACTGGGGCTGGAACGGGCCGCCGACCGGCCCGTCCGCACCTACTCCGGGGGCATGCGCCGGCGCCTCGACCTGGCCGCGAGCCTGCTCGGACGGCCCAGCGTCCTGTTCCTTGACGAGCCGACGACGGGACTCGATCCGGCCAGCAGGCTGACCCTGTGGGGCATCATCGGCGACCTCGTCGGCGCGGGTACCACGCTGCTGCTCACCACCCAGTACCTGGAGGAGGCCGACCGGCTGGCCGACCGGATCTGCGTCATCGACGGCGGACGGGTGGCGGCCGAGGGCAGCCCGGCCGAGCTCAAGACCCGGTTCGGCGCCTCTGACGTGCGGCTGACCGTCCCCGCGGCGGTCTCGCTGACCCGGCTGGCCGAGCAGGTCGCCGGCTACGCGGCGGGTCCGGTCCGGTCGCTGACCGGGCACCACGGGCTGCATTTTCCCGTGCTGCCGCGGCCTGGGCTGGTCACCGAGCTCGTCCGGGCGCTCGACGCGGCCGGCATCGCCGTGGACGACATCGCGGTCCGGCCGCCTTCCCTGGATGACGTGTTTGCCTCGCTGACCCGTCCGGTGGCGGCGTGAGCACCGTAGCCTGCAGCCCGCCCGAGCTGGCTGAGCCGTACCTGGTCCGGTCCGCGGCGGCCTGGCCGGGCTGGGTGGACCGGCTGCGCTGGGCGGTCAGCGACGTGCGCGTGCTGACGTGGCGGACGCTGGCGCGGATCGCCACCACGCCGGAGCAACTGCTCAACGTCACCGTTCAGCCGCTGGTCTTCGTTCTGCTGTTCAGCTACGTGTTCAACAGTGCCATCGTCCTGCCCGGGCACGGGAACTACCGCGATTACCTCATCGCGGGCATCTTCGCGGTGAACATGGGCGGCACCGCTCAGGGGGCGGCCATCGGGCTCGCCGTCGACCTGTCCACCGGCCTCATCGACCGGTTCCGCTCGCTGCCGATGTCGCGCGCGACCGTCATCGTCGGCCGCACCCTGGCCGATCTCATCACGACCTTGATCGCCGCCACGGTAACCGTGGTCAGCGGGCTGGCCGTGGGCTGGCGAATTCACGCCGGCCTGGCCGCCATGGCCCTCGCCCTCGTCCTCGCGCTGCTCTTCGCCTACTCCGCGGCGTGGGCCGGGGCGTGCATCGGCATCCTGGCCCGGGGAGCGGAATCGGCTCAGGCCGTCGGGCTGACGGTGATCATGCCGCTGGCGCTCACCTCCAACGCCTTCATCTCCACGGCCGGCCTGCCCTCCGTGCTGAGCGACGTGGCGAACTGGAATCCGGTCAGCGTGCTCGCGTCCGCCTGCCGCCAGCTGCTCGGGAACCCGGATCCTGCCGCCGCGATCGGTTCCTGGCCGATGCAGCACCCCGAACTGGCCTCGGCGCTGTGGTCCTTGACGTTGCTCGCCGTGATGGCGCCGCTGGCGGTATGGCTCTATGCCCGCCGGACCCGACGGTGACCGGCTCGCAGGAGGGGGACATGCGCATCATGGTCGTCACCGACCAGTATGAACCCATGGTCGGGGGTGTTCCTGCGGTCACCAGCGAGCTCGCCAGGGGCCTGGCCGAGCGCGGTCACGCCGTGGCGCTGGTCGTGCCGAGCCCCCGCTGGCGGGGCCGGCTCGCCCGCACCGGGCAGCTGAGCGTCACCTACCGCGGCTCGGTGCGCTGGCCGTGGTACGAAGGCATGAGGCTGGGCTGCCTGCCGGCCGGTTCGGCCCGCAGGCTGATCGCCTCGTTCAGGCCCGACGTGGCCCATATTCACTCCCCGGTGACGCTCGGGGTCATGGCCAGGATCGGGGCCTGCCAGCAGCGCGTGCCCGTGGTGTACACCAACCACTACCTGCCGGCCAACGTCCGCGGGTCCGCGGCGGCGCGGTCACGGCTCGTCGACGCCCTTTTCTACCGGCACGTCGTCGGGTTCTCCAACCGGTGCACCTATGTCACCGCCCCCACGGCGACGGCGCTTGGGCTGCTGCGCGAGCGAGGGCTGCGGGTGCCGTCCGCGGTCCTGTCGAACGGAGTGGACCTGCGCAGGTATTCCCCCGGGCCGCCCGATGACCGGATCAGGCAGCGCTACGGGCTGTCCGCAGGCCGGCCGCTGATCTTGTCGGTCGGCAGGCTCAGTCCGGAAAAGCGCCTGGATGTCCTGCTGGACGCGGCGGCCAGGTGCGACGTGGACGCGCAGCTCGCGGTGGCCGGCGCCGGGCCGGATGAGGCCAGGCTGCGAGCCCGGGCCCGGCGGCTTGGCCTGGCCGGCCAGGTGCGGTTCCTTGGCTTCGTCCCCGGCACCGATCTTCCCGGGCTTTACCGCCTGGCTGACGTCTTCGCTATCGCGTCCGAGGCGGAGCTGCAGAGCCTCACCACGATGGAAGCGATGGCGACCGGCCTGCCCGTCGTCGCCGTTGACGCCTGCGCGCTCGGCCACCTGGTCCGGTCCGGGCACAACGGGTTCCTGGCCCGTCCCGGGCAGGCCGCCGAGGTGGCGGCCTACCTGGACCTGCTGTGCTCGGATGAGGACCTGCGGGCCGCGATGTCCGCGGCGGCCCTGCGGATCATCGGCGAACACGAACGACACAGGTGGCTGGCCGCGTGGGAGTCCCTGTATCGCGAGCTGGCCGCGGCCGGGCCGGGTGCGCGGTGACCGGCGGCCGGGCGCCTGTGCGGTTGCTCTTCCTTATCGGCGATACCGGTGGCGGGCACCGCAGCGCCGCGCAGGCCGTAGCCCAGGCGCT
>JBEKGC010000448.1:0-5583 GCA_050013055.1 Streptosporangiaceae bacterium
GCCGTTGCTCGCTTCCGCGGCCACCGTGATGTCGCCCTCGGCCTCCAAGATCATGCGGAAGCCGCGGCGCAGCAGCGGCTGGTCGTCGGTCAGCAGGACGGAAACGCTCATCTGCCTGCCTTACTCACGCCGGGGACCTGCTGCGGGCGGAAGGTTGCCTCGACCAGCCAGCCCCCGCCGGCGGCGGGTCCTGCGCGCAGGGCGCCGTGGTGCAGGGCCACCCGTTCACGCATGCCGTCCAGCCCGTGCCCGGGACCCCTTGGCCCGGACACCCGGCCTGAGCCCGCCGGGGCCAGCGGGGCCGCGCCGTCGTCGGTCACCCGGATCGTCACCTCGGGATCGGCGTAGGCGATGGTGACCTGCGCGTGACGGGCCGCAGCGTGCCGGAGCGTATTGGTCAGCGCCTCCTGCACGATGCGGTAGACGGTCAGCTCGGCGGCTCCGCCGAGGGAGAAGGGCGTGCCTTCGGCGACGAGGGCAGCGGACAGGCCGGTGGCCCGGACCCGGTCGACGAGCGCCCCGAGCTCGGCGACACCGGGTTGCGGGGCCAGCCCGGACGGCGGCTCGTCGGTCCGCAGCACACCGAGCATGGCCCGCATGTCGGCCAGGGCACGCCGGCCGGCCTCGGAGACCTCGGTCATCGCCTCGGCCCCCTGATCAGGGTCGGTCCGGCCGACGATGGCCGCGGCGTCGGCCAGCGTGATGACCACGGACAGGCTGTGCGACACGATGTCGTGGAGCTCGCGGGCGATCCTGGTCCGCTCGGCGGACGCCGCGATCTCGGCCTGCTGGTCCCGCTCGGTCTCGAGCCTGCGGGCGCGCTCATCCATCCAGGCCAGGTACCTGCTTCCCGAGGCCGCGGTCAGGCCGGTGAACAGCGCGGCCACCACGGTGGCGGTGAGGAAGATCAGCGATCGTTCCGGCGTCCCGGCCGGCTCCCACTTCACCGCCGCCATGACGGCGCCGGCTTCGAGCAGCCCGGCGGCGAGCAGGGCGCGGGCGCGGGACTGGTGGGCCGCCACCGTGTAAAGCGCGACCAGCAGTGCCGCGTCACCCAACAGCGGGAAGCCAAGCAGCCACTGGGCGAGCGCGATGGCGCTGGTCACCACGAACACCGAGGCCGGCCAGAGGCGGCGGACGGCGATCACGGCGATCAGCACCGTCTGGACGATGGCGGCACGCGGGCCCGCGAACGCTGACCCCGCCAGCCATACCGAGGACAGGGCCAGGAGCACCACCGCCACCAGCGCGTCGGTCGCCAGCGGGTGGATGCGCGCGACGCGGCGCCCGCGCCAGAACAGGCCGCGAGTGATCTCATCCGGCTGGGCCAGCTCGGGCCCCGGCCGGGTGGGCCGCAGGCGGGTGGGCCGCAGGCGCACCGTGGCCGCCGCGGCGCGCTTCGGCCAGCGGGGAAGCTCGGTCATGGTGCCCAAGGTGCGTCCTTCGTGGTGATTTACCGGCAGCGTACCGCCGCAACTCGCGGCCACGGCCGGTTGGCCCGCCATCGCCGCAGGTAACAGCTCAGGTCAGTGGACCTGCGTCCGACCTGAGGATGAGACGCGGAGAGCAGATTTCGTCCTCCCGGCTATCCCGCCCGCGACCGGTACGGCGTACCTTGAGCTAGCGTCATCTGACGATGGAGGGGACCGTTGCCTGCTGGACTGCCGCTGTGGCTGAATCGCGTGCTCAAGCTGGCCCGGGTCGACTTTGACCCGGCGGCACACCAGCAGCCTTCAGCCCTGCGCCTGCTGCTGGCGCTGATCGTCTCGGTGGCGGGGTCGCTCGCGGCCGACGCGATCTGCGTCCGGATCGGCACGGCCATCTTCCCCTCGACCGTCGGCTACGTCCATTTCCGGTTTTCTGACTACGCCAAGCTGACGGTCGTCGGCGTGGTGATCGCCTGCGTAGCCTGGCCGATCGTCACCCGCATAAGTTCCGCGCCGCGCTGGCTGTTCGCCCGGCTGGCGGTATTGGTCACGCTGGTGCTCTGGCTCCCGGACCTGTACATCCTGGACCTGGGCCAGCCGGGCCGCGCGGTCGCGGTACTTATGGTCATGCACCTGGCCATCGCGGTGGTCACCTACACCAGCCTGGTGCACATCGCCGCGGCGAGGCCGGTGACCCGCCAGGCTGGCCACGCTAGGATGCCGGATGCCGGTCCTGATCGTTACGCGGGACGCAGAAGGTGAGGTAAGCAGGGTGAAGTCCGCGCCCGTTCGCAGCCGCACCGTGGCGGAGGTATTTCTCCCCGAGCCCATGGCCGCGAAGGTGCCGGAGATCACCTGGCTGTTCTGGGTGATCAAGATTCTCACCACCTGCGGCGGCGAGGCCGTGTCCGACTACCTGGCCCAGGGCAACCGGCTGGCGGGCGGGGCGGTTGAGGGCATCGTGATGGTCATCGCCCTGGCCTGGCAGTTCAGGACCCGCCGCTACACTGCGGCCGCTTACTGGTTCCTGGCCTACGCGATCGCGATCTTCGGCACCGGGGTGTCGGACGCGCTGCACCTGTTCGCCGGCATCCCCTACGCGGGCACCACGCTGGGCTGGGCCGTCGTGCTCGCGCTGATCTTCTGGCGCTGGGACCGCAGCGAGGGCACGCTGTCCATCCACAGCATCGTCACGCGGCGGCGGGAGATGTATTACTGGGCCGTGGTGTTCGCCACCTTCGCGCTCGGCACCGCCCTCGGCGACTTCACCGCCACGGTCCTGGGACTGGGCTATCTCGCGTCCGGGATCATGTTCGGCCTCATCATCTTGATCCCCGCGGTGGCCTGGTCCCGGTTCGGCCTCAACGCGGTCGCCGCCTTCTGGTTCGCCTACGTGGTGACACGCCCCCTCGGAGCGTCGTTCGCCGACTATCTCGGGCGGCCGCATTCGCTCAGCGGCGTCGGCTTCGGATCAGCCAAAACAGCCATCATCGTGGCGATCTTGGTCGCCGCACTGGTCGGCTACCTCTCCGTCACCCGTCGCGACATCCAGCCGCCCGCCCCCAGTCCGGCCGGGCCGCAGGCGAATCCGCAAATCGCTCCACGTAGCTTGCCCCGCAACGGTTATTGATGATGGTATGGGTATGTAGAAGGGCATGGTCAGGATTAAGCGCTGGGTCACGGGCAAGCGCAAGAACGTTGTATGGTCTGAGCCTCAGTTGCCGCCCTTCGTTAAGATCAACCCGGACAGCCCGCCCGGCATCGGCGAGGGCCTCCAGCCCGGCGACCTGTCAATGGGCGTTGCGATGGAAGAGTTCCTGGAAATGGACGAAGGCGAAGGCGAGCCGGTCTGATCCAGCCCGTCCGGGCTAGCCTCCTGGGGACGGCGTGCGTGGCGGCTAGCTGTGCCGCGCCCCGACTGTTCACGCGGTGGGACTGAGCGAGGAGGTTCGATGCCTGCTGGGATGGCCGTCCCGGCGCGCTCGGGCCGCGGCCCGGACCCCGGGCAGCTATTCGCCGCGGCCGAGCCCGATTTCGCCCGCTACGAGGTGGTCAAGGACCTTATCGACGAGTGCATTGACCTGGCGCTGAACTACCGCCAGAGCGGGCATCCTGGCGGGTCGCGGTCCAAGGTCCACATGATGCTGGCGCTGCTGCTTTCCGGCGCCATGCGCTGGGATGTCCTGCGGCCCTGGCGACGGTTCGGGGACCGTTTCGTATTGTCGGCCGGTCACACGGTACCGCTGGTCTACGCCACCCTCGCGGTGCTCAACGAAGCGGTCCGGGTCAGGCACGAGCGCACCCGCGCGGCCGAGTTCGCCTTTCCCGATGACGGCCGGTGGGCGCTGACCTGGGAATGGCTGCTGCGGCTCCGGCGGGGCGGTGGGCTGCCCGGACACGCCGAGATGCAGGGCAAGACCCTGTTCCTGAAGTTCAACACCGGACCATCCGGGCACGGGATGCCGCCCGCGGCGGGCGAAGCGCTCAGCCTGAAGCTGGCGGGCGCCGGCCAGGTGAAGGTCTTTGTCTTCGAGGGCGAGGGCGGCCTGACCCCCGGCGCGGCGCACGAGACCAAGAACACCGCATGGGGACTCGGCCTGGACAACCTGGTCTTCATGGTCGACTGGAACGACTTCGGCATTGACCCGCGGCCAGCCTCAAGCGTGGTGGCGGGCGGGCCGGCCGACTGGTTCGCCCCGTACGGCTGGCGGGTCACCGGCACGGAGCAGGGCATGGAGTGGGGACCTGTGACCCGGACGGTCCTGGACGCGACCTACGGCGCCAACCCGGGCCAGGTCCCGACGATGGCGTGGTTCCGCACGCAGAAGGGCCGGGGTTACGGCAAGGTCGACGCGGCTAGTCACGGGACTCCGTTCGGCATGAACGCAGGGCCGTTCTGGGCCGCCAGGAAGCGGTTCATGGAACGCTACGGGGTGGCCTATGAGGGCGTTGACGCCCCCGTCCCGGCCGGTGCCGGCGCGGTGCAGGCCCAGGCCACCGCCAACCTGCGAGTCGCGATGAGCGTGCTGCGCCGCGACGATGACCTGGTGAGCTGGCTGTCGGACCGGCTGCTTGCGATCGCGGGCACCGTGCCTGAATCGGTCGAAGGCTTCCGGCTCGGCCAGCCGGATGTCTTCTCCGACCACCGCCTCTTCGACGTCGCCGCCTATCCGGACAGCATGTGGAAGAAACCGGGTGAGCAGGCGCCGAACCGGGCCGGCCTGGCGGCCTGGGGCGCCTACGTCAACTCGCTGGCGCTGCGGGATCATGGACGGCCGCTGTTCATCGCCGCCTCAGCCGACCTGGCCGAATCCACCAACATCGCCGGGTTCGGCGACGACTTCGACGGCGTCCCCGGCACCGGCTGGTACGAACGGTCGGCGAACCCGACGGGGGCGCTGCTGCCCACCGAGATCACCGAGTTCACCAACGCCGGAATGGTCGCCGGGCTGGCCACGGTCAACCTGGCCGAGAACCCGTTCGAGCAGTTCGACGGTTTCTGGGGCGCGTGCTCTACCTACGGCTCGTTCTCCTACCTGAAGTACGGGCCGATGCGGCTGTTCAGCCAGCTGGCCCAGGACACCGAGCTCAAGGTGGGCAAGCTGCTCTGGATCGCGGGCCACTCAGGACCCGAGACCGCGGAGGATTCACGCACGCACTTCGGCATCTTCTCGCCGGGAGTCACCCAGCTGTTCCCCGAGGGGCACGTCGTCGACCTGCACCCGTGGGAGTACAACGAGGTCCCGGTCCTGCTCGCCGCCGCCTTCAGCATCGACGTGCCGATCGTGGCGCTGCACCTGACCCGGCCGCCGGTGGAGATACCTGATCGTGAGGCTCTGGGCATCCCGTCCCATCTCGCGGCCGCGCGCGGCGCGTACGTGCTCCGGGACTACGAACCACGGGTGCCCCGCGGCGGCACCGTATACCTGCGCGGCACCATGCCCACGCGGAACGTGGTGAACCTGCTGCCTGAGCTGACCGCGCGAGGAATCAACGTGCGGATCGTCGCGGCCATCAGCCCGCAGCTGTTCGCGCGGCAGCCTGCTGCGTACCGGCGGTCGGTCACCGGCCCGGCGGGCGGGCTCGACGCCATGGTCATCACCAACGGAGCGTTCAAGCTGATGCGGGACTGGGCCGACGGCCCGCTGGCCCGGGA
>JBEKGC010000449.1:0-12820 GCA_050013055.1 Streptosporangiaceae bacterium
CTGTCGGACCAGGAGACCTTCCTGCTGTCGGTCCTCGCCCAACTGTGCGGCACGGTCATTGCCGGCCAGGAGTCGATCGCGGCCGAGCGGGAGAGGCTCAGGGAGATCGCCGCGCTGAACGCCGAACTCGAGGCGACGGTCTCGACCCTGGCCAGGCTCATGGAGATCCACCGCAGCCTGACCGGGATCGTCGCCAGCGGCGGGCAGGCCGGGATCGCCGCGGCCCTGCATCAGCTGACGGATTTCCCCGTGCTCATCGTGGGCGCGCAGGGCGAGACCCGTGCGACCGCGGGCCAGCTGCCCGATGGTTATCACCTGGTGAACCGGGAGGCCGGACAGTGGGAGGAGATCGTCCACGTGCTGCGAACCGCGCGCCGTGCGACCTACCATCGGCATGCCTGGCTCACGTCGGCCAGGCCGCAGGCCGATGTCCTCAGCGTCGTCGCTCTCGTTGATCCTGCTCGCGCCGCGACCGAGACTGACCTGGCGGCCCTGGAGTACGCCGCCACCGTACTCAGCGTTGAGCTCGCCCGGCTGCAGAGCGTTTCTGAAGCGGAACTGCGGGGCCAGGCTGACCGGGAACGAGAGGTCGCCGAGACGCGGGCGGCCGTGCTCGCGGTCAGCGAGGCCAGGCAGCGCGTCATTCTCGAAGCCGCCATCGACGCTGTCATCAGCATCGACCAGCACGCTCGGGTGACCTACGTGAATACCGCGTTCGAGCGCACCTTCGGCTACCTGGCCGAGGAAGTCATCGGCCGTGACCTCGCGGACAAGATCGTGCCGCCGTCGCTGCGAGAGGCCCACAGGCGCGGCCTGGCCCGCTATCTCAAGACCGGGCACAGCAGCATCCTGGACCGCAGGATCGAGATGCCTGCCATGCGTGCCGACGGTACCGAGTTCCCGGCCGAGGTGACCGTCACCCGCACTGGCCTGCCCGAAGACCCGGCCTTCACCGCCTACGTGCGTGACATCACCGACCGCCAGCGGGCCGAGAAGGACCTGATAGCGTCGCGGGCGCGCCTGGTTACCGCATCCGACGCCGCACGTCAGCGGATGACCAGGGACCTGCATGACGGTGCCCAGCAGCATCTCGTCACGACCCTTATCAACCTTCAGCTCGCCGAGCAGCGCTGGGAGTCCGCTCCGCACCGGGCCAGGGAACTTCTCGGCCAGGCCATGCAGGACGCCAGGCGCGGGATCGAGGACCTGCGCGAGCTCGCCGCGGGCCTGCATCCCGCGGTCCTCACTCAGCATGGCCTGGGACCGGCCGTCCGTTCTCTCGCCGACCGGGTCCCCATTCCCGTCGAGATCGACGTACCCGGCATCAGGTTGCCGGCGCCCATCGAGGCCAGCCTTTATTTCTTCTGCTCAGAAGCACTGACGAACATCGTCAAGCACGCGCAGGCGACATGCGCCTGGGTCAGGCTGGAAGTTGCCGCGGACCGGTACGTCGTCGAGATCCGGGACGACGGGATCGGCGGGGCGCATCCCCGGTCGGAGGCCAGCGGCCTCGTCGGGCTGAGCGACCGGATCGGCGCGCTCGGCGGAACGCTGGACATCACCAGCCCGCACGCGCGCGGAACGGTGCTCCGGGCCGCCGTCCCCATCCCGTAAGGCCGCTATTTTCGTTCCCCCGATCGCGAGGCCGCTGTCGGGGTCAAAGAAGTGCAGGTTGCGGGTATCGACTCCGAGCTCGATCCGGTCGCCAGCGTGGACCCGGCTGCGCGCGTTAACCCGCGCCGTCCACAGCGACTTGCCTTCATGAAGCGGGATCGCCGATCCCTCCTCTTCCTGCTCTGGGGCAAGGGCCGCGAGATCCTCGTGCTCGACCGGCGGCGCGTCGATGGCGAAGATCACGTGGATATCGCTGCCGAGTGCCTCGGTCACGTGGGTCACGACCGGCATCCTGGGCCACGAGTCGTCGGTCAGGCTCGCGTCCTCGAAATCGGACGGCCGGGTTCCGAGGATCACGTCCCGGCCGGCGTACGCCTCGAGGCCAGAACTGGCGCGCACCACTTCCGCGGGGATGGGCAGCCGGTATCCGGCGAACGTGACCGCCATGCCGTCGTCGCCGCTGACCACCTTGGCCTTGACGATATTCATCGAAGGTGAGCCGATGAAGCCGCCGACAAACAGGTTGACCGGGTGGTCGTACAGGTTCTGCGGTGTGTCGACCTGCTGCAGCATCCCGTCCCTGAGCACGCAGACGCGGTGTCCGAGCGTCATCGCCTCGACCTGATCGTGGGTCACGTAGACGGTGGTGACATGGAGCCGCTCATGGAGCTCCGCCAGCGATGCCCTCATGCTCACGCGGAGCTTGGCGTCGAGGTTCGACAGCGGTTCGTCCATGAGGAAAGCCTGCGGTTCCCGCACGATCGCCCGGCCCATCGCCACCCGCTGGCGCTGCCCGCCGGACAGCGCCGTCGGCCTGCGGGTGAGGTACGGCTCAAGGCCAAGGATGCTGGCCGCATTGCGGACGCGGCGCTCGATCTCATCCTTCGGTGTCTTGCGCATTCGCAGGCCGAACGCCAGGTTCTGGGCCACGGTCATCTGAGGGTAGAGAGCATAGTTCTGGAAGACCATCGCGATGTCGCGATCCTTGGGCGCCACGCCATTCATGACGCGGTCACCGATTCGGATGGTTCCGTGGCTGATCTCCTCCAGCCCCGCGATCATCCGCAGGGCGGTGGACTTCCCGCACCCGGACGGGCCGACCAGGACCATGAACTCACCGTCGGCGATCTCCAGGCTCAGGTCGTTCACCGCTTTCACGCCCCGGCCGTAGACCTTGTCGACTCTCTCCAGCGTGATCTGCGCCATTGCCCATCCTCCTTGCCTCTTCCGTCCTATGGCCGCACCCGCGGGTCGCGCTCTAACGCAGCACGATGGCGAATCCGCCGGCCGGCACAGGCACGGTGATGGCCGGGTTCGTGCTGATCGTGACGCGCCATGGGCGTCCTCGGCTGTCGTAGCTCGTGGCGACGGCCGGGCCGGTGCCCGGCAGGCTGAGCGTGCGGGTACCTGGGGTCCTGGCCTCGCTGTTGAGCAGGGCCACACTGCGCCCGTCGCCCGTGGTCATCAGGACCGCGATCAGCGGGGTGAGCTGGATCGCGTCGAGCTGACCCGTGCCGTCCAGCGTGCTCGAGGTCAGCTGGGTCGCGTTGGCCGGCAAGATTCCCGGCAGGGTGACCGGCAGCAGCGCGCCGGGGGCGGGCGAGATGCCCTGGGCGCCGCCGCCGCCGTACCGGGCGGCGCCCAGGTACCGGCGGCCCGACACGAAGTCGCTGACCGCGCCGGGGCCGGGAACGCGGTTGACGATGGCCTGCACCAGGCGGGGCTGGTCGTCGGCCGGGACGGTCCAGGACAGCGTGCTGCCCGTCGCCAGCTGGACGTAGGCGCCACCGCTCCATTGCGATTCGCCGGTACTGACCGGGTTGGCCTGCACGACTTCGGCGGGCCCGGTCAGGCGGGCCGCCTCGGCCTCGATCGTCTGCTGACCGTCCCGGAATTGCACGGCGGCGCTGGCGCGGGCGATCGCGGCGACATCGGGATGGGCGTCGAGGGCTTCGGTGGTGAGCAGCCCGAAGATGGTGGATTCGGCCCCGGAGTTGAGGTTCACCGTGCCGTTCGCGTTGATCCCGTCGTCGGTGGCGCCGGTGGCCGGGTTCCGGCCGATCCGGTGACGGCCGCGACGGCGAGCAGGGCCAGTACGCGGGCGCCCGCCCCGTAGGCGATCTGCGAGCTGTCGACCGGCGCGGGCCCCCACAGGTTGTCCGCCCCGGTCGCGGTCAGCAGGTGCGGGGTGAAGACGGCCACCTCGGCCACGGCGGCGCTCAGCAGTCCCGGCTGGTGCAGCGCGGTGGCGGCGCCGGCCAGCGCGGTGGGCATCTGCGCGGCCCAGGGATGCCACTCCGAACGCGATGTCGCCGAGGGCAGGATCGCCCCGTACGGCCAGGTGCTTGCGGTGCCGGAACCCAGGGCGGCGATGCCGGCGGCCAGCTGGGCGAGCGCTGTGCGGGCGGCGGTGCCGCCGCCGGCCTGGACGTAGGCCGCCAGGCCGAGCACGGCCTCCGAGCTGGCATCGGCATCGCCGGTGATCAGCCACCCGGGCACACGCAGCCCGTTGGAGAGCTCGTACTGCCCGTAGCTGGTCAGCACTTCCCGGTCGAGCGCTCCGATGGCCAGATCCAGGCGCTGCCTGAGGAAGGCGGCGAAGGCGGGATCGGCGCCGCGGAAGTCGGCATAGCCTTCGCCGAGCGCCCAGATCGTGCGGGCCAGCCAGTACGACGCGCCCGAGTCGGAGGGATTCGGCGAGTCGGCGGGGGTGGGGGTGGGGTTGAGGCTGCCGTCGGGCTGCATCCACAGCACGACGTTGCCGGCGTTAGGCCCGGCCGCGGTCTGCAGGTAAGTCAGCCCGCGCAGCAGCTGGTAGGCCTCGTCGCGGCTGTGCTGATCGCCGAATTGCACCCAGTGCCGCAGGTAGACCACAGCGGCGCGGGACATGTCGTCGGCGTCGTAGGCACCCTGCCCGTAGGTGTTGTTCGCGGGGTCGTAGGTGCCGCCGCCGGTGACCTGGTAGCTGCCGGGAGCCAGGTAGTTGGCGTAGACCCACAGCACTCCGACCGAGGGTTCTGTGCCGAGCAGGTAGGTGGTGTGCCCGGCTTGCGCCGGCGGCGTGACGGTGGTGGTGAGGAAGTCCAGGTGCGCCAGGTTGGTCAGGGGGGCGGGGGGCGCCGCGGCCGGCGGCAGGGGGGAGGCGAACGCGGCCTGGGTCTCCGGGGTAAGGGGGGCCAGGGGGACGGTGGCGATGCCCACGGCCGTCAGCAGGCCGGCCACGGCGGCGAGCAGCCGGCGGCTCATGATGCCTCCATGCTGTCCAGGCGGGCGACGCCGATGCTGGAATCGGCCATTCCGTAGAAGACGAACCACTGCCCGTTCAGCTCCTCGATGGCGGTCGGGAATACCACGTTGGGGGCCGTGCCCTCGCGTTCCTCGCGGGCCAGCGGCTCGAGCACCGGGCTGGAGGTGCGGGCCAGGACGGTGCCGGGATCGGCCGGGTCCAGCAGCATCGCGCCGGCGCTGTATCGCGCGTGGGGCTGCGGCGCCCATCCCGGCGCCAGGGTTCCCGAGACGCCGTGATGAATGAGCAGCCACCCCTCCTCGACGCGCAGCGGCGGCGGGCCGGCCCCGATCTTGACCGCCTCGTAGTCGTACCTGGGGAGCGCGACGAGCCGGTGTGACCGGACATGCGTGAGCGCCCGCGGGTCCTCCTGCACCGCATCGGCTGGCGCGTAGGAGATCCAGATTCCCGGCCGCGGGTCACTCAGGCCAGCCGGCAGGTAGACCTCACTTCCGCCGAGGATGTCGCCGAGATCCCACGTCGGGCGGTGCAGCATGGCATACGCGAGCCGGCCGTCCGGTCCGGGGACCGGTTCGGGGAAGTACACGACGTCCTTGTTCGTGAACAGGTTCAGATCGGCGTCAAGCTCCGGCTCGTACTCGAAATGCACCGGGCCGAGACGCCGCCAGCTGCGCAGGTCCGCGGAGATGGCCAGGGCCGGCCTGGGCCCGAGCGGCCCGAAGGCCACGTAACTCATGACGTGGACGCCGAGGCTCGCGATCCAGGTCGTGCGCGGGTCTTCGACCCCGGCGTGGTGGTGGGATCTCTCCCAGCTCGCATCGGGGGCCAGGACGACGCCGTCGCGCCGGACCCCGGCCGGCCGGCCGTCGCGCACCAGGACCTCGGCGATGCCGATCCTGGACACGTTTCCTGCGGCGACCAGACGGGGGAGCAGCCACAGCCTGCCGTCCGGGCTGCGCCCGCTGGCCGGGTTGAGCACGCCCTCCGCCTCGACGTCGGCCTCCGGGTCGGCGGACATGATCACGCCCAGCCGGGTCAGCCGGCAGGGCACGTTCGTGCTGACAGCACGCGTCACGGTCAGCCTTTCACGCCGGAGCCGATATTGGTGGACACGAAGTACCGCTGGAATGCGATGATCAAGGCGACCGCGGGCGCGGCCAGCACGCACGCTCCTGCCAGGATCGCGCCGTACGGATTCGACGCGGTCGCCGCCACGTTGTCGATGTAGTTGGCCATGGCGACCGCGAGCGGCTGCAGGTTCTGCTGCTTAGTGATAAGGAACGGCCACAGGAACTCGTTCCACGGCCCGATAAACGTCAGGAGCATGGCGGTCAGCACCGCGGGGCGGACGAGCGGGAGCGCGATGTGGATCAGGACCTTCAGTTCGTTCGCGCCGTCGATCCGGGCCGCGTCGAACAGCTCTTCCGGCAGCTGCATGAAGTATTGCCGGAAGATGAGCACGGCGGTGGAGTTGATCGCGAACGGCGCGATCATCCCGAGGTAGGAGTTGGCGAGCCCGTAGTTGCGGGCGATGAGCACGTACAGCGGGACGATCAGCAACTGGAAGGGGACCGTCAGCACCAGCAGCATCAAGGCGAACAACAGGCCGCGGCCGCGGAAACTCAGCCGCGCCAGCGCGTAGCCGGCCAGGATGCCGAACACGAGGGTGACAAGCAGGACACCGCCGGTGAAAATACCGGAGTTGATGATCGCCTGGCCGAGGCCGATGGCCGCGTTGATCTCGCCGTAATTGTGCAGCGTCATGTTGCCTGGATTGGGCAGCACGCCGCTCAGCGAGGTGTTCTGCGTCTTCTGCAACGAGCCGATGATCATGTAATAGAACGGGAAGAGGAACACCACCGCGCCGAAGAGCAGCACGATCAGACGCCACCACGACCGCGAGGCGCGCGGTTCAATCGCCGCCGCGACGCTGTCCGAGCTGGCGGTCACCTCGGGCGTGGCGCGGTCCGCCTCGGTCATGCCCGTCTCCTCTGCACGAGTTGCTGGAGGCCGGCAATCACGAGCACTCCGATGACCAGGATGATCCCGAGGGCCGAGGCGAAGTCGGGGTGATTTTGCTCGATGCCGGTCTGGTAGATCTGCAGCACAGGCGAGGCGGACTTGCCGTTCGGACCGCCGCCATCGGTCAGCAGGTAGGGCTCGGTGAACAGGTTCGCGCCGGTAATGACGGCCAGCAGGGTGACCAGCGTGGTCACCTGCCGGACGCCGGGGACGGTGACCGACAGGAGCCGGTGCCACCAGGACGCCCCGTCCATCGCCGCGGCCTCGTACAGTTCCTTCGGGACACCCTGCAACGCGGCCAGGTAAAGCAGGATGTAGAAACCGAGCCCTTTCCACGTGACGTATATCGCGATCGACGGCATGGCCCAGTTCTGGTTGACCAGCCAGGACGGAACCGGCGCCAGCGGGCCGAACACGGTGTTGGCAATCCCGGTGGGGCTGAGGATGAACAGGAACACGCCGATCATCGCGACGCTGGCCGTCACGTACGGCGCGAGGAAGCTGGTCCTGAAGAAGGCACGGAACGGGATCGCGGCGTTGAGCGCGGTGGCCAGCAGCAGCGACACCGCCACCGTGAGCGGCACGTTGATGACCAGGAAGATCAGCACGTTGAGGAACGCCTGGCGCACCGCGGGGTCGCTGAGCACCGCTTGGTAGTTGGACAGCCCCACGAACGGCCGGGGCACGTTCACCCCGGGCGCGGTGAAGTAGTAGCGGTGGAACGAGATGTACACCGCCAGGCCCAGGGGGTAGGCGAACAGCACCGCGATGAACAGCAGGTACGGTGCGCCGAAGATCATCCCGATGGGCTGGCGGCCGAGCACGGCGCGCGCGAACCGCCTTGCCGTCGACTCGCTATCCCCGGACCTCTCCGTCCCTGACGTGTGCGTCCCGGGGGCCGCTGCGCTGGTCATGGCTCACCGTTCCCTGTGACAAGCTGGTTGATCTGCGACGCGGCGGCGGCCAGCGCCTTACCGGGGCTCTGCTGGCCGAAGATGACCGAGTCCGACCAGGCATTGCGGAAGTTCTGCCAGATCTCGACCGAGTTCGGGACGATGGGCACCTCGATCACGTGGGCGGCCTCCGCCGCGAACTCCGTGTACGCCGGGTTCGCCTTGAAATAGGAGGCGTACAGCTGCTGGATTCCCTGGCGCATCGGCATCTGCCCGGTCATGGCCAGCAGCTTGCCGTCCTGGCTGGCGCTGGTGGAGTACCTGAGGAAGTCCCAGGCGGTGCCGCGGTTCTGGCACGAGGCGTACATGGCGATGTTCTTGGCATCACTGAAGGTCGGAATCGTGTCCAGGGTGTTGCCCTGCGAGGTCGGCAGGGGCACCACGCCCCAGTCGACGACGCCCTGGTAATCGGCGATGGCCCACGGCCCGACGATGGCCATCGCCGCGGTGCCGTCGGCGAACGGGTCGCCGTTGTAGCTTTCGTCGCCGGCCAGGTCCTGGGCGTACAACTGCCGCCAGAACCCGGCGACCGCCTGGCCGGCGGCCGAGTCGAACGTGGCCTTGTCGTTCGCGACCAGTTCCTTTCCGCCGCTCTCGGCCGCGTACAGCGGGTAGAAGTCGTACCAGGCCTCGAAGAACTCGCTCGACGGCGACGGGTAGATGGCGTACTTCGCCGCCCCCGACGACACCAGCTTCCTGGCGGTGGCCAGGAACTGGCTATAGGTCCGCAGCGGCGGGTTGGTGGTGCTGAGGCCGGCCTTGGCGAATTCCTTCTTGTTGTAGAAGATCATGACCGGGTTCGATTTCCACGGCAGCTGGTAGTACTGGCCGTCCGGCGACTTGTACGCGCTGGCGGCGGGTCCGGTGCGCGCCTGGATGTAGGCGGCCCCGCCGGGGAAGTCGTTGAGCGGCACCAGGCCGCCCTGCTTCTCGAAGTCCGGCACCGACGCCGGAGAGGTGTTGTAGATCAGGCATGGCTCGGTGCCTGCCGTGATCGCGGCCCCGATGACCTCCTCCGACGACTGGCCAGAAGGGATCTGCTGGCCGGAGACCTGCTGGCCGGGGTGGCTCTTGTTCCAGGAAGCGACCGCCTGCTCGCCCCAGGCGACCTCTTGGGCGTTGTTGGAATACCAGATGGTGATCGGGCCGTAGGCGTCGGTCGCGGTGCGAGCCGAGACGCCGACTCCGCCGCCGCAGGCGGCTACGCCCAAGGTCACTCCTTGCGGGCAGGGTGTCTCACTGGAACCGATCGCGAGAGGTGATGCCGGGAGCGGAGTCGCGCTGGCCTGCCGCCCCGGCCGGTTTTGGTAGGTTTGATTATAATCGTGAGGTTAATTATAAGGAAAGTGGGGCGTTTTTCAAGAGGGTGGAGGGCTCCCTAGCGGGCCACTACCCGCCTGTTTCGTTCCCATGCGGGGTGAGCCGGCCCGGCTGGGCTGCCTGGCTGGGCTGCCTGTTCTCAGGGGCGCCTGGCGGCGTGGGGGCGCGCGGACATGATTCGAAAGGGCGGTGCACCGGTGCCTTCGTCCCACCACTCGATGAACTGCGTTATCACGACCAGCGTGTCCTGCCAGCTCGTGACCGGGACGCAGGGCACGCCCACGGCCAGTACGGGATAATCGTTCCCCATCTCATCAAGCCGGTCACCTACGAACAGCAGCTCCTCCGGAGCCGCGTGCAGCTGCGTCATGAGTTTGCGGACTCCGTAGGCCTTGTCGATCCCCTTGCGGGTAACGTCAATCGACGTTGAGCCACCCGCCCTCACCTCGAAGTCAGGCAGCAATGGTGCGGCCCGGGTCACCAGCAGGCTCTTCTTCGTTCCGTCGGGATCCCAGGCGGCTTTATCGCCGAGCAGGGCGGCTTGCCCGAGGGCAGAGTAGGTGACCTGGCTGCCGCGGTCGTCAATGAGTTCGCCCCGCGGATGCTCTTCCCAGTACCCGAGAGTCTTGGACGTTTCTTCGAGGACCTGCATGATCCGGGCCTTTTCCGCCGCGGACAAGTCTTCGGAATATATCTGTGACCAAGATCCCTGCCGTCGACGGTAGTAACGCGTGCCGCATGTCGGCATCAGGTGAAGCCGGCCGAGGATTTGTTCCTGAGCGGTCAGCCGATCGAGGACCTGGGCTTGGAACTGCTCGAATCGGCCGCCCGAGATGATACAGACGGGGAGGCGCCCGAGCAGCGACACAAGCGCCGTTGCCATCGAGGGGTCCAGCGGTGACTTGGAGGGCGCAAGCGTGTCATCAAGATCAAAGATGACTGCCTTCGTCGCGTGCGGCGTCTGATACATAATGGCGGCGCGGAGCGCCTATTCCTCACTGCGTAGAGAACAGCAATTACCTTAGGAACAATTGTTCCTAAGCCGGTGAATAGGGTTACTCCTCTCGTATCCGCGGGGATCATGACGGTGAGCCGGGCCGGCCGGCGCAGAGCCGGGGCCCGCGGACATATATCGCGGACGGCGCCGGCCCCGGATACCACCTTAACTCGTTTATGCGCTGGCCAGCGGCGGCCGTCGCCTGGGAGCAGTGGCCGACGTTAGATTTCCCCACTACTTGGACATTCTGGTTTTCGTACGAAATGCTGTTCTCGTGATCAGCCCTCGTGGTCCGCTGGCGCTACGCCGGATGACCGCTTACCGGGCCGTGCTTGCCGCCGCCGCGCTGACGACTCTGGTCGCGGCCACCGTGGCCGCCGCGCTCGCGGTCTTCACGGGCCAGGCCCTGCCGCAGGCGGTCACGCACGACCTTGTCCAAGCGCCGGGCACCGCGCTGTCGATCACCACGCTGGCGAGCGGTCCCAGCCAGGCGGCCACGGACAGCGCGGCGCTGCGGTCGCGGATCGCTGCGGCGATGCCGGGCATCCCGTTCGGCTTCCACGAGGCGCTGTGGTCCGATCCGCTCGGGCTGGTCCCCGGGGCACTTCCTGCGCCGCCGCCCAGTGCCGGCCAGGGCAACACGGCGCTCCTGGTGGCCGCCTCGATGAGCGAGATCGCCAGCCACGCTTCGCTTGTCGCCGGCCAGTGGCCGGCGGCCTCAGGCAGCAGCCGGCCGCAGGCGATCCCCGCCGTCTTGCCCGTCTCGGCGGCGGCACTGCTGCATGTCCGGCCGGGTGACGTGCTGCGGCTGCGCGACCGGACCACGAACGCGCTGGTGAGCTTTGATATCACCGGCGTCTTCGCGCCGCGCCAGGGTACCGCCCCGGCGGATTCGTACTGGAAGCTCAGCTACTTTCCCGCCAACGGCAGGGCGGCCAGCTTCGGGTCTACCACGTACGGCCCCCTGGTCGTGAGCCAGGCGGCACTCGGTCCGGCACTCACGATGCTGAGCGGGTCGTGGGTAGCGCAGCCCGACATGACGGCGTTCGGCGACGGGGACCTCAGCTCGATGTCGGCGAGCGTCGCCGCCCTCGCGGAGTCGCTGCCGGACTCGAGCGTCCTGAATGGCGCTCAGCTGGTCACGAGCCTGCCGTCGGTGCTCGCCGAGACGGCGAGCAGCCTGGCCGTCGCCCGGCTGATACTGGTGATCAGCGCCCTGGAACTTCTCGTCCTGGCCATCGCGGCGCTGCTCGCGGTGGCGCGGCTGGTGGCGACCCAGCGAGAGGGAGAGACCGCGCTGCTGGTGGCGCGCGGAGCGACCAGGTCCCAGCTCACCCGGCTCACGGCGGCCGAGGTGATCCCGCTGTCGGCGCTGGTGTCCGTGGCCGGCGCGCTCGCGGGGATCAGGCTCGCCAGCGTGCTCGTGACCGCAGGACCGCTGGGCGGCGTGGGCCTCAGGCTCGCGGGCCGGCCGGGAATCTGGCCCGACGCGCTCGGGGCGGCGATCGCCGTCACGGTCATCGCCGCGGCCACGCTGCTCGCTCCTGGGCTTACTCCCACCCCAGGTGCCGCGCGGACCCGCCGTGGCCGGCAGGCCACGATGGCGGCGGCGGCGCGGGCCGGCCTGGACATCGCCCTGCTGGTGCTCGCGGTGCTGGCCGGTGAGCAACTGCGGCACTATTCCGCGGCGAGCGATGGCGGGACGGCGGGGATCGATCCCGTGCTCGCGCTGGCGCCCGCGCTGGCGCTGGCCGCCGGAAGCGTCGCCACGCTGCGCTTGCTTCCCCTGGCCGCCCGGGCGGCGGACTGGCTGGCCGGCCGGGGCTCCAGGCTCACGGCCTCGCTGGCTTCCTGGCAGTTCAGCAGGATGCCGGTCCGGCAGGGCGGCGCGGCGCTGCTGCTCATCATGGCGGTCGCCACCGGAACGCTCGCGCTCGCACAGCATGCGAGCTGGCTCACGTCGGCTTCGGACCAGGCCGCCTTCGCCACCGGAGGCGACGTCCAGGTCGACCTGCCCGCGGCCCTCGCGCCGGGCGGTGCGGGCGCCGTCACCGCCGCGAGAGGCGTGACGCACGCGATGGCGGTGGTCCAGAACCAGGCGAGTCCCGGCGAGGTGATCGCGGTCGACGCGGCCCAGGCACCCCAGGTCGTCCGGCTGCGCGGCGATGAGTCGCCGCTGCCGCCAGGCCGCCTGTTCCGCGCCATCACCCCGGCCGGCGCCCTGCCGGGAGCCGTGCTGGCGACACCCCAGCCCGGCGCGCAGGCCGGCGCCCAGCCCAGTGCCCAGCCCGGCGAGATCCAGTTCACGGCCACGCTCGGCCTGGCCGCGCCGGTGCCCGGGGCACGGACAACCGGGCGTGCCGCCCGGCTCGGGCCGGTCACCGTGACCCTGACCATCCTGGACGGGACGGGCGCCGGGTATCAGCTCGCCGCCGGGACACTGCCCGCTGACGGCCGGCCCCACCTGCTCGTCGCGCCTCTCGGCGGCGACCAGGCACGCTACCCGCTGCGGGTGGCCGCGATCACGGTCACGTTCCCGCTGCCGCCGCGCGATGGTCCGGCCCGTGCCCTTACCCTTAGCGGCCTGTCGCTGGCTGGCTGGACGCAGCGGGCAAGCTCGCCCGTCCCTGTCGATCTGCCGCCAGGATCAGTCGCGCCGCCAGGTGA
>JBEKGC010000450.1:0-6203 GCA_050013055.1 Streptosporangiaceae bacterium
GCTCGAAGGCGTCGCTCAGATCGGCGTGGATGAACTCAAGGCCACGAGCGTAGATGCGGCACAGGTTCTCACCGCCCGCTTCGGTCTTCGGCGGCATGTAGCGGCCATGCGCGCCGAGTCCGACCCCAGGCGTCAGCAGCTCTTTCCCCTCCCCCCTGAAATGCCCTGCCTCCAGAGCGGCGTCCCATACTCGGGCGGGGCGTGCTCGGTCGCCGGGACCGGGCTGATGGCCCGCCTGATCGCGATCCCGGCCGGGATCGCCTCGCACCAGTATGTGCTGCCGGTCATGGGCCAGGCCGCGCAGACCGGCATCCCGGCGTCGGCGCTCGACGTCTATCACCCCGCGGAACTGATCGTGCTTGCCCTGTCCGGGCTGGTCATCGCGGTGGCCGGCGCCCTTGACCCGGCCGGTGCGGCGGCCGGGACCCGGACCGCGTTCGCACTGCGGGCCGAGTAGGCCCGGGCGTCACCTTGAGCCCTTCGCGGCGCAGCGGATGCAGGTCAGCGCGGTCGGCCGGGCCGCCAGCCGCTCGTCCCCGATGGGCCGCCCGCACCGCTCGCAGACCCCGTATGTGCCGGCCTCCAGCCGGTCCAGCGCCGCCTCGATCGCGGTCAGCCGTTGCCGCGTCGCGTCAAGCAGCGCGGCGGCGTGCTGGCGCTCGAACGCGAGCGTGGCGCCCTCGGGATCGTGCTCGTCGTCGGTTCCGGCCGAGCTCGCCGCCTGCGCGAGGTCGGCGAACTCCCGCTCAAGCGCCGCCGCCCGCTGCCCGGCCAGATGCTGCTCGGTCAGCAGAAGCTCGCGTGCGGTCGCCACCCTCCGACGATAGCCAATCCGGCCCCCGAAAGCCCCGAAAGCCCCGAACTGGATTATCGTGGATCGTTACCTTCGCCAGTGAGCGTAAGGAACATGAGTTTCCGGCCTGCCGCGACCCACGGACAACCTTGCGTGGTCTAATCCTCAGCCGTCCCGCCCCCCATGTGCTTTAGGCCTGCGCCAGCGCCCCCGCTCCCATGATCGCGAAGACTTTCTCCCCATATACGGGTAAAAACTCTTCGCGATCATGAAAATCTGCCTCGGGAGCACGGCGCGCCCTGGGCGGGGAGCGATAGACCACATTCAGCGGCCCCGGACCCACCGCGAAATCACCTTATTTTGGAAATGCCCTAAATATCCGCGATAACCATTTCTGGCTTCGGCGGGACCCGGTGACGAGGACAGAGGACAGCTGATCGATTTGACCTCAAGGCTGGTTGAGGTTGGATGATCCGGGGGTGACTAGCGATCGTCGTGGCGGGCCGCCGCCCGCCGCCGGAGCGGACGGGGCCAGCGGGGCGGACGGGGCTGGCAGGGCGGACGGGGCTGGCGGGGCGGACGGGGCTGGCGGGGCTGGTCCGGTCACGAGGGCCGGTATGTTCCGGCTGGCCGAACGCGTTCGCACCTCGCCGTACTATCCGGCTCTGGTCCATCCGGTCCTGCGCCGGGTGCTGCCGGGCGCGGCGGCCTCCGCGCTGGGGGACGGGATGAGCGCGGTGGCGATCGCCTGGCTGGCGCTGCAGCTGTCCCCGCCCGGCCAGCGGGGCTTGTGGGTCGGCGCGGCCGTCGCCGCCTATTCGATCCCGGGCGCGGCCGGCGCGGTGCTGTTGCGTCGCTGGCTGCGCCACCGACGCGGGACCGGGCTGGTGTCCGTGAACGCCGTGCTGCGCGCGCTGGCCCTGGGCCTGGTCGGCGGCCTGGCCATGGCCGGGCGGCTCGATCCCGCCGGATACGTGGCTCTGCTCGGTGTGTCCTCGCTGTTCAGCGCGTGGGGCGTGGCGGGCAAGTACACGCTGATCGCGGACCTGCTCCCGGCCGAGCAGCGGATCGCGGGGAACTCGCTCTTCGGCCTGGCCGACCAGCTGAGCTTGATGATCGGTCCCGCCCTGGCTGGGGTGGTGACCACGCTGGCGGGCCCCGCCCTGGTCATCTGCCTGGACGCCGCAAGCTGGGTCGTCCTGGCGGTCAGCTACGCCCTCGTCGCGCCCCTGGCGGCCCGGCTGACGCCGTCCGCATCCTCACCCGCGACCCCCGCGACCCCCGCGACCCCCGCGACCCAGGCTGACGCGACCCCCGCTGACGCGGCCCCCTCGGCCCCGGCTGACGCGGGCGGCTGGGCGGTGATCAGGTCCAGCCCGGTGCTGCCTGGGCTGATGGCCTTGTCGTTCGTGTTTTACCTGCTGTACGGACCGATCGAGGTGGCGCTGCCGGTGCACGTGGCCTCCGACCTGCACGGGTCGGCGGCGCTGCTCGGCATGTTCTGGGCGGTATTCGGGCTGGGGGCGGTGATCGGCGAGCTCTCGGCGCCGTTCCTGCGCCGCTGGCCAGTGTGGCCGACCATGACCGCGATCGTGATCGGCTGGGGGCTGGCGATCATCCCGCTGGGCCTGCCGACGCCGCTGTGGGCCGGGCTCGCGGCCTTCTTCGCCGGCGCCGTCATCTGGGGTCCGTGGATGTCGCTGTCGATGGCGGTGCTTCAGGACGCCAGCCCGCCGGGCGCGCTGGCTCAGGTCATCGCGGCGAGGAGCTCGCTGCTTATCCTGGCCGCGCCGATGGGTACCGCGCTCGGCGGCCCCATCGTCGCCGCCTTCGGCGCCCGCGGCACCCTGCTGACCTCCGGCCTGGCCACGGTCGCGCTTGGCCTGGCCACCGCCGCGGTACTCGTCCGGGCCCGCCGCTAGCTTCAGCTCCCCTTCATGTTGCCTGGGTAGCCTCGGCCTGCGAGGAGGGCAGAGCGGCACAGCTCAGAGGTTACCGAGAAGGTTCGTGGAGTGATTTCCGAAGACGTGACCACAGAATGGTTGACATGAGCGCACACCGAGACGGCATCCGCCGGGCCATAGCGGCCAGGGAAAACGGACGCGAGAAGGTCCGATCCGCCACCACTGCGGTCACCGTGGCCAGTGTGGTGACGGCTGGCGCCCTGGCTTTGGCGCTACCGGGCTCCACCCACAAGACCACCACATCATCCGGCTCGTCGTCAACGGGTTCCACCTCGACAAGTTCAGGCTCGTCGTCCGCCAAGTCCGGCACCTCAAGCTCAGGCACCTCAAGCTCAGGCACCTCCAGCTCTGGCACCTCCAGCTCTGGCACCTCAAGCTCGGGCAGTTCCAGCTCGAGCGGCATCAGTTCGAGTAACACGCCGAGTTCGAGTTCGGGCAGCAGCCAGGTCACCTCCGGCGGTTCATGATGCCGCCCGCCGCCGACCCGGTCCAGGCGGACACCTCGGCTCGCTGGCGGGCCCTCGGCACGCTGGTCCAGCTGGTGGTGACCGACCCGCGGTGCCTGGCCGAGGCCCGGCGCCTGCTGGCGGCCGACCTCGACGAGGTGGACGTGGCCTGCAGCCGGTTTCGCGAGGATGCCGAGATCCGCAACCTGCGGACCGCCCGGGGCCGTCCGGCCCGGGTCAGCCCAGTGCTGGCCGAGGCCATCGGGGTGGCCCTGCGGGCGGCCAGGCTGACCGACGGCGACGTGGATCCGACCGTGGGCGCGGCCATGTCAGCCGTGGGTTATGACCGCGACTTCGACCAGGTTCCGCGCACCGGGCCGCCCTTGCTTGTCACCACCAGGACGGTGCCGGGCTGGCGCGAGGTGCACCTGGAGGGCCAGTGGTTGACCATGCCCCCAGGCGTCCAGCTCGATCTCGGGGCGACGGCGAAGGCGTGGGCCGCGGACCGGGCCGCCGGGCGGATCGCGGCGCGGCTAGGCTGCGGCGTGCTGGTCAGCCTGGGCGGCGACATCGCCGTCGCGGGCGACGTCCCGGACGGCGGGTGGCGGGTCAGGGTGCAGGATGTGACCGGTTCCCCGGAGGATCCCCCGGCCGGCCCCTACGCCCTGATCGCGATCCAGGCCGGCGGCCTGGCCACCTCGAGCACCGCCGCGCGCCGCTGGCAGCGCGGCGGTGACGTGCTGCATCACATTCTTGACCCGCGCACGGGCCGGCCGGCCGACGCGATCTGGCGTACCGTCTCGGTCGCCGCGGACAGCTGCGCGGACGCCAACGCGGCGAGCACCGCCGCGGTCATCCGCGGCCGGGGAGCCCTGGGCTGGCTGGCGAAGCTCGGGCTGCCCGCCCGGCTGGTCGATGTGACTGGCGTGGTCTTCACGGTGGCGGGCTGGCCCAGCGACCCAGAAGCCAGCGACCCAGAAGCCTGCGGCCCAGAACCTAGCGGCTCAGAACGCGTTCAGAAGTAGCTTTCAGGATCTTCCGACGGCCGCCCGCGACACTAGATGACGTGAACAACATGACCGAACGACCCAGCAACACGACGGGACGGAATTGCTGATATGAGCGGGAGCACTGCGTTCTGGTACGCCAGCCGCGCCACGGGAATCGTCGCGCTGCTGTTGCTGACAGCCGTCTTCGTGCTGGGCATCCTGGTCAACCGCCAGGGCCGGCTGCCGGGCCTGCCCCGGTTCGCGGTGACCGGCCTGCACAAGAACTTTTCCCTGCTGGCCGTGGCGTTCATCGCCGTGCACGTGCTCACGGCGGTGCTCGACAGCTACGTCAGCATCCCGCTGGCCGCCGGGGTCATCCCGTTCGCCTCCGGTTACGAGCGGCTCTGGCTCAGCCTGGGCGCGATCTCGCTCGACCTGATGATCGCGATGATCGTGACCAGCCTGCTCCGCAGCCACCTCAACCGGGTGCTGTGGCGCGCCATTCACCTGCTCGCCTACCTGAGCTGGCCGGTCGCGTTCGCGCACAGCATCGGCGCCAGCAAGGACCTGCAGCAGGGCTGGCTGCTCTACCTCAGCATCGGCTGTGCCCTGCTGGTCGCGGGGGCGGTGGTCTTCCGGCTGGCGCACGCGGCACGTGAGGTGCCAAGGGCCGCACGGGTCGCCACTGTCTTCGCCGAGCACACGGCCGGGTCAGCCCGCCGGACCAAAGCGCCCAAAGAGACCAAAGAGACGGTGTCACGATGACCGCCACGATGAACGAATCTGTCCCCGGTGCCGCCACGCGCCAGGCCGCCGGGCTGCCCCGGCTGCTGCCACCCGTCCCTGAAGACCTCCGCGGCCACGTCGCCCGCTACGGCCAGACCCCCTACCGGGGCCAGGCCGGGCTGCTGATCAGCGACATCGAGGCCTCCGGCCTGACCGGCCGCGGCGGTGCCGCCTTCCCGGTGTACCGGAAGCTCGCCATCGTCGCCCGGGCCCGCGGCCGTAAGGTCATCGTCGCGAACGGCGCGGAGAGCGAACCCGCGAGCCGCAAGGACGAACTGCTGTTGCGGGTCGCGCCGCACCTCGTGCTGGACGGCCTTCAGCTCACCGCCGAGGCGGTCGGCGCGACAGAAGCGCACCTGTACCTGCACACCGCGGGCAGCGCGGAGCTGTTGCGGGCGCTGGCCGAACGGTCGGCCCGCAGCGTGGACATGCTGCCGGTTACGGTCACCCAGGCCCCGCCGCGGTTCCTGGCCGGCCAGGAGTCGGCGCTGGTGAACCGGCTCAACGGCGGCCCCGCGCTGCCGACCTTCACCCCGCCCAGGGTGACCGAGCGCGGCCTGGGCGGCGCGCCGACCCTGGTGCAGAACGTCGAGACCCTCGCCCATATCGCGCTTATCGCGCGGTACGGCCCGCGCTGGTTCCGCGCGGCCGGTACCAGCGCCGAGCCTGGCAGCATGCTCACCACCGTCTACCAGCCCGCGGGTCATTGCCAGGTGATCGAGACGGAAATCGGCGCGCCGCTGCGCACCTTGCTGACCAGCGGAGCAGAGACGCAGGCGTGGCTGGTCGGCGGCTACCACGGCAACTGGCTGCCGCTTCCGCAGGCCACCGCGCTGACCCTGGACAACGCCACCATGAAGAAGTACGGCGCCGCGGTCGGCGCGGGCGTGCTTGTGGCCCTGCCGTCGGATCGGTGCGGCCTGACCGAGGTGGCGCGGGTGACCGGCTACCTGGCCGCCGAGTCGGCCGGGCAGTGCGGGCCGTGCCTGAACGGGCTGCCCCGCATCGCCGCCGGGCTGGCCGAACTGGCCGGGCCCGGGCACCGCAGGCAGACCCGCGCCGACGTGGAGCGCTGGGCCGGGCTGGTGACCGGCCGCGGCGCCTGCAGCCACCCGGACGGCACGGTGCGGTTCGTCCGCAGCGCGCTGACGGTGTTCGCGCCGGAAATCAACCTGCACGCCAGGGGCCAGTGCTCGGCCACCAACCGCCGGCCTTTCCTGCCGCT